>DATHQY010000508.1:0-4906 GCA_035482215.1 Polyangiaceae bacterium | reverse complement strand
TTCACGTACCAGCGCGCAGAGAAGGAGCCCTCTTCATGGCCATCAAAGTCGGAACCCATGCCCCCCACGTCACGCTCGTCGACACCGAACTCAAGCCCGTGAACTTCCCCGAGCACGGCCACGTCACCGTGCTCGCGTTCTTCCCGGCGGCGTTCACGAGCGTTTGCACCAAAGAGCTGTGCACGTTCCGCGACGCGATCGCCGACTACCAAAAGCTCCACGCGACCGTGTACGGCATCAGCGTGGACTCGCCGTTCGCTCTCGCCGAGTACAAGAAGCAGCAGAACCTGTCGTTCCCGCTTCTTTCGGACCACAAGCACGAGGCCATCAAGGCGTACGGCGTCGTCTTCGAAAACCTCGCGAAGATCGGATTCACCGCGGCCACGCGATCCGTCTTCGTTGTCGAGCCGCACGGTCACGTGTCGTGGGCCTGGGTCAGCAACGTCCCCAGCGACGAGCCCAAGTACGACGAAGTGAAGGCGGCGGTGGAAGCAGCTGCTGCCCATCGGCACTGATCTTTCGATCGTTCGCGCCGATCTCGGCGGCGTGGCGTGGAACGCGACCGCAGCGTTGCCCGGGTGGACGCTACTGCCTTTCCCGGCGCTCTTGCTGGCGATGGCCGTGCTCCCGGCGGTGGCGCCGCGTCTCTGGGAGCGCCGCGCGGTGCACGGCCTCGTCGTCCTCGTCTGCGCGCTACCGGTGGTGGTCTTCCTCGTCGCTCACAGGATGGCCCGCGAGCTCGGTGAGGCGGCCTCTTCGTACGCGGCTTTCGTTGCGATGCTCGGGTCGCTCTTCGTCGCTGCTGGAGGGATCGACCTCGACGCGGACTTCGAGGCCACTCCTGCGAGCAACGCTCTCTTTCTTTTCGCCGGCGGGGTCCTCGCGAGCCTCGTCGGCACGACCGCCGCGAGCGTCCTTCTGATTCGACCGTTCCTCGCAACCAATCGGGGGAGGCCCGACGCCGCGCACCTGCTCCCGTTTTTCGTCGTCGTCGTTGCCAACGCGGGCGGCTTGTTGACGCCGCTCGGCAATCCGCCGCTGCTCATCGGTTATCTTGCCGGAGTGCCCTTCATGTGGACGCTTCGTCTGTGGCCCGCGTGGGTTCTGTACGTGGCCACGGCGTGTGCCGGCGTCTATGCCGTCGACAGGCGCGCGTTCGCGAGCGCACGCACGCGGGCGGGGGAGGGGCGCCGCGCGTCGTCCGGCCGGCCGACCCGCCTGGAATTCTCGGGCAAGCGGAGCGTTCCCTTCGTCGTGGCGATCGGCGCGGCAGCGCTGCTCTCGTCGCCGTGGCGTGAGATCGTCATGATTCTCGCCGCAACGGCTTCGTACCTCGTGACGCCGCCCGCCGTCCGCCGGCGCACGGGCTTCACGTTCGCGCCCTTGGCCGATGTGGCGGTCCTCTTCGCCGGGCTTTTCGCGTGCCTTCCTCCGATCGAAGCTCTGCTCTTCGCGCGCGCGGCGTCGCTCCCGATCCAGAGCGCTTCGTCAATCTTCTGGGCGTCGGGCCTCCTCTCCTCGGTGCTCGACAACGCGCCGACGTACTCGGCCTTCCTGTCGCTCACTCGCGGCCTTTCCGTCGGGCTCCCCGCCCTAGTGGCAGGCGTGACGCCCCTGAAGCTCGCTGCCCTCAGTCTCGGAACGACCGTCATGGGCGCGACGACGTACATCGGAAACGGACCGAATCTCGTCATCAAGGCGATCGCCGAGCGCGAGTCATTTCCGGCGCCGAGCTTTCTCCGGTTCGCCGGTTGGTCGTTCTGCATCATGCTTCCGGCGCACCTCGTCGTCACCGCCGTGCTCGCGTGGGCGGAGAAGTAGCGAATATCCGCGCAAGTCCGCGAGGCTCGCCGCACTGCAGCGCCAGAAACCTTTCGTGCAAGGTCGCCCCGGTGTAGCGATTTGACACACTGGGGATCGTCAAATGAGGCCGCTTTTTTCGAAGAAGGGGCCGGTACAGCTGCTGCTAGCGGCTCCCAGCGCCATGCAGCCTCCGGAAAAGCCCTTCTCGCTGCGACTGCCTCCTGAGCTTGTCGTTCGAGTCGATGAATGCGCAGGTCGTCTACGGGCGTCCGGGCTCGCGGTGTCCCGTACCGACGTCGCCCGCATGTTGATCGTGCGGGCGCTGGACGTCATGGGCAGTGACCTGCCGACGCTCCTCTCCGCCCATTCCATCGCGCCCTCGCCGCCTGCCGAAAGCCAAGGAAGATCATGACGAACGTCGTCGAATCGGACGCCAACAAGCTGCGGGACCTCGAACCCGATGCGATACGTGACGCGGTCGCGAGCGATCTGGGCGTCGTCGCGGACGCGGTACCGGGCGGTAGGGGTCACCACTCCGGTTTTTCGCGCGAGCTGTTCGACGCGCTTCTTCGGTATCGCGACGGCGACTTCTCCGTTCGTCTTGCCACCGATTTCACGGGGATCGACGGCAAAATAGCCGACGTCTTCAACGAAATTCTGGGCGTCAGCGCTCGGCGGTCCGCGGAAACGGCGCGCATCTGCCGCGTCGTCGGCAAAGAAGGAAAGCTCAAACAGCGCATGAACGTTCCAGGCGCCCTCGGCGGCTGGGCGGACGAAGTCGTGTCGCTCAATACCCTGATCGACGATCTCGTGTGGCCGACGACGGAGGTCACCCGCGCGATTGGAGCCGTGGCCAAAGGCGATTTGACGCAGGCGATGGCGCTCGAAGTCGACGGGAGGGCGCTCGAAGGCGAGTTTCTCCGGTCCGCCCAGCTGGTCAACCGCATGATCGACCAGCTTTCGGTCTTCACTTCGGAGGTCACGCGCGTCGCGCGCGAAGTCGGCACCGAGGGCAAGCTCGGTGGACAGGCCCAGGTCAAGGGCGTCTCCGGCGTGTGGAAAGACTTGACCGAGTCGGTCAACCAGATGGCCGGCAACCTGACGGCGCAGGTCCGCAACATCGCCGAAGTGACGATCGCCGTCGCCAGCGGAGACCTCTCGAAGAAGATCACGGTCGACGTCCGCGGCGAGATTCTGCAGCTCAAAGAGGCCATCAACACGATGGTCGAGCAGCTTCGCTCCTTCGCCTCCGAAGTGACGCGTGTCGCGCGGGAAGTCGGCACCGAGGGCAAGCTCGGCGGGCAAGCCGTCGTCCCCGGCGTTGCCGGTACGTGGAAGGACCTGACCGACAACGTCAACTCGATGGCGAGCAACCTCACGGGGCAAGTCCGCAACATCGCGGAGGTGACCACCGCGGTCGCGCGCGGTGACCTTTCGCGCAAGATCACGGTCGACGTCAAAGGCGAGATCCTCGAGCTGAAGAACACCATCAATACGATGGTCGATCAGTTGAACGGCTTCGCCTCGGAGGTGTCGCGCGTCGCCCGCGAGGTCGGCACCGAGGGCAAACTCGGAGGGCAAGCGCAGGTGCCCGGCGTCGCCGGCACCTGGAAGGACTTGACCGACAACGTCAACTCCATGGCGAGTAACCTCACCAACCAGGTCCGCAACATCGCCGAGGTCACGACGGCGGTCGCGCGCGGGGACTTGTCACGCAAGATTACCGTCGACGTCAAAGGCGAGATTCTCCAGCTCAAAGACACCATCAATACGATGGTCGATCAGCTGAACGGCTTCGCGTCGGAAGTGTCGCGCGTCGCGCGCGAGGTCGGCACCGAGGGCAAGCTCGGAGGGCAAGCCGTCGTTCCCGGCGTCGCCGGTACATGGAAGGACCTGACCGACAACGTCAACTCGATGGCGAGCAATCTCACGGGCCAGGTCCGCAACATCGCGGAGGTCACGACCGCGGTCGCGAAGGGCGACTTGTCGCGCAAGATCACGGTCGACGTCAAAGGCGAAATTCTCGAGCTGAAGAACACCATCAACACGATGGTCGATCAGCTGAACGGCTTCGCGTCGGAAGTGTCGCGCGTCGCACGGGAAGTCGGCACGGAAGGGAAACTGGGAGGGCAAGCGCAGGTGCCCGGCGTCGCCGGGACCTGGAAAGACCTGACCGACAACGTCAACGCGATGGCGTCGAACCTCACCGGGCAGGTGCGCAACATCGCCGACGTCGCCACCGCGATCGCGAACGGCGACCTGTCGCGCAAGATCACGGTCGACGTCAAGGGCGAGATCCTCGAGCTGAAGAACACGATCAACCGCATGGTCGATCAGTTGAACGCGTTCGCCTCGGAAGTCACGCGCGTAGCCAAGGAAGTCGGGACCGAGGGCAAGCTCGGTGGACAGGCCGAGGTCGAGGGGGTCGCCGGCGTCTGGAAGAACCTGACCGAGAACGTCAACTCGATGGCGTCGAACTTGACCGATCAGGTCCGCAACATCGCCGAGGTCGCGACCGCGGTCGCGCGTGGCGACCTTTCGCGCAAGATCACGGTCGACGTCAAGGGCGAGATCCTCGCGCTGAAGAACACCATCAACACGATGGTCGATCAGCTGAATGCATTCGCGTCGGAGGTCTCGCGCGTGGCGCGCGAAGTCGGCACGGAAGGAAAACTCGGAGGGCAGGCGCAGGTCGGCGGGGTGGCCGGCACCTGGAAAGACCTGACGGACAACGTCAACTCGATGGCGAGCAACCTGACCAACCAGGTCCGCAACATCGCGGAAGTCACGACGGCGGTCGCGCGCGGGGACTTGTCGCGCAAGATCACGGTCGACGTCAAAGGCGAGATCCTCGAGCTGAAGAACACCATCAACACGATGGTCGATCAGCTGAACGGCTTCGCGTCGGAAGTGTCGCGCGTGGCGCGCGAAGTCGGGACCGAAGGCAAGCTCGGTGGACAGGCCCAGGTGCCCGGGGTCGCCGGCACGTGGAAAGACCTGACCGACAACGTCAACTCGATGGCGAGCAACCTGACCAATCAGGTCCGCAACATCGCCGACGTCACGATCGCGGTCGCGAAGGGCGACCTCTCGAAGAAGATCA
>DATHQY010000507.1:0-9988 GCA_035482215.1 Polyangiaceae bacterium | reverse complement strand
GCTGCTGCTTCGCGAGGGCGTGGAGCGCCCAGGCTTCGCGATACCGTTGGAGATCCATCTGGGCCTGCGCCACGAGCCCCTGATCGCGCTCCAGCGCGCCCTGCGCCTGGAGAAGGGTCGCGCGATACGGGCGCGAGTCGATGTCGATGAGCGCGTCACCCTTGACGACGCGCTGGCCTTCTTCGAAATGCACTTCCTCGACGCGTCCGCTGACCTGGCTGGTGATCGACGCGGTGTGGACGGGCGTGACCGTGCCGATGGACTGGAGGTAGATGCCGATGTCCCCTTTGGTCGCCGTCGCGGTCGTCGCCGCGACCTTCGGCGGCGGCGGCGGCGCCTTCGCGCCCCCTCCGTGATGGAAGACGAGCACCCCAATGGTGATGGCGAGGGCGAGGCCGAGCAGCGGGAATAGCCACGGCGCGGTCCGCGCCCATCGCGATCGCCGTTGGCCCCGCGGACCGTCCGCCGTCTCCGGAGGTGAAAGCGGAGGCTCCTGGCCGGGCGCAAGAGCGGGAGGTTGCTGACGGAGGTCGGTGGTCAAGTCAGGAGGGTCCTTCGTGGCGAAGCTGACGCATGGGGGCGCACACCGAGGCAGTAAAGCAAAATGGGAGCCCAGCCGGACGCGACATCTGCGCTGACGGGCCGTCCTCTTGTGCCTACGGTTGGATCACGCCCGGACGCAGACCGAGCGGGATCGAGGGGCATATTGCGCGCCCTGATGGCATTTTGCCACGCATCACCCAGCGATTGGTACCCTCGTCGCGCTCGCTTGAAGCCTCGGTCCGCGGCGTCAGCCCGCCCGAAGGTCAGGCCCGTCGCTGATTGGGCGCAGCGCCGCGGGAAGTCCGGCGTTGAGCCTCTTTCTTCGAACCGAACCGAGAGGCTTCCCGCGACATGCGACGCGCAACCCGCTGAAATCGATTCGGAGCTGCGCCGTGCTACCGGAGGATCATGCGAGGGATGGTCGCGCAGGCTCTCGTCATGGTCGTCGTCGGGTGCGGCGGTCGCACCGACCTACCGGACGCGCCGTCGCCGGCCGCCGATGACACCGAGGCGGCGACGGGCACGTGCTGCCTCGTCAACGGCTCCGTGCTCTGCGAGCCCGACGTGGGGATCTCCGAACCAGGCAACCCGGTCTTCTCGCGGTCGCCTTGCCGTCTCGGCGCGAGTTGCACGGTCGCGAGCGCAATCATGAACCAGCCGGGAAACTGGGATTTGATCGGCGAGGGGACCTGCACGAATCCCTGAGCTCCCGGAGAACCTATGAGTTCTCCGAGCGTCCATGCGCAATACGCGATTGCGCACTTCTCTGTCACTCGACCGCGAGTAGGACACTGTTGGCCACGCGCGGCCCTCTACGACTCGCCCCCATGTTCGACGGTCACGGGACGGTCACGCATGCAAGGTCGCGCTCGAGTCACGCAGGGGCCAATACTACGATCCGGCCAGTCGCTCCGGAGTTTTTCCGCCGGAGCTTCTGGAGTCGTTTTGTCCTCAATCGCCATGCCGCAGTTGCGGCATTTCACCGCGATCGAGCGCGTTTCGAACGTGCTCTTCGTCGTCATCCATCTTGCTGCGCTTCTCGTCTTCGTCGTACCCATCTCATTCAAGTTCGCGCTCATGGGCTTAGGTGGCTATGGCCTCCGCATGTGGGCCGTCTCGGCCGGATACCATCGCTATTTCGCGCATCGGGCATACAAGACCAGCCGCGTATTCCAACTCGCGCTCGCGCTCCTCGGCGCCACGACGATGCAAAATGGGCCCATTTGGTGGGCCAGCGTTCACCGCCGGCACCACAAGCACTCCGATGATTGGGGCGATCCGCACTCGCCCGTGACGCGCGGTTTTTGGTATGCCCACATCGGTTGGGTATTCGACCGCAGCGTGCCGCCGCCGCGCGACGAATCCAACGTGCGCGACTTGATGCGTTACCCCGAGCTTCTTTGGGTCGACCGTCACGACTGGCTCCCTCTCGCCGCGTACGCGCTCGTGTGCTTCCTCGTCGGCGGCATACCCGGGCTCTTCTGGGGATTCGTCGTGAGCACGCTGGCGATTTTCCACGCGACGATGCTCATCAATTCGTTGGCGCATACGTGGGGGTCACGCCGCTACGCCACGCAGGACGGCTCACGCAACAACGTGCTCTTGGCCGTACTCACGCTCGGCGACGGCTGGCACAACAATCATCATCACTACATGGGCTCCGCCAGACATGGATTTCGCTGGTGGGAAATCGATGTCACCTATTACGTGTTGCGAATCCTCGCGAGGCTCGGCGTCGTCTGGGCGCTGCGCGAGCCGCCTTCGCCGGCCTTGCGCGAGGCGAGTTCGACTGCGATTTGACGGACGCGTCGAGCGACGTCGCACTTTTCTCACGCCACCACCCGCGATGAGTCCCCGTGGCGTCTCAACCTGGTTTTGCGGAATCGATTCACCGAGATGCCCTCCTTCCTAGGGGGTGAACCCTCTTCCTCGTTTCCGCCTTCGTTCCGGCCTTCTCGTCGCGCTCCCACTCGTCATCGTGGCGCTCCCGCGCACGGCGGCGGCGGCGTCGACGTATTACGTCTCGCCCACCGGCAGTGATTCCGCCGCGGGCACGGAAGCCGCGCCTTTCGCGAGCTGGGCGAAAGCGCAATCCGTCGCGATGCCGGGCGATACGGTCTACTTCCGCGGCGGGACGTACGCATACACGGACGCGCTGACGACGTGCGCCAGCCCGACGGACACCGTGAACGCGGTGCTCCTCAGCAAGAGCGGCACGTCGGGCAACCCGATTCGCTACTGGGCCTATCCCGGCGAGCACCCCGTGTTCGATTTCTCGGGCATCAGCGATACGTCGAAGTATTCGTGCCGGCAGACGGGCGTACGCGTCACGGGCAGCTGGCTCTATCTCAAAGGCTTCGAGCTGAAGGGCACGCTGCAGCTCAATAACCAGAACCATGAGTCCTGGTGCGTCTACGTCTACGGCGGGAACAACAACACATTCGAGATGTTGGACGCCCACCACAACATGGGCCCTGGCTTCTTCGTCCAGCGGGGAGGCAACAACCTTTTTCTCAATTGCGATTCGCACGAAAACGAAGACACCCTCACCTCGAACGGCGACGGGCAGAGCGCGGACGGTTTCGGCTGCCATCCGGATCAGGCAGGCAATACGGGAAACCTCTTTCACGGCTGCCGCGCGTGGTGGAACAGCGACGATTCGTGGGATTTCATCAATTCGACGGAGGCCTGCACCGTCGAGTACTCGTGGGCCTGGTATTCCGGCTACAAGCCGGACGCGATCACCAACGGCCAACCGGTCGCGCTCGCCGCGGGCAACGGCAACGGCTTCAAAGGCGGCGGGTACGGCGATCCGCAGACGAACGTGCCGATGCCGACGCCGCAGCACGTCATCCGGTTCGACGTCGCCTTTTACAACAAGGCCAACGGCCTTTATGCCAATCACGAAATCGTCAATCCGTTCTTTTACAACAACACGTCGTTCAACAATGGGACCGACGTCGACATGCTCGGCCTCGACGGGACGACCGTGACGTCGGTCGGCACGCTCCGCAACAACCTCGCGTTCTCGAGCAACGGCCATTCGGTCCTCGCGGACATGACGAACGGCGGGCCGATCGACGACCAGTACAACTCCTGGGACACGAGCTTGAACGTCACGGTCTCGGCGGCGGATTTCCAGAGCGTCGCGTTCGCAGCACCGGCGTCGTGCCCCGCGGCCTACGTCGCCGGCGGGACGCCGTGCGTGTCGCCGACGGACATGACGACATTCGCCGGAATGGCGAGCGCGCGGCAGGCCGACGGAAGCCTGCCGGATCTGCCGTTCTTGCATCTGGCCGCGAACAGCCCCCTCATCGACAAGGGCATCGACGTGGGGCTTCCTTATGCGGGCAAGGCGCCCGACCTCGGCGCATTCGAGACGGGCGAAGTGTACGACCCGACCGATGGCGGCCCGGCGTCCGGGCTGGACTCGGGCTCCTCCGGCTCGAGCACGGGCACCTCGGGAAGCGGCGCCGGCGGAAGCTCGGGAAGCCATGGCGCGGATGCGAGCACGGGCGCGAGCGGGTCGGTCGACGGCGGGTCGAGCGGCGCAGGGACCGCGGGAAGCGCCGCCGGCACTTCGGGCGCGAGCGGCACCGGCGGCTCGAGTGGCAGCGCCGGCTCCGCAACGGGCGGCGCAGGAAGCGCCAGCAGCGGCGCGGGCAGTGCAAACACGGGTGCCGGCGGGTCGACCGGTGGATCCGGTAGCAACGCGGGCGCGAGCAGCTCCGACGGAGGCCCCGGCAGCAACGGAAGCGGCACCCCGGAGAGTTCCGCGGGTTGCGCCTGCCGCACGAGCTCCACGGGCCGCGCGGCCGACGGCGGCTCCAACCAGATCGTTGCCATGGCAACGATCGCCGCCATGGTGAGCCTCGGCCGGCGGCGACGGACCCGGCACGCGAGCGCCCGGAGCGGGCGATGAAGCGGGCCCGCGTGCGGCCGTACGGCTACTACGCAGCCGGGCTCGCGCTCCTCGCCGCATGCGGCAACGGCGCAGGCGACTCCGGCACTTCGGGCGCGGCTCCCGGATCGTCCACCGGCAGTACCGCAGGCACGAGCGGCGGCACGACGAGCGGCACGAGCGCCGGATCCGCCAGCGGCACCGGTTCGACCGGGGCCACCGGATCCAGTGGCGCGACTGGAACCTCGGGAGGCTCCGGGGACCTCCCGCCGCTCGACGCGTCCACAGGCAGCAGCGGCGAGAGCGGGAGCGCCGGATCCGGCACCTCGGGCGCCGGCGGGTCATCCCCGCGCGATGCCGGCGCCGACGCCGCCGCTCATCACGATGCTTCGACGTCGGTCACGGATGCGTCGGCGCACGGCGGATCCGATGCAAGCCCGCCGCCCGCGGGCGATGGCGGCGCTTGCACCGCGGCGCCGGGGACGGAGATCGGCGTCTTCAAAGACCCCGACACGGTGATGCCAGTCGCGCCGCCGAATCCCCCCGGGATCACGTTCACCGATACGGACGGAAATGCGGTCGACGCGCACGGCGGCGGCATCATCAAGGTATGCGATACGTTTTATCTGCACGGCGAGTACTTTCTCAGCACCACGACGGACAACAACTTCAACGGCTTTTCGATGTATTCGTCGAAGGACCTGGCGACGTGGAAGAACGAGGGCATCGTTCTGCCGCAGCAGCCGAGCGGGCAGCTCGGGCCGAACCGCAAGGGCGAACGGCCGCACATCATCCAATGTCCGGCCACCGGCGAGTTCGTTCTCTACGCGCACTCCGCGGACGTCACCTACCAGGCCGACAAGGAAGTGGTGTACGCCACGTCGAGCACCGTGACAGGTCCCTACGCGTTCCAGGGCTCGCTCACGAATTCGAGCGGGACGATCGCCGCCCATAGCGATATGAGCGCGCTGACCGACGGCAACAAGGCTTACGTGATCACCGAGAGCGGATGGGTCTATACGCTCGCGAGCGATTGCCATAGCTGGGTGTCGTCCGCGGACTACAGCGCCGTGAACGGGACGACGGGTGGCGGCGAGGCGCCGACGGTCTTCAAAGCCGGCAGCACCTATTATTGGATCATGTCGGACAAGACGGGCTGGCGCGCGAACGACAACTTCTATTCGACCGCGCCGGCGATGACGGGCCCCTGGACGTACCAGGGATACGTGGCCCCGATGGGCGACAAGACGTGGATGAGCCAAGTGACATGGGTCATGCCCGTCGTCGGAACGCAGGGCGCCACATACGTCTTCTGGGGCGATCACTGGTACGGGGACCAGGACACGACGGCACCCGGCGAGCACAATTATCTGACGACGTTCGTCTTCCAGCCACTCGTCTTCCAGGGCACGGCTATCTCGATGCCGACCTACAACGTGACGTGGCAGCTCGACATCGGTGCGGGCACCTGGTCGGACTGACGGGCGCGACGGTCGGGGTCCCGGCCCGCACGTTGCACTTTACCGGGGTGTTCCTTTCGCAAAAGGAGAAACCCCCGTGTCACCCCGATCCGGAGACAAGACGCAAAAAGCCTATGACTACACCTGCTCGCACTGCCGCGAGGTCATCCATGTGAGCGAGCGCGCGACGATCCCGACGTGCAAATGCGGCGGGACGTTCTTCGAAGAGCCCGCCATGGCCCGTGAGTTGAAGTTCGCGGCGAAGTAGCGAGCGGGGGCGCCGCATTGTGGCAATCGACCACGTCGGCGGGTCCGGAAGGCCTGCCGACGCGCGCTGGCCTACAAGCAGTGTTCCAGCGTGAGCGCGCTCGTGCCGTGCGAGTCGGTCAGCACGGACTCGCCGCACGCGGCCGTGAACGTGAGGCTCTCGCTTTGGTTGCCTCCCGTGCCGTGAACCACTGTCGTCGTGACGCTGCCTCCCGTCGGAAAGCAGCAATCGGCGTTGCCGTACGTGACATCGTTGAACGTCGTGGCGGTGGTGAATTTCAAAATATTGTGGTGCACATATACCGTCCCGCTGACAACGCGGTCCGTGCCGGTGCCCGTCACGGTGATTCCGTCCGCGCCGGTCATCACGGTGTGGTCCCAGATAGTGCCCTTTTCGCCGTTGATCTCGACGGTGCCGGTCACGTGGCTTCCGCTGATGACGAGCGACGTACCGGTCGCGACGACGCCGTCGTCGTCGGCCACGGGCGCCTCCGTGGCGTCCCACGCAGTACCCTGGCCGTTCGTATCGTGCGTGATCGCGTACGAGTTCCCGTCCGGACCGGTGATCGTACGCGTATCGCCGCCCGGAGCCGTCGTGCGCGTGACCGAACAGCCTGCGACTTGATTGCCCAGGAACGCGTGCGTCGCGTCGCACATCGCCCCGTAATCGAGAATGAACGAACCGCTCCAATCCGCGGATGCGGTCTTGTCGTTGCCCCAGGTCACCATGCACGAAACTGGGGTGTAGGTGTACGGATTGCCCCCTGGCCCACTAAAGCTCGGCGAGAGAGAGCCGCCAGAGCAAGACCACATCGCCGCCGAGGCGCTGGGAATCGGATCGAGTGCGTCGAGCACGCGATGCATGAACGAAGGCCTGGGCGGTTTCAGCGAGTTGAAAGCGACGCTGGATCCACTGGTGTTGTTCAGCCCACCACTCACGACGCTGACGGCAACCTCGGAGCCCGAGGGCCCCTCGAACGACACCGACTTCGAACTGCACCC
This sequence comes from Polyangiaceae bacterium, assembly GCA_035482215.1. Classification (GTDB taxonomy): domain Bacteria; phylum Myxococcota_A; class Polyangia; order Polyangiales; family Polyangiaceae; genus Palsa-1150. The sequence goes on along the minus strand of DATHQY010000507.1, from coordinate 2,815 downwards.
GCCGATAACCGCTGCGGCTGAAAACGCGATTGGCATCGCCGCCCAGAACTCCAGTGGACCTCGCATCGAGTTTCTCCTTCGCCACCCCGTCATTCCCCCGCGATGGTTCGCTGGAACACCGTGACGGTTCGACGGAAGAGCGAAGAGCAGGACCCGTGCCGGTCGCGGCCGCACGCAAACCCGCGAGAACGCGGGCCTGCGCGGAATGCGGCGGCACGAGTGTAAACGCGAAGCCCCAGCGGCTCCGTGAATCGATCAGCCTTTGCGGGACGCGGTTTGCGCGCGGAGGTCCGCCTCCTTTTGGCGCACGTCGTCGGGAAGGGCCGTCCCAAAGTCCTCCGGACCGTACACCGGACGGATCTCCAACTCGCCCTCGCGAAAGGGCGCGCGTCGAACCCATTCGACGGCCTCGTCGATCGATTTCACCTGCCACATCCAGTATCCCGCCACGAGCTCTTTGGTTTCACCGAAGGGCCCGTCGATCACGGTGCGCTGGCTGCCCGCGCAGCGCACGCGCTTGCCGCGCGACGACGGCAGCAGGCCCTCGCCCGCCAGCATCACCCCGGCTTTCACGAGCTGCTCGTTGAATGCGCCCATCTCCCGAAACTCGTCCGCCGAGGGCAATTTTCCTGCTTCGGAATCTGCGTTCGCCTTGACGAAAACCATGACCTTCATTGTCGATTCTCCGTGAGCAACATGGACGTTCCGCCCGGTTCGCCGGAGCCCGCCATGGGCGCCGGTCGTTATCGGCTCGGGCTTCCTCGAGGCGACGAGCCAGACGCGCGCCGATCGACAGCGCGCGCTTATTTCTTTCAACCTCGTCCGGCTCTCGCCTTCAGCATGCCGCGAGAGGCACTTTGCCCGCGCATTTCGGGCAATACCACCGCCCCCAGCCCGTTCGGTCCACATCCGCGCGCGATCGCAACGCCGAGTGCGGGAGATTTCGCGCGCTTTCGCGCCGCCAGCCCACCGACTGGAACTTGCGAAGCGCCGCTACGGTCGCCATGACGGGCATGTCCTTGGCGGCGTAGACCTCGGCGCTCTCGGTCCCGCAGCCGTCGCAAAGCACGCGGATGTGCGCGTCGTAAACAACGGCAACAGGCATCGTCTCATTTGCCTTTCTGTTGAAGGATCGGCGAACGAGGCCGCGCGCCCTCGCCTGACACCCGGCGCGGCTGGTTGTTTCGAAGGACGAGCGCGATGACCGTCTCGCCCTCGGGGCCCTGCTTGCATTCGACGCGAAAGGCATCGAACCCGGATTCCCGCGCCAGCTGAAACACCGCATCGTGCAGCGCCCAGGTGCGGAGGTCGAACGTCATGACCGACCTCCGCATGAACATGATTTTGCATCGCATTCACCGGTTTCCCGGCGCTTGCTCCACCCCCTGCCGGTGCTTCGCGATTCGTTCATCGGCTGAACACTTGCGCAGACTCCGGCAGGCCGTCAAGAGTGATGGAGCAACGGGCTGGAACCATGGATGAACCGCCGAGGCCGAAAGTCGGCACGACGTGAGAACGCCCACGGCGGTGGTTCCGATCCGAGAAAGCGCTCCCCCACGTTACGTTGCGCGCGGCCGCTGAGGACGCGACGGGCAAAAGCGCCCATGCGGGATACCCGCCGTGGCACTCGCGTCGCACTCGGTTCACTCGCTCGTGCCCGCGCCGGATCGGCGTAGGCGTCGGGCTTGGTCGCGCGCCGGTCGCATGGGCTCGCGTTTGCGTCGCGATTCAAAACGTCACGCGATCGCGAGTTGACACGCGTCGATCCGGGGGTACTCCTTTACGCGTCTTGCGCGGGTCGTTCATCACCGGCTTGCTCATGCTCGCAGTCAGCGCCGTCTTTGCGGTGGTCGCTTGCGGCGCACGCACGGGCCTCGTTCCGCTTCCCCGGGATGCGGGAGACACCTGCAATGAGCCCACGACGCTCCAAGCGACGATTCACGCCTGCGATGGTGGGCAGCCCACCACGATCAGCGGCACCGTCTATGATCCGGGTGCGCACGATCCGCTGTTCAATGTCGTCGTCTACGTGCCGGGCACGGCGGTCCAGCCCCTTTCGACGGGAGCGAGTTGCGACTCGTGCAGCGGTCTCTATACGGGTCACCCGATCGTCACGGCGTTGACCGACTCGGCGGGACGCTTCGTCATCACGAATGCGCCCGACGGCGACAATATCCCGCTCGTGGTCCAAGTCGGCAAATGGCGCCGCCTATTCACGATTGCGAAAGTGACGCCCTGTGTGGACAATCCACTTCCCGATCGAGCGCTGACCCTGCCGAAAAACCACCTCGAGGGCGACATTCCGAACATCGCGGTCTCGACGGGTGGGGCCGATACGTTGGAGTGCTTGCTCACTCGCATCGGTCTCGACGCGAGCGAGTACGGCCCCGGAGCGGACGGGGCCGGGCGCATCCACATCTTCAAAGGCAGCCCTCAGAGTGCAACCATTGACTCGGGTACTTCCGAGAACCCGCTGTGCGAAGCGGGCGTGCAGAGGGGCACCCACTCCGTGCCCAACGCGGGGCCGACGACGCCGTCGAGCTACGAAACGCTTTGGGACTCGACGAGCGACATCATGCGCTACGACCTGGTGCTCTTTTCGTGCGAAGGCACCGAGACGGCCCACATGAACCAGCAGGTCCTCTTCGACTACGCACAGGCCGGCGGCCGCGTCTTCGCGTCGCACTACCACTACTCCTGGTTCAACACGGGGCCCTTCAGCACAGCGGCGAACATCGCCCAGTGGACGCGAGGAGCGACCGCCATCGAGCCGCTCGTGTGCAGCCAGACGGGGGCGATTGGCGGCGAGGTCGTC
>DATHQY010000506.1:0-9011 GCA_035482215.1 Polyangiaceae bacterium | reverse complement strand
GCGTGGCCCCGGATTACGCGTACCTCGCCGAGCACCTCGGCGAAAAAGACGAGGCCAAGCGCGCGCGCGCCGAAGCCGCCAAGATGGAAGGCGTCGTCCTCACGCACGGGTGGGACGGCGAGTGGTTTCTCCGCGCGTACGACTTCTTCGGCAACAAGGTCGGGAGCAAGGAGTGCGACGAGGGCAAGATCTTCATCGAGCCGCAGGGTTTCTGCGTCATGGCCGGCATCGGCAAGGACAGCGGTCACGCGAAGAAAGCGCTCGACTCGACGAAAGAACTCCTCGATACGAAATACGGAATCGTGCTCAATCACCCCGCGTACACCCGCTATCACGTCGAGCTCGGCGAGATTTCGTCGTACCCACCGGGATACAAGGAGAACGCGGGCATCTTCTGCCACAACAATCCGTGGGTCGTCATCGCCGAGACCGTGATCGGCCGCGGCGACCGCGCGTTCGACTACTGGAAGAAGATCGCGCCGGCGTACCTCGAAGAGATCAGCGAAGTGCACCGCCTCGAGCCGTACGTCTACGCGCAGATGATCGCAGGCAAGGACGCCGTGCGCCACGGCGAGGCAAAGAACTCCTGGCTCACGGGCACGGCCGCATGGAACTTCGTGGCCATTTCGCAATACCTGCTCGGCGTGCGGCCCGATTACGAGGGGCTCCGCGTCCGCCCGGTCATCTCGAAGGACATCGGCACGTTCACCGTGACGCGCAAATGCCGCGACGCGGAGTACGTGATCCACGTCAAAAATAGCGGCGGCGGGGCGAAAGCGCCGAAGCTCACCGTCGACGGCAAGGCGATCGAGGGCGATCTCGTGCCGTTCGCACCGAAAGGCGCGCGCGTGGTCGTCGACTGCGAAGTATGAGGGCTGTATGACGCGACCCGGCCGTCACGCCCTCGAATGCGGGGATCTCACCCTCGAGGTGGACCCCGCGGCGGGCGGCCGGGTCACGTCGTTTCGATGCGGCGACCTCGAAGCTCTGAGCGGTCCGGACGTCGACGCGAACAACTACGGCTCCACGCTCTGGACGAGCCCCCAGAGCGACTGGGGCTGGCCGCCGCCAATCGAATTCGACGGCCGTCCGTACGCGATCGAACGGAGCGACGACGCGATTGCGCTCGCGGGCCCGGTCATCGGATCGCTCGGCGTCGCGTTCGAGAAACGATTCGCCGTCGATCGCGCGCGCGGCGCGTTCGCGATCACGTACGCGATCCGCAACGCGACCGCGGTCGCGCGGCGGGTTGCGCCTTGGGAGGTGTCGCGGGTGCCGGCGCGCGGGCTCACGTTCTTTCCGACGGGCGCCGCACACGTGGGGCCGTTGCCGGTAGCCCAGCACGGCGGCATGACGTGGTATGCGCACGCGCCCGAGACGCTGGATGACACCGGGCAAAAGCACTCGGCGGACGGACGCGATGGATATCTGGCGCACGCGGGCAACGGCCTTCTCCTCGTGAAGACGTTTGCCGACTTGCCGCCGGAAATGCAGGCGCCGGGCGAAGGCGAAGTCGAGGTCTACGGGAACAACCGCTACGTCGAAGTCGAAGCGCAGGGACCGTATGCCTCGATTGAACCGGGCGCAGTCCTCGAGTGGACGCTTCGTTGGTACCTCGTTCCCCTCGCCGCGAGCGAGGCGCGCATCGGTAACCCGCGACTGCTCGAAAGCGTGCACTCGATCCTCGAGCGCGAGGTGGGAGAAGGATCGCCAAGGCGCAAAGACGCAAAGACGTGAGACCGGCGCGTGTGTCGACGCGTCGAGCCGCAGCTCGTCTTTTCGCTTTCGTTTCGCGGGCCTCGCTCGCTTGAGCCCATCGCGGACATCTGCCATAGTCGCGCGCAAGAGGGCTTGAGTTGGCGACCCCGTTACGCATGGCGATGGCGCTCCAGGGCCGAGCACGCACCGACGCTCGCGACCCCACGGGGGAGCGCGCTCCCCGCGGCTACCTGTTCGATGATTTGTTCGTCAAACGGTACGACGAGAGCATCCTCGACGGACTGCCGCAGACGGGCCTCGACCACCGGCTCCCCGTCTGGGTCCGCCTTGCGAGAGAAGTCCGCCGCCGGCAGGACGAATACGACGTCGTCGTCAGCTGGAGCGAGCGCGTCTCGCTTTCGCTTCTCGCGATCGATCGCATGTCACCGGGCGGCAAACCGCACATTCCGCTTCTCTACTGGTTTTCGCGCCCGTCGGTGCAATTGCCGATTCGCCTCTTGGGCAACGGCTTCCAATCGATCGTGACGTGGACGTCGGTACAGCGCAATTACGCGATCGACCATCTCCACATTCCGCCCGAGAAGATTTACCTCGTCCGCCATTACGTCGATCAGCTCTTCTGGCGTGACCGCGAGCCGGGCGCCGAGGCGGACATGATCTGCAGCGTCGGCGCCGAGATGCGCGACTACCCCACGCTGCTCGAGGCGTTGCGCGGGACGGATCTCCGGTGCCACATCGCCGCCGATCACGTGCGTGTCGATCGGTTGGGGTTCGCCCGCCGCCTCAAGACGGAGAGTTTCGCGAAGCTCGCGGGCCCGAACGTGACGATCGGGCGCAAGCCGCTCCCCGAGCTGCGCGCGCTCTACGCGCGATCGCGCTTCGTCGTCGTGCCGCTACAGCCTTCGGATACCGACAACGGGATCACCGTCATCCTCGAAGCGATGGCCATGGGCAAGCCGGTCATCTGCTCGCGCACGCGCGGCCAGGTCGATGTCATCCAGGAAGGCGTGACGGGCCTCTTCGTGCCCGTCGGCGATGCGAAGGCGCTGCGCACGGCGATGATGGATCTGTGGAACGACCCGGACCGGGCACGCGAGATGGGACGGGCCGCGCGCGCCTACATCGAGAAATACCACGCTCTCGAGAAGTTCTGCGCCGACGTGAAGGGCGCCATCGAAGCCTCGCTCGGCGGCCGAAAGGCCGCGCGCGACGGTTCGTTCGCCGTCGCGGCGCCTTCGGGGCCGTAGGACCGCGCGGGGCGGCGGCGCGGGCGGCGTCACCTGCAGCGTGGCCCTCGTCGGGCGCTATGCGGCCGTCGGCGCGCCGGGCCCGTCCGCTCCGTCCGGCGCGAAGAGGAGCTTCTCGAGCCGCTCGTAGTTCGCGACCGCCGTGAACCCTTCGGCCGCCGTGGCCTCGCCGCGCCGGCCGAGGATGACGCAATGGACGCCCGCGGCTCGCGCCACGGCCGCGTCCACGTCGTGCCGATCGCCGATGTAGAGCGCCTGCGGCGGCGTCGCACCGAGCCGGCGCAGCACCTCGAGGAGCCCGGAAGGGTGCGGCTTGAAGCGGTTGACCGCCGCGTCCTGCGCGCTGACCACCACCTCGAAGAACTCGCTCAGCTTCATCGCCGCAAGCTTGTCGGCCGCGGGGTAGTCCGACAGGACGCCCATGCGGAGCCTCCGGCCCTTCGCCGCGGTCAGAAAGCTCCGCAAGCCCGGGTCCATGAACCTCTCGAGCAAAGGAGCCGGCTCGTGCTCCATCCAGCGCGTCACCGTCTGCGACACGATCGCGTCCGAATACCCCGATCGCTGGCAGGCGATCCTCATCTGCGCCGCCGTCAGATCGCCGTCGACGTGGGTCTCGCGCAGCACCTCCTGGGCGCGGCGGTACTCCCGGAGAATGCGGAACGTCGCGAAGCTCGACCCGATGTTCTGAACGGCATGCACGAGTAGCTTCAAGAGCATCGCCCGGCGCAGGCCGCTCTGCCGGTACAGCGTGCCGTCGACGTCGAAGACGAGCGTGGTGATCTGCCGGCGATCGACGTTCATGGCCGCCCTCCGTCATAGCCCCTTTCGGAGTCTCCCGGTACGGCGTCGGCGGAACGGCCACGCGCGTCTATTTGGGCTTCGCTCCCAGGAGGCCGCGGTCGCGCATCGCACCATGGAGAATCAGAAGGAACTTGGGGTCGCGCAGCAAGTACCGTTTCCACAAGCGGCCCGGCTCCTGCGATAGGCGGAAGAACCACTCGAGGCCCACGCCCGACATCCACGCGGGGGCGCGCTCCATCGTCCCCGCGATGAAATCGAGCGACGCGCCGACGGCAAAGAACACCGCGGAAGGCAGCGCCGACCGCAGCGAGTCGATGAGCAACTCCTGCTTCGGCGCACCCAGGGCCACCATGACGATCTGGGGGTCCGCCGCCTGGAGCCGCGCCGTGAGATCCGCGCGCGTCTCGGGCGGCTCATCCATCTGGATCCGCGGCGACTCGACGCCCACGATGTTGAGCGCGGGGAGCGTCACGGCCAGCTTGTCGCGTGCCTTCGCAGCGACGCCCGGCGCTCCGCCGAGGAAGAACACTCGCCACCCGCGCGCCGCGGCGCGCTCGAGCACGAGCGGCGTGAAGTCGGATCCGGAGACCTTCTCGGGCACCGACTCGCGCAGAATCCGCGAAGCCCATACGAGGGGCATCCCGTCGACGATCGACAAGCTGACCTTGTTGTAGACCTCGCGCATGCGCGCGTTCTCGCTCGCGAGGACGACGTGATCGACGTTCGGCGTGAACACCGAGCCCCCGCGGCCGCTCTTCACGAGGTGCTCGACCCAGTCGATGGCCTGCTCTCGCGTCACGGCGTCGATCGGGACGGGCCCGAGAATCCACCGATGCGGCGGCGCCGGCGCCGCCGCGGTCTGCGCGGCCTGCACGCTCTCGACGGTCACGACGCCTCCTCGTGCGGCCTCGGCGGCCCCTTGCGCGATCGCACCGATACGGCGGGCGTCGCCGCTTCGACGAGCGAGTCGGCGGGCACGGAGGTGCGCACGAAGCAGTTGGCGGTCACCTTCGAGCGCGCCCCGAGCCTCACCGGCCCGACAATCGTGCTGCCGGCCCCGACGTGCACGCCCTGCTCGACGTGGGGCGCGCCCGATGCGCGTGTCTCCGGGTCGATCCCCATTCCGAGGGTGACGTGCTGAAACAGGATCGCGCCGCGCTCGACGCGCGCAGCCCGGCTGATGGCGAGGCCCATGCCGTGGACGAGCACGATGCCCGGCGCGAGCTCCGCCTCCCAGTGGATGTCCGAACCGTACAGGTGCCGGATCATGCGCGACGTGACTTGCGGCAAGAGCGGGATTTCCGCGTCGGCGCAAAAGCGCATCACACGGCAGGCCGCGAGCATCTGGAAGCCGATGCGCGTGACCAGATCCTTGGCGACGCTGACCCCAGCGCCATGCACGTCAGCGGCGTACTTGTCGTCGTAATGGTGCAGGACCGCGTGGTCCTCTTTCACGGCGTGCGTCATCGCCGCGAAGGCGCGACGCACCTTCGAAACACTCGGCAGGCGCGGAAAGCGCGGGCCCGACGGCGAAGGCTTCACCGGGCTTCTCCTTCGCGCGCCGTGCGAACCCACTCGGCTTGGGGCGCGCTCTGCTTTGCGGAAGTGCGAGCCGCGAGGGCCACCTTCCAGACCATGTAGACCGGCGCGTAAGCGAGATCCACGACGGCGCGCGGGCCCACGCCCGCGAGCCAGAGGCCGCGACCCACGTACACGAGGACGAGGCCGCTCGCGAGGAGCCACGGCGCCGCCGCCCACCACGCGCCGCCTCCGAGAGCCACCCACGCGAGCGCAACCGCGGTGCCGCCGAACGTCGTGATCACGACATACGTGAGCGGTGGCACCAGGAGATCGGCCGCGAGGTCGAGGAGCACGACGCTCTTGCGACGCCACGCTTCGCGCAGGAGAGGCAGCGCGTGCTGCCGCACGAGCGCGAGACGCCCGCCCTCCCACCGGCTTCGCTGGCTGCGCGACCCCTCCTCCGAGGCCACCATCTCGCCGTAGACCTTCGCGTGGCCCGCGTAGTGAACGCGGTGGCCGGCGAGGCCGAGGCGGATCCCGTATTCGACGTCTTCGACGATGGAAAACGCTTCGTGCGGGACTTCTTTCAGCACGGCGGTGGAGAACGCCATCCCGTTGCCGCGAAGGCCCGCCGAAAGACCGAGCCGTTCGCGCGCCCGCGAGCGCACGTCGTGAAAGAGGGTAAAGCCGATGTGCATGAGGCGCGTCCGCCACGAGGCATCGGGGTTCGCGACGCAGTACTCGGCCTGCGCCGCCTGCGCGCCCTTGCGAAGCCGCGCATCGAACGCGCGGAGCAAGTTCGAGCTCACCTTCGTGTCGGCGTCCACCACGACGACCGCATCGACGGCTCTCTCACCTCGCTCGCCGATGGATCGCTCGAAGGCATACGCGAGCGCGTAGCCCTTCCCGCGCCGAACCTTGTCCGTACGCTCCATCACGTCGGCTCCCGCGGCGCGCGCGCGATCCGCCGTCTTGTCGGAGCAATTGTCGGCGACGACGACCACTCGGCGCATCGACGGCGGGTAATCGACGGCGAGCAGATTCTTGACCGTCGCTTCGATCCCGAGCTCTTCATTGTGCGCGGGCACGATGACATCGAATCTCGTGATCGGCTCTTCGTCGTGCGAGTCGTCGCGTTGTTCGGTCGACAGCAGCGCGAGCGCGCCGAGATACCCGGCGCACGCGAGCTCCGGCAGCGCCAGCACGAACACGGCCACGTTCACGAACATCGGCAGTCCCTCGGGCGCGGTTTCATGGATCGCTTCGATAGCCGGGTCGTACGGTTCGCGCCCCTGCGAGCCCCGGCGGTTTACGGGGCGTCGCTGCGGCGAAGCCGGCGAATGCTGGGACGGCTCGCGTGCGGTCCGTCGAGAAGCGCGACGACGTATTTGATCAACTTGTCGCGGGTGAAAGGCTTCTTCAAAAACGCGTTCGCCCCGACGTGCTCGGCGTGCGCCATGTCCTCGGGCGAGCTCCGATCGCTGACGACCATCACCGGAACGAACTTCAGACGCGGGTCCTTGCGGATGTACTCGCAGAGCTCGAAGCCCGATTCTCGAGGCAACGTCAGATCGAGGCAAATGAGATGCGGAACGTGATTCGTCAGGTATGCGACCGCGCCGAGGTAATCGACCGCCGTCTCCACGTGAAAATCCTGTCCGACGAGCGCGCGGCGAACCATCTCGCGTTCCGGCGGATGATCTTCGACGAGCAAGACCGTCCGCTTGGTTTCTATTTCCATGGCCTGGCTCTTCGTTCGTTCGTTTCGAGGGATGCTAGCTTGCGCCGCGCCCCGTGAGGACTACGGGGACGGTCTTCAGAATCAGTTGGAAGTCGTGCGCCAGCGTCCAATGGTCGATGTACTGCATATCTAAGTACATCCACTCCTCGAACGATATCTGATTTCGGCCGCTCACTTGCCAGACGCACGTGAGCCCCGGCCGGACGGACAAGCGACGACGCTGCCACGCTTCGTACTTGGCGACCTCCGAGGGGACCGGCGGGCGCGGGCCCACGATGCTCATTTCGCCGCGGAGCACGTTGATGAGCTGCGGGAGCTCGTCGATGCTGAACTTGCGGATGAACGCGCCGATCCCCGTGATGCGCGGATCGCGCGTCATCTTGAAGACAGGGCCCTTCTGCTCGTTCTGCGCCATGAGCTTCGCCTTCAGCGCCTCGGCGTTCACGACCATCGAGCGGAACTTCAGCATGTTGAACGGGTGGCCGTGCTGACCGACCCGCACTTGCTTGAAGAGGATCGGACCGCGCGACGTCAGCTTGATCACGATCGCGACGGACACCATCAGCGGCGACAGCACGAGAAGCGCGCCCGCCGAGGAGACGATGTCGAAGAGCCGCTTGATCGCGAACTGCACCGGGCGATGTCGAACGCTGAGGTAGTGGATGTAGCCGTCAGCCACGGCTTTCTCGTGCTCCGGGCGCGCGCGCCCGAAGCGGAAGCCGCACGCCGGCAGCGCGAACGGGATGCCGAACCGCTCGAGCACGTGAATCGCGGCCTGCATCTCGACTCGCTGCGAGTCGTTGTTGCCGGCGATGAAGACCTCGCACACGACCTTCTTCTTCAGGACGTCTTCGAGGTTCTCGGCCGCCCCAATGAGCTCGGCCGGCAGGCGATCGTGCGCGGGCTCGTCTGCAAACCGGAGATAACCGACGAGGCGCCGCCGGTCGTGGCGATCGAGGATCTCGAGGCCGGTATGACGGCCGAGCGGACCGATCCCCATGATGAGAACCGGCTGCGGCACCACTTCGCGCCGGCCGAGCCAGCTCGTCGTCAGCCGCAGCCAGAGAATCGCCGGAGTGGCGACGACGATGAACCGGAGAAGGTCGCTCCCAGCCGCGTATTGCGGCACGTAGGCGCGCAACACAGCCATCGCGGTCATCATCGACGCCATCAAAAGTCCGGTCAGCGCGACGTCCCCGTTCGTGCCTCGGCCGTTCCAAATATCGTAGTGGCGAAGGACGCGCCCGCCGACCAACCACACGGCCATCGAGCCCGTCGACATGCCGAGAAACACCATCCAGTGCCAGCCCGACCCGAGCCACGGAGCCTTCGTCGCCGCCGCCGACGCGATGCACAGAATCACGCAGTCGCCGATGACGTTCAGGTTTTGAGCGGTCTGCTTGTACATGGGAGGGGCGACTCGCTGACGGTAGACGATTTTAGCTAGCGCGGTTTTCCCAAATTCGGCTTCGAGCTCGGCTCTACGCGAACCATCAGGCTTATTACCACGCAGCGCAGCAGTGTCCAGGTCGTGAAAGGCACGCTCGTCTCGGGAAAACGGCTATTGCGGCGCGGGTCGCGACGCGGCTTCTTGCCGGGATTTGTGGCGAGATCCGCTCTCGCCGTGGCTCTGCAATGGCCCCTTGGCGACGGGCTTCGACGGGCCTTCCGCGATCTCGTCGCCGTGTCGCGGTGCGCCCCTCGCGAGCTCGTGAGCGCGTGGCGCACCGGTGGCACGCTCTCGGTTTCGTACGTTCGTACGCCCGCGCGCCGTTGCCTTGCATGCTTAGCCTCGCCTTGCCGCCTCGCGCGGGTAGAGCGCACGAGTCGTCGGAAGCGGCGCGAGCGGGGGCCACGACGGAGGCCGCTAGGAGGGGCCGAAAAGCGGGCCGAGAACGCGGCCAAAGAGGCGGCGGCGCTCGCTGTCTGCGCCCCGTCACGGTCCGTCAGGTCGCTTCTTCGCCTTCGTCCGGAGGGCCGAT
>DATHQY010000505.1:0-34118 GCA_035482215.1 Polyangiaceae bacterium | reverse complement strand
GACGGAACGCGAGGAGCCTCTCCGTGGCGACGACGAACGACGCCCAGATGTCGAAGATGTCCGGATCGGTCCGGAGCGTCTCGCATTTCTCTTTCGCCGCCTCGGCGAGGTCGACGACGAGCGGTTCGATGCCGGCGAACGCGGACATCGCGCCAAACGTGAGGACGAGCGCGCTCTTCACGCGATCGATGGCCTCCATCGTCTGGGCGATCTTGATGTAACGACTCTTGTAGAACTCTTCGATCGGGTACGCGTAGGCCTTGAAGGGCTCGCCCCAGAGCTCGTCGAGGCCCTCCTCGCCGCTCCGGTGCAGCACGAGCTTCCCGAGCGCGAGAGCTTCCTGCAGGTGATCGTCGCACTGGCGCATCAGCGTGTCGTCGGCGCCGACCGGAATGCCGAGGGCTTGCATCTCGACGACCTTCGTGAAGATGTCGCTCGCCCGATTGAAGAGGGCGCCGGCGAGCATCCCCCCCTTCACGCGGCGCCGCGCAGGATCCCCCTCGGCGTCGTACGCGCGGCGCGCTTCCGCGAGGCGCCAGCCGGGGACGTTGAGCCCATGTTCGACGTGGTTGAAGAGCCGGCGGGTGAGCGCGTCGAGGAGCCACTTCTTGGCGGTCAAGCTGTCCGCGGGCGGGTCGTACGCCTTGATCCAGTATCCGAAGTAGTGGATGCGAAGACGATCGCCGATCACGCGCTTCGTGCCGTTCGGAACCGAGCTATCCATGACGTTCCCGACTGCTCCCGTCCCCCCGTCGCCCACTCCCAGTCCAAGTAGTCCAAGCGACGCCGGGGCACCATCGGCGTTCGCTCGCGCGGTTCACTCTCCGCCGGTGGGCGAACGAAGACGATCTCAACAGAAACGCCGTGGTCCTCGTCTCGAAACATGTGCCGTTCGATCGTGAGCGCGCATCGGGCGCCCTCTCTCTCGTTGACAGCGCCCTGCTCTCTCGTGGAAACACGGGGATCTCGAAAGGACCTTCCATGACAGCAAATGGTGTACGGCTCGGCGCGCTTGCGGGGGCCATCGGATACAAAGCAACGCCAGCGTCGTTCGACTACAAGAACCCGCCGGCCGACGCGTACTTCGGGACGAACGTCTACGGCCTCTCGCTGATGAAGGCGCAGCTGCCGAAAGAAGTCTTCAAATCGGTGAAGCGCACGATCGAAACGGGCCACGTGCTCGATCCGAAAGTCGCGGACGTCGTCGCCTCGGCGATGAAGACGTGGGCCCTCTCCCGGGGCGCGTCGCACTACGCGCACGTCTTCTACCCGCTCACCGGCTCGACGGCGGAGAAGCACGACAGCTTCCTCAGCCCGGACGGCGAAGGCGGCGCGCTCACGGAGTTCTCGGGCAAGACGCTCATCCAAGGCGAGCCGGATGCGTCGAGCTTCCCGAACGGAGGGATTCGGTCCACCTCCGAAGCGCGCGGCTACACCGCGTGGGACGTGACGAGCCCCGCATACTTGTTCGAAACGCCGACGGGGACGACGCTGTGCATCCCGACGGCGTTCGTGTCGTGGACGGGCGAAGCGCTCGATCTGAAGACGCCGGTGCTGCGCTCCACGCAGGCGCTCAACACGCACGCGACGCGCATCCTCAAATTGTTCGGGCACACGCATATCGCGCCCGTCACGTCGTACGCCGGCGCCGAGCAGGAGTACTTCCTCATCGACCGGAACTTCTACTTCGCGCGACCCGACCTTCTGGCCGCCGGCCGGACCCTCTTCGGCGCGAAGCCGCCGAAGGGCCAGGAGTTCGAGGACCACTACTTCGGCGTCATCCCCGAGCGCGTCCTCGAGTTCATGATCGAAGTCGAGCGCGAGCTCTTCAAGCTGGGGATTCCGGCCAAGACGCGCCACAACGAGGTGGCGCCCGGGCAGTTCGAAATCGCGCCGGTGTTCGAAGGCGCGAACCTCGCCACCGACCACCAGCAGCTGGTGATGGTCACGCTCCGACGCGTCGCCGAACGGTTCGGTCTCGTGTGCCTGCTCCACGAGAAGCCGTTCGCGGGCGTCAACGGATCGGGCAAGCACGTCAACTATTCGCTCGGCAACTCGACGCAGGGCAACCTCCTCGACCCCGGCGACACCCCGCACGACAACGCCCAGTTTCTCGTGTTCTGCGCCGCGACGGTCCGCGCGGTCCACAAGTTCGGTGACTTGCTCCGTTCGTCGGTCGCGTCGGCCAGCAACGATCACCGCCTCGGCGCGAACGAAGCGCCGCCCGCCATCATGTCGATCTTCCTCGGCGATCAGCTTACCGACGTGTTCGAGCAGCTGAAAGCGGGAGGCGCAAAGACCTCCAAGTCGAAGGGGACGCTGGAGATCGGCGTCGACATTCTGCCGAAGCTCCCGAAGGACCCGGGCGACCGCAATCGCACGAGCCCCTTCGCGTTCACGGGCAACCGCTTCGAGTTCCGCGCCGCAGGCTCGGGCCAGTCGATCGGAGGTCCGGTCTACACGATCAATACGATGCTCGCCGAATCGCTCGATTACATGGCGACGAAGCTCGAGGCGGCCGTGGGGTCGGGCAAGGCGCTCAACGCGGCGGTGACCGAACTCCTCGCGACCGTGATCAAAGAACACGACGCGGTGGTCTTCAACGGCAACGGCTATTCGGCGGAGTGGCACGCGGAGGCCGAGAAGCGCGGCCTGCCGAACCTGAAGACCACGATCGACGCCCTCGGCGCCCTCCAGCGCAAAGAAGTGATCGATCTCTTCGAGAAGTACAAGGTGCTCTCGCCGCGCGAGCTTCACAGCCGTTACGAGGTCTACTTCGAGCAGTACATCAAGTTCGTCAACGTCGAGGCGAAGCTCGTGCAGACGATGACGAAGACGCTCATCGCGCCGAGCGTGATGCGCTACGTGAAGGAGCTCGCGGACACGGCGACGTCGATCAAGGGCGCCGGGTTCAAGGCCGACACGTCGCTGCTCGAGGACGTATCCGGGCTCGCAGCGACTTTGGCGATCCGTGTCAAGGCACTGGACAAGGTGATGGACCACCACGGCGCGGAAGGGCTCGTGAAGGAGGCAACGTATTTCTGCAACAGCGTGCTTCCAGCGATGCTCGCCGTGCGGGAAACTGCAGACACGCTGGAAGGGCTCGTGGCCAACGACCTGTGGCCCTTGCCGACCTACCAGGAGATGCTGTTCATCAAGTAGTAAGCTTTCCTCCGGGGACCTCGTCGCTTCCTCCGGGCGATTGGGGTCCCCTCTTTTTTGCGTGGTTTTCCGTGCGTCGCCGTCAGTTGTTCCCGTTCGAAGCGATCGGGCAGATCAGGAGCGAGCACGAAGCGGAGCTGGTGGTCTGGCAGCACTGCTCGAGAGCGGTGCAGCACGTCGTTCCGCACGGAACGGCGCACGTGGCCGCGTCCGCGACGCTCCCGGCGTCTTTCGATCCCGCGTCCTCCGGGCCCGTGTCGGCTGCACCGGCATCGCCCATTCCGGCGTCCATCTCGCCGCCGGCGTCGTGGCCGACGCTTCCCGCGTCGTTCGAAGCGCTGTCCTCGCCGGTCGCGTCGGTCGTTTCGCCACTGTCCTGCAGCGAGGCGTCGCGCCGATCGACGGTTACGCGATCTTCATCGTTGCCGGCGTCGGCGGCGTCCGGCTCCACGGTCGCATCTTCGACGGAGCCGTCCGCCGGCACGTTCGCGTCGTTCGTGGTCGCCGCGTCAGCGGCGTCGGCGGGCGCATAGGCGTCCGGCGCCGATTCGCCGGGATCCGTGGTGAATGGGTCGCCGCCGCACCGGACCATGGCCAGGGCCAGCAGCGTCAACGCAAACCTCAACGCAAACGATTGAGTCCCCTTGTTCGAGGCATGCTGCACCACGGTTTCATACGTCTACGACCAACGCGGCGACCGTGCAACGCGGCCCGCCGTGAGCATCATGGCGGCGCGGGCCGTGTGACAATCTGGGGCAAACCCCCGATGCTTTGCAGGCACGACGACAGATCGAAAAGCATGAACTCCAGGACTTTCTCCTGCGGCGTCAGCGGGTGCATCGCGCACTGGTCGGGAACGGTCCCGCCCTGGTTGTCGAGCGCCATCGGGTAGTCCGCCGGCACGTTCGGCTCGCTCCTCCCGGGGCCGCCGCCGACGTGCAAGTCGCTGTAGGCGATGCGGCCGCACTTCTTCGTGTCGGCGGGCGCGCCGGCAGCAGCGGCGTCGCCAACCGGCGTGTCGAACGAGAAGTATTGGGTGCCGTTCGTTCCCGGTGCCGGCACGGTGTTGTCGAAAGTGATCCAGGGCTGCGACGGCACGTTGGCCGATGTGACGACGGCGTTGCCGCGCGCGAACCAAATCGGCAGCTGCCCATTCGTGAGCGCGCCCCCGGCGTCGAGCCAGCTCGCGAAGGCGAGGCCCTCGGGGAATGGCGTCCCACCCACGTTGAGCAGGGTCGTCACGTTTCCCGGGAAGGACCGCGAGTCGTCGACAAGCTCCGCGCCGGGCGTCCACTGCGCGAGGTTGTCGCTCCCAAACGGACCAGAGTTGAACCAGGCATAGTGCATGTGCGAAGCGAACACGCGCCCCCCCGCGGACGCGTAGTCGGAGAGCGACTGCTTGTTGGCCGAGGTCACGTTCGAGGTCTCACTGCCTTCACACGAAAGAAGGACGACGTCGCTCGCCTGTAAGTCGGCCGTGGAATCCCAGAGGCTTTGGTACGACTGCGGCGTGCTCTGCGACGTCGTTGCGCCGCCCGCGCCCTGGAAGATGTGGATGTGCCCCTGGCTCGACGCACCCGCGGTGTACTCCAAAGGGTCGACGCCGATGCGGAGCGGGAGGCACTCGAGCGAATCGGCGCCACCGGTCGAGATCGCGATATCGGGCATGTCGCCTTCTGACGAATTGCTGGGAAGGTGCAGGCTCTTGTCCGGCTGCGGATTGTCGACGCAAGTATCCACATTGGGAATCGTGAACTGCATGCGCCACTTGCCCGTCTGGACGACGAGCGGAATGCCGTTGCCCGCGAGCACCGGCTGGCCATCCGGGCTCATCGAGATCGTGAAATGCCCCGTGGCGTCCGTCAGCGCCGACGCGTTCACGGTCGCAGGATAGAAGTCGGAGCACGCGCCACACGACGCGCCGGTCCGTGCGAGCGTCGGCAGCGGGGAGTCGGGATCCGGGATGAACACCGTGATGCCGTAGAGCGGGTCCATCATGGCCGGGTCGTACACCACTCCGCTGATCGTCGTGGTCCCACCGTCCGCACAGCGCGGGTCGACCGAAGCGTCGCTATTCCCGCCGCCGTCGACGGGAGCATCGCGCCCGCCATCGTCCGACGATTCGAGGGCGCCACCGTCGGCGGCCGAATCGGCGATCGAAGCGTCTACGGCCCCCATGGCGTCGGCTCTCAACGTGGCGTCGGCCGCATCGGGGATGTCCGCGGCGTCGGCGGGCGCACGGCCGTCACCGGATGGCGGTGCGCTACCCCCGCAGCGAACCGTGCCCCCGATCATGGCAAACACCAGCCACCACCGAGCAACGCCCCGCCCGATACGTCCCATCGTCGGCCAGCTTTACGCCAAGCGGCGACCGGCGGCAACGCGCGGACCGCGGCCTACCGCGGCGTAGGGTGCGTGACGACCTGCGGAGGGCTGCCGATGCTTTGGAGGCACGACGACAGGTCGAAAAGCATGAACTCGAGCGCCTTCTCCTGGGGCGTCAGCGGGTGGCTCGCACAGCCCGACGGAGCGATGTTGGTCTTCGCTCCGCTCGCGTAGTCCGCGGGCACGCCGGGCTCGTTGGTGCCCGGGCCACCGCTCACGTGCAAGTCGCTGTAGACGACGCGGCCGCATTTCTCCGGACCGGTGACACCAATCGGGGTGTCGAACGAGAAGTATTGCGTGCCGTTCGTACCCGGCGCCGGCACGGTGCCGTCGAACGTAATCCAGGGTTGCGACGGCGTATTGGCCGAGGTGACGATCGCGTTGCCGCGGGCAAACCAGATCGGCAGCTGACCGTTCGTCAGCGCGCCCACGACGCCGAGCCAGCTCGCCAGCGCGACGCCTTCGGGGAAAGCGCCGCCGCCGACGTTGAGCGTCGTCGTCACGTTGCCGGGGAAGGACTGCGTGTCGTCGATATGGTTCGAGCCGGGCGTCCACTGCGCGAGGTTGTCGCTCGCGAACGGCCCCGTGTTGAACCAGGCGTAGTGGAAGTGCGAGGCGAAGACGCGACCGCCGGCGGACGCATAATCGGACAGCGATTGCTGATTGGCGGCCGTCATGTTGGCGGTCTCCTTGCCCTCGCAGGAGAGGAGAACGACGTCGTTCGCCTGCAAGTCGGCCGTCGAATCCCAGAGCCCCTGGTACGAGGCCGGCGCGCTGGGCGAGGTCGTCGCCCCGCCGGCTCCCTGGAAGATGTGGATATGGCCGCCCGTCGATGCGCCCGCGGTGTACTCCGCCGCGTCCACACCGATGCGGAGCGGCAGGCATTCGAGCGAGTCGGCGCTGCCCGTCGATATGGCGATGTCCGGGAGATCGCCTTCCGACGAATTCGCCGGCAGGTGCAGACTCTTGTCGGGCTGCGGGTTGTCGACGCACGTGTCCACGTTGGGAATCGTGAACTGCATTCGCCATTTGCCCGTCTGGACGACGAGCGGAACGTTCTGGCCCGCGATGACCGGCTGACCGCCGGCGCTCATCGAGATCGTGAAGTGCCCGGTGGAATCCGTCACGGCCGAGGCGTTCACCGTGGTCGGGTAGAGGTCGGAGCACGCGGCACAGGAGGCCCCGGTGCGCGCCAACTTCGGTAACGGGGAGGCGGGATCGGGAACGAACACGGTGATGTTGTAGAGGGGGTCCATCATCGCAGGGTCGTACACCACGCCACTGATCGTCGTGGTACCGCCGTCCGCGCAGCGCGGGTCGACCGCACTGCCACCGTCGCCCGCAGAGCCCCCGGACGATCCGGAGTTGTCGCTCAGGTAGGTGCCTGAAAGCGCCGTGCCCGACGAACCGCTGCCGCCGGTGTTTCCGGCGCTCCCGGTGCTTCCGCTCGCGTTGCCCGAGCTCCCGCTCACATCGGCGCCGCTCTGGTGAAACTCGGAGCCGGCCGGCTTGTTCGCGCCGTCGCCGCCACAACCCGTCGTGAATGCAGAAAGCGCGAGAGGCGCGGCTAGCGCGACAAGCACGCCGAACGTGGCAGACACACGGCGAAACCCTGTTTGCGCACTCGGTATGAACTGTATGAACGTCATCTCGTTTTTTTCTCGCTTCTGTCGGCGCCATCCGAGAATGGCCGGCCTCGAAGCGCCCCGTCATGGGCATTACGGGTTTGCGAATCGCTCCCCGAAGAGGCACGATCCACATTCACGAAAAACGATCGTGTCATTCTCGATCGAGATATCGACGCGAACGCAATCCGCGCGGGTTCGATCGGCGCGAGCGGGGATCGGTTCGCGCGGGACGCCCTCTGCGCGCGGGGTCCCGTCGCGCAAGGGTGGGGGGCGGCCGCGCACGGACCACCTGCCCGCCTTTCCGTAGCCTCCGGCGCACTTGGCCTCCCTTGCACCGCGGCTGAGTCCGCGCGCGCTTGCCCTTTCGAGCACCGTCTACTAAACAGGACACATGAGCAGATCCAACGCGGACAAGCGCAGGCTCCCTCGCGTCGCGTTCATCGGCGGCCACGACCGGGTCGAGCGCGAGATCCTCGCGTTCGGCGAAGAGCTCGGGATCGGCGTCGAGGTCCACGACGGACACACGGGCGGAAACGGCAAGAGCCGCCTCATCGCCCTCATGCACCGCACCGACCTGGTGGTGTTGATCACGGGAACGAACAGCCACAACGGCGTGCAGATGGCCAAGCGCGAGGCCGCAAAGGTCGGGGCGCGCGTGCACATTCTGAAGTCGTGCGGCGCGGCCGCAGCGAGGGCGTTCCTGGCGGACGTCGTGGGCGGGAGGGCGGCGCCCTCGGTTGCGTCTGCTTAAATGGACCACCCCGTCAGGTTGCAAGGGAGCGGGCGCGAGCGGGAGGATTTCGTTCGGGCACGCGAGAAACGCCGACGGGGTGGTACGGCGAGAGCAACCGAAGGGGCAGCAATCATCCCGGGCTCGTTGACATAGCGCCACGTTTCGTCCGAACGCGGGCCGGAGGTGCCGGCGCCGAGCCCGGCGGGGGCGAGCCCTCGGGGCGGCTCTGGCTGGTGGTAACGAGAGCGGTGCCGCCCTAGATGGAAAGGCGCCCCCCATGACCACGACAAACCCTCTCGCCGGAAAGCCCGCCACCCTCACGAAGCTCGTGGACTTGCCGAAGCTGCTGACGGCCTATTACGTCGAGCGCCCTGATCCCACCGTCTCCGCGCAGCGCGTGGCATTCGGTACGTCCGGCCACCGCGGTACTTCTTTCGAAAAGAGCTTCAACGAAGCCCACATCCTGGCGACGACGCAGGCCATCTGCACGTACCGCAAGGCGCAGGGGATCGACGGGCCGCTCTTTCTGGGATGGGACACCCACGCGCTTTCCGAGCCCGCGCGGGCATCGGCGCTGGAGGTGCTCGCCGCCAACGGCGTGCATGTCCGGCTCGACACGCGGAATGCTCCGGTGCCAACCCCGGCGGTCTCGCGCGCAATCCTCGCATACAACGCCGGGCGCGATCAGCACCTCGCCGACGGGATCGTCATCACGCCTTCGCACAACCCTCCTGAATACGGCGGGTTCAAGTACGACCCTCCGTCGGGCGGGCCCGCGGACTCGGCGGCGACGAGCGCCGTGGAAAAAATGGCCAACGCGCTCCTCGAAGCCGACCTGAAGGGAGTTCTCCGCATTCCGTACGAGCGCGCCCGCTTGTCATCTTCATTCTCGGCCTACGACTTCCGTGACGAGTACGTGCGCGCGCTCGACGGGCTCCTCGACGTCGGCGTACTCCGGGGCGCGAAGATCAAGGTCGGCATCGACCCTCTGGGCGGCGCGAGCGCGGAATACTGGGACCCGATCGCCGCGCGCTACGGGCTCGATCTCACCGTCGTCAATCCCGAGATCGACCCGACGTTTCGCTTCATGACGCTGGATTGGGACGGCAAAATCCGCATGGACCCTTCGTCGCCCCCGGCCATGGTGCGCCTCATCGGCCTCCGCGATCGCTACGATCTGGCATTTGCGAACGACCCCGACGCCGACCGGCACGGCATCGTGACGAAGAGCGCGGGCCTCATGAATCCGAACCACTATCTCGCCGTCGCCATCGACTACCTCTTCCGCCACCGTCCGGGATGGAAGAGCACCGTCGCCGTCGGCAAGACGATCGTGAGCAGTAGCCTCATCGATCGCGTGACCGCGCGGCTCGGGCGGCGCCTGGTCGAAGTCCCGGTCGGATTCAAATATTTCGTCGATGGGCTTCTCCACGGGACGATCGGATTTTGCGGCGAGGAGAGCGCGGGCGCCTCGTTTCTCTGCGCCGACGCGTCGCCGTGGACGACCGACAAGGACGGACCGATCATGGGGCTCCTCGCGGTCGAAATGACCGTTCGCCTCGGTCATGATCCGGGCGAGCATTACCGCGCGCTCACGGCGGAGTTGGGCGAGCCGGTCTATGCGCGGGTCGACGCACCGATCACGCCCGAACAGAAGCGCGCCTTCGCCAAGCTGAACGGAGATACGCTCGCCCTCCGCGAGCTCGCCGGGGATCGCGTCACCGCGGTCCTCACGAAAGCGCCGGGAGACGGCGAGGCGATTGGCGGCGTCAAAGTGATCACGGACAACGGTTGGTTTGCGGCGCGCCCGTCGGGGACCGAGGCCGTGTACAAGCTCTACGCGGAGAGCTTCAAGGGGACCGACCACCTGGTCCGAATTCAGCAAGAAGCGCAGGGGCTGCTCCACCGCGTACTCGACCCTGCTACGGCGGGGAGCACGGCGGGCTGACGATGGATTATCGAAAAGGGCTCGTCGTCAGGCCGTCCCACAAGGTGAAGCTCGGCTCGATCGATCCAGGGTTCAAAGGATCGGGGGAAGACAAGGCCTCGGCCGAGGCGAAGACGGCGCGGCTAGTCGAGAAGCTCGGGGACCTCCAGTATTTGCTTTATGCGGAAAACCGGCGATCGCTGCTCATCTGCCTGCAAGGCCTCGACGCGGCCGGCAAGGACGGGACGATCCGGCACGTGATGACCGGCATGAACCCGCAGGGGACCCGCGTGCACGCGTTCAAGGTGCCTTCGACGCTCGAGGCGTCGCACGATTTTTTATGGCGCATCCACGCCCAGGCGCCCGCCCGCGGCGAAGTCGTCGTCTTCAACCGGTCGCACTACGAGGACGTCCTCGTCGCGCGGGTGCATTCGCTGGTCCCGAAGAAGGTCTGGTCGAAGCGGTACGACGTGATCAACGAGTTCGAGAACGATCTCGTGGAGGCCGGCACGGTGATCCTGAAGTTCTTCCTCCACATCAGCAAGGACGAGCAGCTTCGCCGGTTCAAACAGAGGCTCGACGACCCGAAACGGCGCTGGAAGATCAGCGAGGCGGACTACTCCGAGAGAAAGTCGTGGCCTGACTATGTGAAGGCCTACGAAGAAGCGCTGAGCCGCACGAGCACGGATGCCGCGCCCTGGTTCGTCGTCCCGGCGGATCACAAGTGGTTTCGCAACCTGGCGATCGCGCAGATCATTCGCGATACGCTCGACTCGCTCGGGATGAAGACGCCGGCGCCTACGGTCGACATCGCGGAGATCAAGCGCAAGTACCATTCCGCCGCCGAAGACTGAGCGATTTTCGTCGCGCGCGTCTTGACCTCGGCGTGCAGTCCGCGAATCGTTCGTACGAGGCCAATGCCCAAGTACGAGATCATCGCGGGAACGCCGACCAACCATTACCACGATCGGTTGCGGGATCAGTCCGTTCGCTGCACGGTCCAGATCGACGGAAAGGAGTGTCCTGCGTACGAAGGGCAGACTCTTCAGGACGTGCTCAATCGCCACGGCGTCGAAATTCCGCATGTCTGCTTTCACCCGCAGATGGGCCCGATCGAGACGTGCGACACCTGCATGGTGGAGGTGGACGGAACGCTTGCGCGGGCCTGCGGCACGACGTGCCGCGCGGGAATGACGGTGGTCACCCGCTCGGCGCCGGCGAAGGCCGCACAGGCGGAAGCCTTCGATCGCATTCTGCGCAATCACCTTCTTTATTGCACGGTCTGTGACAACAACAACGGCAATTGCACGGTCCACAACACCACCGAGATGCTCCACGTCGAGCATCAGCGTTTGCCCTATCAGCCCAAGCCCTACGACCAAGACCACTCGAATCCGTTTTATCGCTACGATCCAGACCAGTGCATCCTGTGCGGGCGGTGCGTCGAAGCCTGCCAGACGGTGCAGGTCAACGAGACGCTGACCATTCGTTGGGAGGACCCGCATCCGCGCGTACTCTGGGACGGGGGCAAACCCATCGGCGAGAGTAGCTGCGTCTCGTGCGGCCATTGCGTGACGGTGTGTCCGTGCAACGCGCTCATGGAAAAATCGATGTTGGGGCGCGCCGGTACGATGACGTGGCTCTCGAAGAAGGCGATCGGCGACATGATCGACGTCGTGAAAGCCGTCGAACCGGAAGTCGGCTACGGACCGATCCTCGAAGTTTCGCAGGTCGAGTCCAGGATGCGCGAGGCCGGCGTCCGCAAGACGAAAACGGTCTGTACGTATTGCGGCGTCGGCTGTTCGTACGAGGTATGGACGAAGGACCGTTCGATCCTGAAGATCGAACCCTATGCCGGGCCGACCAACGGCATCTCGACGTGCGTGAAAGGCAAGTTCGGCTGGGACTACACGAACTCCGCGGACCGCCTGCTCAAGCCTCTCGTCCGCACGGGCGACGGGCAGTCGTTTCGGGAAGCGTCTTGGGACGAAGCGCTCGACCTCGTGGCGACGCGCTTTGCCCAGATCAAGGCGGCGAACGGACCCGACGCGCTGGCATTCGTCGCGTCGTCGAAGACGACGAACGAAGAAGCGTATCTGATGCAGAAGCTCGCGCGCGGCGTCATCGGTACGAACAACATGGACAACTGTTCGCGCTACTGCCAGTCGCCCGCGACGGAGGGCCTGTGGCGCACCGTCGGCTTCGGCGGCGATTCGGGGACGATCGCCGATCTCGAGCAGGCGAGCCTCATCATCATCGTGGGCGCGAACCCCGCGGAGAACCATCCGGTGCTCTGCACTCGCATCAAGCAGGCGCAGAAGCTCCGGGGCACGAAGATCATCGTCAGCGACTTGCGGCGGAACGAGATGGCCGAGCGGGCAGACCTCTTCATTCGGCCGAGCCCGGGGACGGATCTCGTGTGGCTGTCGGCCGTGACGCGCTTCATCATCGACCAAGGGTGGCACGCGCGGACGTTCATCGAGCGGTGGGTGAACGGATTCGACGCGTACCGCGAGTCGCTGGCGCCCTTCACGCTCGAGTACGCCGAGGAGCACACCGGGCTCTCGGCGGACACGCTGCGGGCGATCGCCGCGATGGTGCACGAGTCGCCGCGAACGTGCATTTGCTGGGCGATGGGGATTACCCAGCACGGCGCCGGGGCGGACGCGTCGACGGCCCTCAGCAATTTGCTGCTCGTGACCGGAAACTACATGCGAACGGGGACCGGGGCTTACCCGCTCCGGGGCCACAACAACGTGCAAGGCGCGAGCGACTTCGGCGCGATGCCCGGGTACTTGCCTGGTTACCAGAAGGTCGCGGATCCGGAGATCCGTGCGCGGTTCGAGAAGGTCTGGGGCAACCCGCTCCCCTCTGCGAAAGGCCTCGACAACCACGAGATGGTGGAAGCCGCGCTCCAGGGCAAGCTGAAGTCGCTCTATTTGAAGGGCGAAGACATGTCGACCGCGGATTCGAACCAGAGCGTCGTCCACGAGGCTTTCTCGCGGCTCGAGTTTTTCGTGGTGCAGGAGTGCTTCTTCAGCGACGCGTGCCGCTTCGCCGACGTGATTCTCCCGGCTTCGCCGGCGCTCGAAAAAGACGGGACGTTCACGAGCACCGAGCGCCGCATCCAGCGGCTTTACCAGGCGCTCGCACCGCATGGCGACTCACGGCCCGACTGGCGCATCGTCCGCGACGTCGCCAACCGGCTCGGCGCCGGCTGGAAGTACGACCATCCATCCGAAATCATGAGCGAGGCCGCTTCGCTGATCCCCATCTTCGCCGGCGTCACCTACGAGCGGCTCGAAGGTTACAAGTCGCTGTGCTGGCCCGTGAACGCCGACGGGACGGATACGCCGCTTCTCTACACGGAGAAGTTCCATCTCCCCGACGGGAAGGCACGACTCTATCCCCTGAAGTGGAACGCGCCGTCGGAAGAGCCGGACGCCGAGTACCCGTATCACCTGAACAACGGACGCTTGCTGGAGCATTTCCACGAAGGCCACATGACGTACCGGACCCCGCTCCGCGAGATCACGAAAGACACGTTCGTCGAGCTGTCGCCGGATCTCGCATCGTCGTTGGGGATCGCCGACGGCCGATGGGTCGAGTTGCGCTCGCGGCACGGGAAGGTGCGCGTGCGCGCGGTCGTCACGGACCGTGTGGTCGGCAACGAGCTCTACATGGCGCTCAACTCCGCCGCCGAACCGGTGAATCGCCTGACGTCGTCGCGCACGGACAAGGACACGCACACGCCGGCCTTCAAGGAACTCGCCGTGTCTCTCCGTCCGCTCGAAGAGACCGGCGACAGGCCCCTTCCGCGAAACAACTTCCGCTACGGCCATCGAACGCCGCAAGCGGGGGTCGAAGTCGAGCGCAAGTGGAAGCGGCCCGACTACACCGTGCCGGGAAGCGGGAACGGCCTCGTGCAAATTCGCGTGCGCCGCAACGCGGACAGCGGCGCGCCCTCAGCGGCCGCGGGAAAAGGCGGCGGAGCCTGACATGGCCAAGCCCGTCACGGTGTTGCCGAAGCCCGCGGAGAGCCCCGACGGCGCACGCGCCGAGCTCCGCCGGCGCATCGAGGAGGCGCCGATCGACCACGCGGAGGCGCTTCTTGCGCTCTGGGATTTGCTCGAAGCGGCCCACGAGAACCATGTCCTCGAGATCGCCCGCGGCGCCCTGCACGCGTCCAACGACGTCGTCGAGCGGCTGGCGCACGGCGCAAAGTCGGAAGGGGCGACGCGGGCGATGCGAAACCTCCTTCTGCTCGGCGAGGTCCTCGGTTCGCTCGACCCCGAGATTCTACGCGGTGTGCTCGGCGCGTTGCCGGGCGCGCTCGCGCGCGCTCACGAAGAGACGCGGCGAAAAGAGCCCCCGTCCCTCTTCCAGATCGTCGGTCGCCTGATGTCGCGCGACGGTCGACGAGCCCAGGGCCTCTTCGCGAGCTTGTTCACGTCGGTGGGCCATGCGTTGCCCGCACGGAACAAGGACGGTCGCGAAAGGAACGGTGGCTGAAACGCTCCCCACGGCGAGCGGATCGGGCACCGTTGTCTCGACGGCCCTTTCGCCTTACAACGCCAATCCATGGCGATTCCGCCCGAAGCTCGCCCGCCCCTGCCGCCCTTCACGCTCGAGGCCGCGACCCAGAAGGTGAGGGCCGCCGAAGACGGCTGGAACAGCCGAGATCCCGAGCGCGTCTCGCTCGTCTACACGCCCGATAGCGTTTGGCGCAACCGGTCGGAGTTCATCCACGGGCGCAAAGAAATCGTCGAATTTCTCACGCGCAAATGGCGCAAAGAGCTCGACTACCGCCTCATCAAAGAACTGTGGGCGTTCGACAGGAACCGCCTCGCCGTCCGTTTCGCGTACGAGTGGCACGACGATTCGAAGAACTGGTTTCGTTCGTATGGAAATGAAAATTGGGAATTCAACGAGCTGGGGTTGATGATGCGCCGATACGCCTCGATCAACGATCTGCCGATTCGCGAGGACGAGCGCAAGTACCGCTGGCCGCTCGGGCGCCGGCCCGACGATCATCCAGGCCTGTCGGCGCTCGGGCTCTGATCGCGCCCTGATCGCCATGATGACCATCCGCACCGCCGCCGAGAGGGGCCACGCAAATCACGGCTGGCTCGACAGCTACCATACGTTTTCGTTCGCCGATTATCACGATCCCGCGCACATGGGATATCGCAACCTGCGCGTCGTCAATGACGACCGCGTGGCTCCGGGCATGGGCTTCGGCAAACATGCGCACCGCGACATGGAGATCATCTCCTACGTGCTCGAAGGCAGCCTCGAGCATCGTGATTCGATCGGAACGGGATCGATCATCCGGCCGGGCGACGTCCAGCGGATGAGCGCGGGGTCGGGAGTCCTCCACAGCGAATTCAACGCGTCGAAGACGGAGCCCGTTCATTTCCTGCAGATATGGATCTTGCCGCGCGAGCGCGGTGGACCCCCTGGCTATGAGCAAAAGACCTTTTCGCGAGAGGAAAAGGTCGGTCGCCTGCGGCTCGTCGCGTCCCCGGATGGTCGCGACGGCAGTGTGACCGTGCACGCCGACGCCTCGCTGTACGCTGGACTATTCGCGCCGGGGCAGACTGTCGAAACGCCCTTGGCAAATGGCCGACACTTTTGGTTGCAAATCGCCACCGGCGCCGCTCGCGTCAATGGCCATGATCTGGTGGCCGGCGACTCGGCGAGCATTTCCGATGAGGCCACGCTCCGCATCGAAGGCATTCGCGACGCCGAAGTCCTGGTGTTCGATCTCGCGTAGCGAGCGCATGAGGGCTGGGGAAACGCCGCGGCGCGCCCTCATGATCGCTGGCTCGGGGCATGAGACGTGCGAGACTCGCGTGCACGCATGCTTCTCACCCACCTTCCTTCCGACGCGCCGCGAATCAGCCACTTCAAGAGCGCCCGGCCTGCTTACCAGGCCACGCAAACGGAGGTTCTCGATTGGCTTGCGACGCTGCACACGCAAGCCGAGCGGACCGTCTCCCCGGATCCCGCGGGTTTCGATACCGAAACGTTTCACCGGCGAATCCGAAAGCTCCTCTACCGTTATGGATGCTCGCCGGAGAAGATCGCGACGCGCGGCTACGAAATCACGGACGGCGGTCACAAAGACTGGGCGGATATGCCCATTTACAACGTGGTGACGCGGCCGGAGGGCGCGGGCTCCCATGCGCGCACGCAGGTCTACGAGCGCGCCGCGGGTACGGCCATCGAGCGCCTCTACGCGGACGAGGAGTGCCCCCCGGATGATCTCGTGCACGTGACGTGCACGGGATACGCCTCGCCCAGCGCCGCGCAGAAGCTCGTGACACGGCGCGGGTGGGGAACGAAAACGCGCGTCACCCACGCGTATCACATGGGTTGTTATGCCTCGATGCCCGCACTCCGCATTGCTTCCGGGTTCTTGGCCAGCGCGCGGGGCGCGCAGCAGGCCGGGGACGGGCACGAACGGCGCGCGGACATCGTCCACAGCGAAGTGTGCACGCTGCACCTGCGTCCGGCCGATCACACGCCGGAACAACTCGTCGTCCAGAGTCTCTTCGCGGACGGCCACATTCGCTATTCGGTGACGGCCGGACAGTCGGCGCGCATCGACGCGGGCGGCTCTCCCGTACCGGGTCTCGCGATCCTCGCGATGCGCGAGGCGATTCTGCCGGATTCCGAGGGCGCCATGGCGTGGATGGTGTCGGACCACGGGATGTACATGACGCTCTCGCGCGAAGTGCCGGGACGCATCGCCGAGGCCGCGCGCGGATTCGTGGGCGCACTCTTCGCCGACGCGGGATTCGATCTCTTCGAGCACGTGCCTTCGTCGATCTTCGCCGTGCATCCGGGCGGCCCTAAAGTCATCGACGTCGTGCAACAATCGCTGGAGCTCTCCGAGGGACAAGTCGCCGCGAGCCGCGACGTTCTCTTGCGCTTCGGGAACATGTCCTCCGCGACGCTCCCGCACATCTGGATGAACATCGCGGCGGACCCGCGCGTCCCTCCGGGCACCCTCGTCGGCAGCATCGCGTTCGGGCCGGGGCTCACCATCTCGGGCGCCCTGATGGTCAAAACGTGACGGCACACCTCGTGTGTTTCGTTCCGTTGTCGATCCAGGCTGTCGCGATGGGCTTCGACGAGCTCCATTTCCACCGACGGCGTGGGCTCGGGCGCTGGGAGCGGCTCGGTCATCCACTCGACACGCTGACCCTGCTGGCGTGCCTGGTGTGGATCCTCGCCGTGCCGGCTTCCAAGCGCTCCGCCCTCGTCTACGCGGCGCTGGCCACCCTGTCGTGCCTCTTCATCACGAAGGACGAGTTCGTGCATACGAAGACATGCGGCCCCGCGGAGCACTGGCTCCACGCGCTTCTCTTCGTCGTGCATCCCGTCGTTCTACTGACGTATGCCTGGCTCTGGCCGTCGCTCCACGGCGCGTCCCCGAGCCCATGGGACGCGTGGGCGGCCGCTCCATCGCCCTCGTTTGCCGGCAACGTCGTCTGGACGGCCTTCGCAGCATCCGCCGGATTCTGCGTCTATCAACTCACGTATTGGAATGGCCCATGGACACCGCGCGCGCGACCAACGACGTAAATAACCGCATCTACGACGAGCTCGGGGACCGCTGGTACGAAGCGCAGGACGACCCTGTTGCGTTGCTTCGCGCCGAATCGGCCTGCCGCGTGCCGTGGATCGCGGAAAGCGTCGAAGGCACTTTCGGCGTCCGCCCGGTGCGGGTGCTCGACGTCGGATGCGGAGCCGGCTTTCTGTCGAACGCGCTCGCGACCCAAGGTCACGCGGTGACGGGGGTCGACGCCTCGGCGAAGAGCTTGGAGACCGCCGCGCGCCACGATGCGACGGGCCGAGTGCACTACCGCGTCGGCGACGCGCGACGCCTCCCGTTTCCCGCGAGCTCGTTCGACGTCGCGTGCGCCATGGACTTTCTCGAGCACGTCGACGAGCCGGATGCCGTCGTCGCCGAGATCGCGCGCGTCCTCGCACCCGGCGGGCTTTTCTTTTTCCACACGTTCAATCGCAACTGGCTCTCGTGGCTCGTGGTGATCAAGGGCGTCGAGTGGTTCGTCAAGAACACCCCCAAAGACCTGCACGTGCTGAAGTTGTTCTTGAAGCCGGGAGAAGTGCGAGCCATGTGTGAAAAACAGGGCCTCGAGGTCGACGCAATGCGGGGGTTCGAACCGGTCATGCCCTCGGCTGCGTTTTTTCGATTGCTCTTCACCGGAATCGTCCCGCACGACTTCCGTTTTCGTTTCACCGGGTCGACGCGAATCGGGTTCACGGGGCGGGCTCGAAAAATCGGCGATGCGGTCCGGGCGCCTACGGCCGAGGAAGGTGCATCATGAGCGGCTTTCGACCGGTGCGGACACTCGGTCCCGCAGCGGCCATGGCCACGGCCGTCGCGCTCTCCCTGGCCGCGTCGCAAGCGACGGCGGATGCACCGCAACCCTCCCCACCGGCGCCTCCGCCCTGCGACGCGTGGGAAATCGACTACACGTTGGCCGGCAATCTCAAGCTCACGGACACGACGCTCGGGCAAGGGGACGGCGTCTATCCCGTGGGTCCCGGCGCCGCCGTCCTCCGTTTCGAAGACCACGGCGGCCAGCCCGGGGGTCGCGCGAAGCTCGTGAACTACTCGATGAAGCAAGGCGTGACAGTGACGGCGAGCGCACTCTTCTTCACGGCCAAGGTCGTGAGCGAGACCGTGACGCGCGCGCTGCCGGATGCGTGCGGAGTCGACGGCGAAGGCACGCTCAACGGGACCACCCTCGCCTGGGCCGGGCCGATCCGCGCGTTCAAGAGCGACGGGACGATCACTTGCGAAGGATCGCTTTGCGGCAAATTCGGCGCGCCACCCCTCGGACAGAGCCCGCTCCATATCGGGCCGAACCCGGTGCAGCTTCAGCCGTTTCAGTTCAGCGGGGACCTCAAGACGTTCTCGATGCCGTCGACGTTCGTGTCGAAGACGGAAGACCCGAAACAGACCGCATACCTCGCCCTATCCGGCCGCGAGATGAAGCGCTCCTGCGTTCAGGTCAGACCGTGTCCTTAGGTCCAGCGCCTAGTCCAAGCACCAGCGCGGGCAACGCGACGACGAGAGCCAGAGCGAGCGTCGCCTCGGGCCCGAACGTGTCATGCCGAACGAGGCAGCGGACGACCACCGCCACACTCATCGCCCACAACAGCAAGGACACGGGCAGCAAATCGCGATCGACGACGCGCTTCGATCCCGACGCCTCGCGCGAACGCAGCGCACCACGGTACGGGGAGGAACCAAACATCACTCGTTAACCGTAACGAGCGCTGCATTAGGAATTCGTTAAGTTGGTTCGCATCCGTACGGCACAGCAAGCATCCGTGGGAATGCGCCCCACTGTGTCAGTTTTGCGCTCGGCCTCGAGGGTGGCGCGCGGCGAAACGGGTGAATCGCGAGGCGGCGCGACGCCGCCCGCAGAGACCCCGCACCTCGCGAATTGGGCATGCGCTGTGCTCTGGCTCCCCTGCCCCCATGAACAAGACGATGCAGCCCCAGCGCCGAATCGAGCTGCTGCTCAACACTCTTCAGGGGGAGCGCTACGTGCGTCGAGCGCTCCTCACCGAGCTGCTCGATGAGTTCGCCACGTCCGCTTTCTACGACGACGCGGCGGACGCCGCGCGCTCGGTGCTCGACCGTCTCGAAGCGCTGAGCCAGGCCCAATACGAACAAGAGATCGCGCTCTTGTGGGACCTTGCCTGCGAACGCCCGTCGGGCGTACGTCTCGTCCCCCTGCCGTCGCGGCCGCGCCTTCCGGTTTCGCGGATCCGCGTCGCCTGAGATCGCCAGACTTCTCTTTCCCATGATTGCGGGCAGAATGCCCGCCGATGCGAGCGAGATCGGCGCTCTTCGGGATCGCGGGGATCGCGGCGCTGGCAACCGGGCTCACCGCGCAAACGGCGCACGCCGACGACGCTGCTGACAAGGCCCGAATTGCGCTCGCGGAGGCGAAAGCCGCCATCTCCGCGGAGCCTCCGAATCGGGCCGCCGCCCGCGCGGCGCTCTTGCGGGCCACGGCCGCGAAGGATGACCCGCTCGTTCAGGGCGACGCCTTTCTCGGCCTCGCGCGTATGGACCGTGACGAGCGAGCGTATGCGAGCGCGCTCGCGAACGACCGGGCGTGCGTCGCCGCGGCACCGAACACGGTCTGGGCCCAGCGCGCGACGCAACAGATCGCATGGCTCTTGGCCCGGTCGGAGGATGCCTTTGCCCCACTCGACCGCTTCGAGCGCGTGAAGCTCGATCCGTCCAAGATGAGTGATCCGGCCGCGATCGACGACCTCGCGCGCGACGCCGACGCGTTTCCGCCCGGCCTCGTGCGCGTCGAAGCCCGCCGCTTCGTCGCGGAGGCGTGGCTGGCGTCGCCCCGCCGGACTTCGGACGCGATTCGAGAACTCCGGAAGGTGCAGACCGATCTGCCGTTCGCCGAGCTTCTGACCGACCGGACCGTCGAACGAGAGCTTGTCGACGCTCTCCTCGGGAACGGAGACGTCGACGGCGCGGCAAGTGAAGTCGCCGCCCACCGCGACTTGCTCGATCCTCCCGTCGTCCTCCAGGTGCAGCGTCTGGCGCGTCGACTCGCCCTTCAACGCGCAGCCCGTGTGGAGCTCTTCGTCTTCTCGGCGATCGCGCTCCTTGCCCTACTCTGGCGCCGGCGGACAAGCGCTTTGCCCGAAGGGACGGCCTCCCGCCCCTCCCGCAGCGGCACCACCATCGCGTTGGTTCTCGGCATTGGCCTCAGCGCGGCATCCGCGGTTTTCCTGGCGCTCTCGGTGACGGAATCCCCGTTCCTCGATCGACTCGGGCTTTAGACAAAACCGCGGATCTCGTCGCATTCGTTCTTCGACCATTCCGGTCCAAGACTCCTGCTCCGGCGAGACGACGTCGCACGCCATCCGACAAGCTTCGACGCGTGGCCCGCTCCGGCAGCACAAATCCGCCAGGACTCCACGAGCGACAAGGCAACGAGCTTTTCTGAGCCATCCCGTGGGGGGTCTGTCACCCTCTACGAGATACGGCGAAGAAACGCGCCGGAAAGGGAAGAGACCAGTGACGACCGCCGCATGGGACCCGAAAGAACCGAGCCTTCGTGCTTCGACGATCCGTGGCTTCGTTGCTTTCTCCGTTCTTGCCGCTTCCCTTTGCGCCGGCCTCGCGGGGTGCTCGGACTCCCAGGACGGTGAGCTGTCCGCGGACCCGGCGCCTTCTCGGCAAGAGCAGCCGGTACGCGCAGTCGATCTCTCGGCGCCGACCCAGGAGGGTCGACTCGTGACCTACGTCGCGGACTTCATCGACGGGCATTCGGAGCGCCGTCACGCGCTGCGGCTCGACGACGGCACCGAGATTCCGCTCGTGCTCGAGGCCGGCAATCTGACCGAAGGCGCCGGGACCGGCGATCGCATCCGGGTTCACGGCCAAGCGGAAAGCGGCGGGTTTCACGTGCAGAGTCTCGAGCTCGTGGCCGACGAACCGGCGGACGCGGACGCTCCCATCACCTACGCAAGTCCGCCGAGCCCCGATACGTACGCGCTCGTTCTCGTCGACATCAGCGGAACGGACGCCGGCGTGAGCGTAACGCAGGCTCAAGGCGAGAAGGCCATGTTCAGCACGACGCCGTCCGACAAGTCGTTCGCGTCGTTCTATTTCGAGTCTTCCTATGGCCAGTACTCGGTCACCGGCAACGTCATCGGCCCGTACTCGTACACGATGACGACCTGCGACACGACCGGGATGTACCAGGCGATCGAGCCGCAGATCACCGGTAGCTACAACCATCTCATCTACTACTTCAACAGCACGCAGCTCTGTGACTTCGGCGGGCTCGGAGAAGAAGGCTCGGTCGTCAAGCCGGCGAAGCGAACGTGGATGAACGGCTCGCTCAGCTGCGTCGTGCTCATGCAAGAACCCGGGCACAACCTCGGGCTGATGCACGGCAACACCATTACGTGCGGCACCGAGTCGTTCTCGACGACACCGGCCACGTCGTGCACCATCACCGAATACGGCAACACGATGACGCCGATGGGCAGCGGCTGCCATCAACTCAACGGGTACGAGAAGTGGTACGAGCAGTGGCTTTCGGGCTGCAACGGAGTGCGGGTCACTTCGTCGGGCACGTTCAACCTCGTTCCCCTCGGTGATTCGTGCCCGGATGCCGTGCAGGTCCTTCAGATTCCCATGCCGGCCACACTGACCGTCAACGACCCGCAAGCGATGACCACGAACGTGAACTTGAAGGACTATTACGTCGAACTTCGGTCCGCCGCGGGCGTCTTCGATCAGTACAACACGGGCCGCACGACGTCGAAGGGCATCCCCTATACGGGGCCGACGGTCACCGTGTACGTGAGCGACGACGTGCACAACGGCCAAGCCTCCCGCGGCGCCACGGGCAATAGCGTGTGGACGGAGCTCCTCAACATGAACCCGACCTCGACGACCTTCGCGGGCCTGACGACGGCAGGCCAGAGCTTCTCGGATCCTGCGGGCGGCGCGACGATCACGCTCGAGTCGATCAGCGCGACCGGCGCCGTCATCAACGTCGAAGTTCCCAACGGCACGGGGGGCCCGACATGCATCGACGGAACGACGCTCTCGGGCACCGGCGGGACGTGCGACGGCGGCGTCGCGGTCATTCCGCCGTTCGACGCCGGGGTGGTCGAGCCCGACGCGGGCGGAGCCCGGAGAGACGCGGGGTCGAAGGACGCGGGCAACGCGACGGGCAAGACCGACTCGGGCGAGCCGGGCGAAACCGGCGGGCGCGATGCGAGCGTCTCCACCCATGCCGATGCCGGTGGAACGAGCGGCTCGTCGAACGAGGACGGCGGCTCGTCCGGCGCGGAAGAGGATGCCGGATTCGCCGTCGCGGACGCATCGCGTTCCGTCGGGCAAGAAAGCCCCGCGGGCAGGGGCGACGAGGCGTCGGGCTGTGCATGCGAATCCGTCGGGGCTTCGCCCGCGGGGCCCTCCGGAGCGTGGGCGAGCCTCGGCGTTCTGGGCCTCGTGGCGCTGCGCACGAAGCGGCGGCGGCGAACGGGATGACGCGATGAAGCGGACGATCGCGGGGGCGGCCCTGGCGGTCCTCATCGGAGCGCCCTTGGCCGCTCATGCGAACGGTCGGTTTCCGCGCGCCCAGCGGCTCGTAGAGGACCCGAACGACGCGAACCACTTGCTGCTCGCGGCGACGTTCGGCCTCGTGTCGACGAACGACCGAGGACAGAATTGGTACGAGGACTGCGAGGCGTCGTTCGCCGGCGACGACATGTACTCGGGCGATCCGATCCTCGAGCGCGTGGCGGGAGGGGCGCTCCTCGTCGACGTGCAGTCGGAGATCAATCGATCGGCGGACGGTTGCGGCTGGATGCCCACCCTCGGCTCCTTGCAGACCGCGGCGACCGACACGTTCGAAGACTTCGCGGTCGACCCTACGGGCACCACGATCGTGGCGCTCGCCACCCATCTCGCGAGCGGCGTCGCCACGATCCACGTCGAGCGGTCGACGGACGCCGGCGCTACGTGGGCGATGGTCGGAACGGCCGTCCCCGCCTCGCTGGTATTCACGATCGACCTCGATCCAAGTGACACGTCGCACATCTTCGTGACGGGGCTTTCCCCCTCGGACGGCTCGGGCGCACTGCTGTCGTCGGCCGATATGGGGACGACCTGGTCATCGTCCCCCATTCCGGGCACGAACTCGAGCGAGCCGCCTTACATCGCCGCGATCGATCGGGACGACGCCAAGAAAATCTATGTCCGCACGGATTCGTGGATTCTGCCCGACGGCGCGCCGGAGCTCGTGGCCAACGACGCGCTTCTCTACTCGTCCGACGGCGGAGCCACCTGGTCCGAGCTTCTGCGAAAGAGCGCGAAGCTCCTTGGATTCGCGCTTTCGCCCGATGGGTCGAGCGTGCTCGCCGGATATGGCGATCCCGTGGAAGCAGGCCACGACGTGGACCCGGACGACATGGGGATCTACCAGGCAAGCACGAGCGACTTTCAGTTCGATTCGGTCTTCTCGATCGACGCGCAAGGCGACAACGCCAACGTCACGTGCCTCACCTGGACCGGCGTCGGGACCTACGCCTGCCTCGAATCGGCGACCGACGGCACCTTCGAAGAGCTCGCGTTCTTTCCCGGCCGCCCCGGCTCCTTCGATGGGGGCGCGCCGCAGCCGCTCATGCACCTGAACGATGTGAAAGGGCCCTCGCCCTGCTGCGCCGCGACGGACGCCCTGTGCGCATGGCCGAACGTCTGCGCGAGCTACCCGTTCTTTGCATGCCAGGCCGACGCACAGGCGCCTCCCGGCTGCGCGGCTCCAAGCGATGCGGGAGCGCCCGAAGGAGGCACACCGACGACGACGGCGGCGGACGCATCGTTGGGATCGACGGGAGGAACGAGCGGAGGTAGCGGCAGAGATGCCTCGATGCAGAGCTTCGTTTCCGATGCGAGTCCGAGCGCGGTCGGCACATCGTCGAATGGAGGCTGCTCGTGCCACGCCGCCGCTCCGGCGGCGGAAGGCTCGCCTCTGCGGATTCTCTTCGCGGCCTCGTGCACGCTCTTCGTGCTCCGAAAGCGCCGTCGCGCACAGCGCACCGCTGCATCGGTCGCCGAATCGTGAGAGGATGGAGGCTGTGAGAGCGTGCGGTGTTGCATAGCGCTTACCGAATCCCGGCATCCCCGCGAGAGACCTACGACCGAGCCTGGGCCGAGCTCCAGAGCCAGCGTGTTTCCTCGCGCGCGCGCATTCTCGTCACGTTTTGGTTCGTCGGGCCGCTGCTCGCCGTGACGATCGTGCCGCGCGGCCTCGAGGTGGCGTCACTCGTGATCACGCTGGCCGCCGCGGCGCTGTTCTCCCGCTTGGCGACGGCGATCCTTCCGCGGCTCGCCTGCCCCCGGTGCCGCCGGCCGAGTTTTCGCGGCGCCGGCCCCTTCCTCAACGCGGGCGACGGTTGCGCAAGCTGCGGGATCAGCGCGCCCTGACCTGGAGCAGGAGTCTTTCGACCGGGGCAGTCAAAAGACTGCGTGCGACGAACCTGGGGTTCAATCCTGGTAAACGCGGACGTAGTCGACGACGTAGTCGATGGGGAACGTCGTGTTCGACGGGTCGCCGCCGTTCGCGCCGATCGCCTGGTTTACCAGAATGTAGAATGAATTGCCCATGTAGGGATTCGTCCCGGAGGAGACTGCGCTCGAGACTTTGAACGGATAAACGAGCTTGTCGTCCAGATAGAGATTGATGCTCGTCGAGTCCCACTCCATCGCCCAGAGGTGGAAGGAGCTCGACCAGTCCGTGCCGAGCGAGCTCAGCGACTGCGATACGCTTCCGGACCAGTCGCAAGTGCTGCCGGACGGCTTGCAGACGTTGGCTCGCACGTCGTTGGCGTAATACTCCATGATGTCCACTTCGCCGGAAGACGGCCAGCTCTTGCCGCTCCCGAGCGACCAGAACGCGGGCCAGCTCCCCTGCCGTGTGTCGATCTTCGCGCAAATCTCGAAGCGCCCATAGGTCCACGCGTGTTTGCCGGACGTCGTCATCGACGACGACGTGTACTGGGCATATTGGCGGCTCGTTTTCCAATCACTGCTTCCCGCCTGGTAATTCGGATTCAAGACTTGCTGTTTCTGGGCCGCAATCGTCAGAAGGCCGTTCGACACCGTCGCGTTCTCGGACTGGTACCACTGCAGCTCCTCGTTCCGGACGAAGCCCATTTCGAAGCCCCAGTTCGCGGAATTCGGCGCCCCGTCCACGTCGAACTCGTCAGACCAGGCGAGCTTCCATTTCGAATCGACCGGCGCTCGGTTCGTGCACTGCTCGGGACCGCCGCCGCCGTCGCCCTCGCCCTCGCCCGCTTCGACCGGAGGTTCCCCGGAGTCGTGACCGGCCGCGGCATCGTGAACGTGCCCGTCCCCGGGTGCGGCGTCTCCTCCAGATGGAGCCGTGTCGATCGTGGCGTCCGGCGACACCGGCCCCGTGGCATCCGGCCCCGAGCCCGTGGCATCGG
Source organism: Polyangiaceae bacterium (assembly GCA_035482215.1). Taxonomy (GTDB): domain Bacteria; phylum Myxococcota_A; class Polyangia; order Polyangiales; family Polyangiaceae; genus Palsa-1150. The sequence continues at coordinate 8,233 of DATHQY010000505.1, read as the reverse complement.
GCAGCCCCCGAGGCGCCGCCGCGTCGCCCGAGGAAGGCGGCGCGCCGTCCGCCGGCTCCGGATTCTGGGCGTCCCCGGGCAAGGCGCCGGAATCGCTTCCGCTGCAGCCCCCGCCGGCCAGCGCGGCACACGCGCAAAGGAGAAGGGCCGCCGGCGGCGGCCGGCCGGAACGCGCAAGAACGGGAAGCCGGGCGTCCGTATTCACGCCTTAATGGGTAGTGCCGAACCCGATGAAGCGCTCATCTTCTTGTTCGGGCGCAATACTCCGATCCGAGAGGAACGCCGCCGCCGAGCGGGAACTCGCGCGAACGAGCGCCGCTCAGTCTCTCTTCATGAGCGAGAGCCCGGGCGAGCGCGGTCCCTTGCCCGGGAGCATTCGCGCGAGTAACTGCCGGACCTGGTCCATGTCGAGCGGCTTCTCGAGCGTCGGAATCGCGCGATTGTCGACGACCGCACGGGGTCTCTTGCTGGGCTCCCCGCCCGTGATCATCACGATGCGCGACGTGAGGTGGGGCAGCGCCTGCTCGATCTTCGAGTAGATCTCGTCGGGCGGCATCGACGGCGCCGTCATGTCGCAAATCACGACGTCGAACGCCTCGCCGACGCGGAGCCGTGAGAGCGCCTCGCTGGCGGATCCGACGAGAACGACGTCGTGCTCACCGGAGAGCGCACGCTGGAACGCGGCTCGCACCAGCCTGTCGTCGTCGATCAGCATGATCCGGCCGCGCCTTGGAGGGCTCGTGGATAAAGGAGCGCTGCTGGTTTGCGGATCCTCGACGGCGGGAAGAACGACCCGCATCGTCGTCCCGACGCCGACTTCGCTCTCGACTTCGATCCTGCCTTGAAACGACTCGATGATGCGCTTCGAGATCGACAGGCCGAGCCCCGTCCCCTGCCCCAGGGGCTTGGTGGTGAAGAACGGCGTGAACAGCCGCTCGCGATGCTCGGGCGCGATGCCCGAGCCCGTATCGGCCACTTCGGCGACGACGACGCCGGCGTCCGAGCGGACGCGCACCGTGATGTTGTTGGCAAACGTCGCGCCCTTCCCGATCGCGTGCGCGGCGTTGATGACCAGATTCAGGAGCACTTGGCTCACGCGCGAAGCGTTGGCACGAACCGGCGGCACTTCGGCATACTCACGAATGACGCGTGCGCGTGGGCGCACCTCGGCCGCCGCCATGCGCAGCGCCGAGTCGGCCACGGCGCGCAGATCCACGAGCTGCAGCTCGTCGTCGTTGCGAGCGAACGTGTTGAGATCGCGCGCGATATCGCGGATTCTCCGCGTGCCCTCGTCGACCTCCGACAGGATACTCACGACTTCGTTCAGCGCGGGCGCGAGCGGGACGGCTTGCGGAAGGCGACCGCTCAGCGCTTCGACTTCCCGCGCGATGCGCGAGACCTCTCCGCTCGCGTACGTCACGTTGGCCATGACGTAGCCGAGCGGGTTGTTGATCTCGTGGCCGACGCCCGCCGCCATCGTTCCGACGGCGAGCATGCGGTCGATGTGCATCGATCGCGCGACCATCTCGCGGCGGCCGGTCACGTCACGCAGGACCGACAAGATCGCCGGTTGATCTTCGAAGACGAACGACATGCCCGTCATCTCGACCTGAATGAGCTTGCCGTCGAGGCGGACCATCGTGAGTTCGGCGAACGGCCGCGCGGCCGCTTTCGCCCGCTCCGCCGCCCCCGCCCGCGTGGACTCCACGGGGCGCATGCGTTCGAAGGCGCCCGGCTGGTCCGTCGGAGTGAAGAACTCGACGATCGCGCGGCCTATGAGATCCTCGGTGTTGATGGCACCGAAGAGGCTCGCAGCCGAGCTGTTGGTATGCGTCACGAAACCGTCCTGATGGAGGAGCACCGCGTCCGGAATGAGCTCGAAGGCCGCGCGAAAGCTTTGCTCGGTGGCCCGCAAAGCGCTCTGCGCCTTCGCGTGCCGGATGCGAATCTCCGAGTCCCGAAGTTCTCTTTCGATCGCCGGGCCCAAGCGCGACAAGTTGCTCTTGAGAATGAAGTCTTGCGCCCCCGAACGCATCGCAGCGACCGCGTGCTCCTCGCCGACCGTCCCCGAAACGATGATGCACGGGGTATCGATGTGCCGGCCTCGGATTGCCGCCACGGCCATCGGCGCGTCGAGGCCCGGCATCTGGCAGTCGCAAAGGATGAGGTCCCAGGACGATTCGAGCGCTTCCTGAAGATGTTTCAGGACGTCGACACGGCGTGAGTCCGGTTCGTAGCCGACCTTCCGGAGCTCGCGCAGCAGCAGCGAGGCGTCGTCGGGATTGTCTTCGATGAGCAATACACGAAGCGGCCGTCGACTCGCGGCGGCGGCCGGCTCGATCCCCGCGCTCGAGCGCGCACCCTTACGATTTTGCATCGATCCCGAAAACGGCACAGGCCTTTCCTCGCCACCCATTCGTCGTTCGGGCCGCAAGCGCCCCCCCCATCGATATCGCTGCGCGCGCCATCGACCTGCTGCCTCCGTCGATCAGGCCGGTGCGTTCCACACCGGGCCTTCTAGATCGTACTCACGCTCGCAAACCCCAAATACAACGTCCATGCATCGTCGCTAACAGATAATGACGAGTCAAGCACGGTGACACGAAAGGAATGCAATGACGAGGGGACGAACACACACGTGTACAGTCTCCGCGACTACTCGGCTACTCAGCTACTCGGCTACTCGGCGTCGCAGCGACGGCTGCGGGCACGCGCCGACCGTCAGCGCGCTGTCGCTTCGCGGGTGAAGCGCGAACGCCGCAGCCGCGGACCACGTTCTCTTCGGCGCTCTCTTCGGCGTTCTCTTCGCTCGCTCTCTTGATGTCGCATGTCGGTGTGTTCCTCGTCGTGGGTCCTTGTCGTGATCACGCTCCCGCGGGAGACACGGAGGCGAGCACGGCGCGCGTAGCATCGATGACGAAACCGTTCTATGTCGCGGCGTTTTCGATCGTTCGTGCGCGTGGCTTGCACCAGCTTCTCGGCCCTGAGCTCGGTTCGCGGTCGGCGAACTCGGGCCGCATCGACCCTCTGCTGCGACGCGGACTCGACGACGGCTAGACGAAGCTAGACGAGGGCTAGACGAGGCTAGACGAGGGCAGACGAAGGCGTGTGTGATCGGCGCGCCGATGGTGGGCCGGCCCTCGCGAGTTGGCTCCGCGACAATCGAGGCGAGAGCGAGTGGACATCGAGCCGGCGCGGTTAGTATTCTCGGCGGCCGTTGTCACGAAAAGCAACTCGAGCCAACCGGCTCGGTGTCTTGAGTTGCCACGATGTCATGAGCGGCGCCGACGGTACCTATCGCGGTGAACCCGCGATCCGGACTCGAGCAACGAGGGGGTGAATGTGTCAGAAGCTCGTCATCCGGCCCGCGCAGCGCTCCTGTGTCGCGTTGGAACGCGCGTGTACGGCATTCGATTGGATCAGGTCGTCGAGACGATGCGCCCGCTCCCGATCGAGCCTCTCGCGGGCGCACCGCCCTTCGTCCTCGGTCTTTCCGTACTGCGTGGCACCCCCGTCCCCGTGATTGATCTGGCGAACCTTCTCGGCACCGCCTCGCCCGTGATGCGCGCGCGCTTCGTCGCTGTCCGCGCGGGCGATCGCACCGCGTTGCTCGCGGTGGAGAGCGTTGCACGAGTCGCGGCTCTTCCCGAACGGATACTCGAATCGCTTCCTCCCCTCGTCCGGGACGTGTCCGCGCAGGCCCTCGATACAATCGGCCGCCTCGACGAGGGCATGCTCTTTGTCCTCAAGAGCGGGCACATCGTTCCCGACGCGGTATGGAATTCCCTCGACGCGCGCGGGGCGGGCCCGAACGCTCACGAGGCGTCGGCATGAATGCACTGCCGGCCGCCCCGAACATCGAGCGATTCCGCGCGGTCGTGGAGCGCTGCCTGGGCCTCCGCTTCGACGAATCGCGATTGGCGGTTCTGTCCGGTGTCTTCGAACGCCTCGGCGCCGCCGGAGGTGGGTTCGAGCCCTATCTCGCACGACTCGAGCAACCGAACCCTCCCCGCGACGAGCTCCGCGTGTTGGCGCACGAGCTCACGATCGGCGAGACGTACTTCTTCCGCAACATCGCCCAGTTTCACGCGTTCACCGACGTCGCTCTGCGCGAGCTCGCTGGCACTCGCCACGGTTCGCGGCGTGCGCGCATTCTGTCCGCGGGGTGCGCATCGGGCGAGGAGGCTTACTCCCTCGCCATCTGCGTGCGCGAAACGTTGGGCGACGCGTCGCGCGACGTGTCCGTCACCGGGATCGACGTCAACACGGCCTCGCTCGAGAAAGCCGCTCGCGGTCTCTACTCGCCCTGGTCGCTGCGCGAGACTCCGCCCGACGTCGCGCGTCGCTGGTTCCGTGCCTCGGGGCGCGGGCACGCGCTCGACCCCTCGATTCGGGATCGCGTGCTCTTTCAGGAACGAAATCTGGCGGACGACGAGCCCGGCTTCTGGTTTCCCGAAGCCTTCGACGTGATCTTTTGCCGCAACGTCCTCATGTACTTTGCGCCTGACCACGCGCGCGCAGCGATCGCGCGCATGACCCGATCGCTCACACCGGGCGGGTATCTATTCCTGGGCCACGCAGAGACGATGCGCACGCTCTCGGACGAGTTTCAGCTTTGCCACACCCACGGCACCTTCTATTACCAGCGACCCGTCCGAACCGCGCTGCCGGTGCGAGAGAGCGCGGCGCACACCCGCGCCGCGACGGCGCTCCGCGAGGACCGCGCGGACCGCGCGCCGGGCGGCGATCTCGAGGACCCGGCGTCGGACCGCGAGCCGGCGACGCTCGACGCGGATCCCGCGTGGACGTCCACCTGGGTCGATACGGTGCAGCGATCGTCGGATCGCATCCGCCTCTTGAGTCAGAGGCCCGTTGCGTCTGCCGATTCGAACGGTGCATCGAAGCTTCGGCAGTCCGTGCGGCCTCCGGACGTCGCGGGTGCCCTCGAGCTCCTCGCGCGCGAGCGCTTCGCCGACGCGCTCGAGCTCCTCGGAGACTTGCCGCGGACGGGCGAGCGCGATCCAGACGCGCTGCTTCTTCGCGCCGTCCTTCTCACGCACAGCGGGCAGCTGAACGACGCCGAAGCTGCATGCGCCGAGCTGTGTGCCGCGAACGAGCGGAACGCCGGCGCGCACTACCTGCTGGCGCTCTGTTGCGAGGCGCGGGGCGACCGAAAAGGAGCCCGCCAGCACGACGAAGCGGCGGCGAAGATCGACCCGCGCTTCGCCATGCCCCGGCTTCACCTCGGTCTTCTGGCGCGGCGAGCGGGCGAAATGGGGGTGGCGCGGCGCGAGCTCGAGACGGCCGCTGCGCTCCTCGCGAACGAGGACACGTCGCGGATCCTGCTCTACGGCGGCGGCTTCACGCGCGAGACGCTCACCGCCCTCTGCCGCGCCGAGATCCAGGCGACGGGAGGCAGCCCGTGAACGGCGCTCGCCACCGCGGCGGTCTATCGGCGGAGAGCCTGAAGCAGACGTTCGACGCCGCATTTGCGGCGGCCCCCGCGCTCGATCGGCAGTCGGGCGAGGCCTTTTTGGCGCTCACGATCGGCGCACACGCATACGCGATCCGCGTGCGCGAAGTCACGGGCCTCGCCGTGGCACGCAAGGTCGTCCCGATCGGCAGCCCGATTCGAGGCATGCTCGGCCTCGCGGGCATCCGCGGGGAGCTCGTGCCCGTGTACAGCCTGTCCGCCCTCCTCGGATACGCCCAAGAGGACGGAGCGCCGCGATGGTTCGTTCTCTGCCGGGCGTCCGTCCTGGTCGCGCTGGCTTTTGCGCGCTTCGACGGATACGTCGAGACGCCAGGCCTCGCCGCGGACACCGGCGAAGCCGTCATTCGAGACGCGAGCGGCGTTCGGGAGCTGATTCGCGTCGCGCCGCTGCTCGACACGATGGCTTCGCTCGCGAACGAAGCGGGTGCATCGGAACTTTCGAAAGCCAAGGAGCCATGAGCATGTGGACGTTCGGAAGAAAAATCGCGGCCGGGTTCGCCCTCGCATTCGTGCTTCTCGTCGGCGTGGGACTCGCCGCGTACCACAGCGTCTCCTCGCTGACCGAGACGAGCTACCTCGTCTCCCGCACGCAGCAAATGATCGATCGCGTCGCGACGGCCATCAGCGTGATGAAGGACGCGGAGACGGGGCAGAGAGGGTTCGTCATCACCGGCGACGACACGTTCCTCGAGCCGTACGAACGCGCGCTCGACACGATCGGACCGACCATGGCGGAGCTTCGGTCGCTGGCCTCGGACATGCCCGACGTGAAGCGCGCGCTCGATCAGGTCGACCCCGTCGTGGCCGACAAGCTCGCCGAATTGAAACGGACGATCGAGCTGCGGAGGGCCGCCGGATTCGAGGCGACCGCCGCGGTCGTGCGTGACGGCAAAGGGAAGCGTGACATGGACGAAATTCGCCGCCTGTTCGGCCAGATCGACCGGGACGCGAACGACCTCTTGGTCCAGCGCGCCGCCGAGGTCGAAGCCACGACGAGCGGGACGCGGGTGACCATCCTCGGGGCGACCCTGTTTGCGCTCGCCTTATTGTTTGCCACGGGGTGGGTCATCGTCCGCTCCCTGAGCGGCCAGATCGGATCCGCGGTCCACCACGTCCAGAGCTCTTCGGCGGAGCTCCAGGCCGCCGCCAACCAGCAGGCGGTCGGAGCGAAGCAGCAGTCCACCGCGATGAGCGAGATCACGACGACCATCAGCGAGCTGCTGGCGACGTCGCGGCAGATCGCCGATAGCGCGCGCCGGGTGTCCCAGATCGCGGCCGACGCCGGCAACGCGGCGAGAACCGGCGACGCGTCGGTGGACAGGACCCGCGACGCGGTGGCGACCATCCGCCGTCACGTGGACGCGATCGTCAGCCACATGCTCGACCTCGGGCGCAAATCGCAGCAGATCGGGGGCATCCTCGAGATCATCAACGAACTCGCGGAGCAGACGAACATCCTCGCGATCAACGCCACGATCGAAGCCGCCGGGGCCGGCGAGGTCGGCAAGCGCTTCGGTGTCGTCGCCGACGAGATTCGCAAGCTCGCCGATCGCGTCGGCGGCTCCACGAAGGAGATCCGCGGCCTCGTCGACGACATCCGCGCCGCCGTGAATACGACCGTCATGGCGACGGAGGGGGGGTCGAAGGCCGTCGAAGCCGGCACTCGTCAGTTCGGGGAAGTCGCCGCTTCGTTCAAGCTCATCGCCGATCTCGTCGCGACGACGTCGGAGGCGGCCAAAGAGATCGAGCTCAGCACGAAGCAACAGGCGACGGCCGTCGAACAGGTGAACTCCGCCGTGATGAACGTATCGCAAGCGGCCCGAGAAACCGAGACCAGCTCCACGCAGACGCTCCAGACCTCTTCGCAGCTGACACTGCTCTCCAAGAATCTGTCGCTGCTCATTCGCCCGCAAGCGAATGCGTGATCCATGACCCGCGACCCCTACAAGTACTTTCGCGTCGAGGCTCGCGAGCTCGTGGAGGGACTCTCGCGGGGAGTGCTGGACTTCGAGAAGGGCGTCGGTCCGACCGACGCGGCCGCCGCGCTCCTCCGGCTCGCTCATACGCTGAAGGGCGCCGCACGCGTCGTGAGAGAGGTGAAGATCGCCGAGGCCGCGCACGCGGTCGAAGACGTCCTCGGCCCGTACCGCGACGGGCCGCTCGCCACCGGCCGCGCGCTTCGTCTGGAAGACGCGCAGCGGCTCCTCGGGCTTCTCGACTCGATCGCGTCGGCCGTCGCCGCACTCGAGCCATCCCCCGCGAAGGCCCCCAATTCTCCCTCTCCGGCGGCGGGCACTTCGGCGACGCCCGCCGAGGCGCTTCGCAGCGTCCGCGTCGAGATCGAAGAGATGGACACTCTGCTCGGAGGCCTCTTCGAAGTGTCGGTCCAGGTGTCGGCGCTACGAAAGCAGATGGAGGCGCTCGCGACGGCGGTCGACCTCACCCGGGGGCTCTCGACCCTCTTGCCGCGTGAAGGCCGCGAGCGGGCCACGCTCGACGAGATCGCGGCGCACGTTTCACGCGCGGAGCGAAGCCTCGCCTCGGGGATCGACCGCGTGGAGAACGAAATCGGCGACGTGCAGGAAAAAGCCCAGAAGCTCCGTCTCGTGCCGGCCAGCGCCATCTTCTCCACCCTCGAGCGCGCCGTGCGCGACGCGGCCGAGGCGCTGAAGAAGGAGGCGCGGTTCGAAGCACGCGGCGGGGAATGCCGTGTCGAAGCCAACGTCCTTTTCGCCCTTC
>DATHQY010000504.1:0-2032 GCA_035482215.1 Polyangiaceae bacterium | reverse complement strand
GAATGGCGGCTCGAGCTCGAGCGCGTGTACTGCGCGTTCAATCCCATCGGGATGGCGCGCGAGGCCCTGATGCTCGAGACGGCCGAGGGATGGCACGCGCACTTCGAGCTCGACCCGGGAGAGCGCGAGGGGATCGAAGCGCGGCTCGCTGCGCTGCCCGAGGTGGCCGACGAGGAGTATTACGCGCCGAGCACCCGCTACGACGTGACGGAGATCGTCATCGCGGCGCTCCAGGGCGCGATGCTCGAGCGAGGGCTCGCGGGTGTCGTGTTCACCCCGGCGGATTACGGCCTGGAATAGCGGCGTTATTGCGCAGGCAGGGCCGATTCTTCGGTTCGCGCCCTCGGCGTCGCATCCCGAGAACCGATGCATTACGTTGCGGCGGGAGATGTTCGAAGCGGAGCTCAACGAACCCCAGGCCACGGCGGCAGCCCATTCCCAAGGCCCGCTGCTCGTCTTCGCCGGTGCCGGCAGCGGCAAGACGCGCGTCATCACCTACCGCATCGCGAACCTCATCGCCTGCATGGGCGTCGCGCCCTGGCGCATTCTGGCCGTCACGTTCACCAACAAGGCGGCCGGCGAGATGCGCGAGCGGCTCAACCGCCTCTGCGGGCCCGAGCTCGCGCGATCTCTGTGGGTGGGCACGTTCCACGCGACGGCTGCGAAGCTCTTGCGCATCCACGGCGCGGCCGTAGGCGTCGGTTCCAACTTCGTCATCTACGATACGGCCGATCAGCGCGCGGTGATGGCGCGTGCGCTGAAGGACCTGAACCTCGACGAGCGCCGCTACCCGCCGCGCGCCGTGCTCGCGCACATCCACAAGCACAAGCAAGAGGGGCGTGGGCCCGACGAGGCGGCGGCCACGTCGTATGTCGACGACATCGCGCTCCGCCTCTTCCGCGCGTACGAAGAGCGCCTGCGCGCGGCCAACGCCGTCGACTTCGAGGACCTCATCTTGCTCGTCGCACGCCTGCTCGAGAAGACCCCTGAAGGCGACAAGATCCGCAAGCGGTTCGATTACGTCTTGGTCGACGAATTCCAGGACACGAACGCGATTCAATACCGCTTCGTGCGCGAGCTCGTGAAGGGGCACGGCAATCTGTGCGTCGTCGGCGACGACGACCAGAGCATCTACCGCTGGCGCGGCGCGGACGTGCGCAACATCCGCGGCTTTCGGCACGACTACCCCGACGCGACGATCGTGAAGCTCGAGCAGAACTACCGATCGAGCCAGCGGATCGTGAGCGCGGCGCTGGGCGTCATCGCGCGGTCGGGCGAGCGTGTGCCGAAGGAGCTGTGGACCGCGAACGCCGAGGGCGAGCCGGTCCACGTCGTGGCGGCGCGCGACGAACGCGACGAGGCCGCGTACGTCGTACGCACGATCGAAGCGGCGCGCCGCGAGGGGACCGAGCTTCGCGAGATGGCCGTGTTCTACCGCGTGCACGCGCAATCACGCGTCCTCGAAGAGGCGCTCCGCGCGGTGAACATTCCCTACCAGGTCGTCGGCGGGACGAAATTCTACGACCGCGCGGAGATCAAAGACGTGCTCGCGTACATGCGCGTTCTCGTCAACTCGAAGAGCGACGTCGATTTGCTGCGCGTCATCAACGTGCCCGCGCGCGGCATCGGCGCGGCGACCGTCGATCGGCTGACGACGTGGGCGACGTTGAGCGGCGTCTCCGTCTTCGACGCGCTCGGGCGGCTCGACGAAATGGGGGACATCGGCGCGGCCGCCAAGAAGAAGCTCGCCGGGTTCCGCGAATTGCTCGACGGACTCGGCAAAGGGGCCGCATCGGAGTCCCCGAGCGAGCTGCTCGAGCGAATCCTCGAAGGCACGGGCTATCTGAAGGTGCTCGAAGCGGAGGACGACGCGGAGGCGGACGCGCGCGTGGAGAACTTGCGCGAGCTCTCCGGATCGCTGACCGACTACGAGGCGGAGGCGCTGGCCGCGGGCGAAGCGGCGACGGCGCAGGGATTCCTCGAGCGGGTGACGCTCGTCAGCGACACCGACGCTCTGGAAGAGGGCGGCCGC
>DATHQY010000503.1:0-17518 GCA_035482215.1 Polyangiaceae bacterium | reverse complement strand
GCAGACGCCACGGCCCCCGCGCCCGATACCTCGGTGTCCGAAAGAACGTCCTCGATCTCCGACGCACCTGTGCCATCGAAAACCTGATCACCCTCGACCGACCCCGACGCGCCGCCTGAACTTACTTGTTCGCTGCTCTAGAGCCCCCGCACGTGCACTCGGACGGGCTGGCTTTCGATCGCACCGTCGGCCTCCGCGACGAGCACGTGCTCGCCTTCTTCGAGGGGCCAGGCGAACGCATACGGCGCGCCTTGCTCGCCGATGACGTGTCCGTCGACGCGCAAGCGGACCGTGTGGACACGCCGAGGCGCGACGACCGTGAGGTCGAGGCGCTGGAGCGCCGGCGCGGTCTCCGGATCGAGCGCAAACCGCGCGCCGTCCGTGACGTGGGCGATGCGCAGCGCGTCGCCGTCGCCCTCGCCGCCGGCCTCGCGGGCGGCCGGCCCCGGAGCGATCGGGCAGCGCGGCGAAGTCTCGCGGACCACGGGCCGGCCCGCTTCGCTCGCCCATTCGGCGTATTCGGGCGGGTACACCTCGACGTCGCGGACCGCCACTTCGTCCGGCCGGCACCCGGCTCCCGCGAGGAGGCCGTTCGCCCGATCGACGCGAACGCGCGCGTGAAACGAGCACTGCGTGAGCGCGGCCTTCGCGTCCGGCGGCATCCATTCGTACACGCGGTGCGTACAAGCGGGCCCGGGTGCCATCCCCGAGAGCGCACACACCTCGACGCGTTCGAGGCCGGCTGCACGTCGGTCGCCGGGCTCGCCCGGCGCACCTTGCGCTTCGATCGCGAGCGGGAGGTCCGGCCGCCCGCGCATCGCCGCCTCCATCACGGCATGAAAGAGCGGTCCCGCACCGGTGATGCCGCTCGTGCCGTTCATCGGCGAGCCGTCGAAGTTGCCCACCCAGACGCCGACCGTGACCGAGCGCGTGTATCCGAGCACCCAGTTGTCTCGGGAGCCCTTGGAAGTCCCGGTTTTCACGGCTACGTCGAAGTCGAAGTCGAGCAGCGTGCGCTCGCCGAACGACGCGCGCCGCGCGCCGTGGTCGCGCAAGATGTCCGTGATCGCGGCGCTCGTCACGCGGTCGAGCACCGGGTCGCTGCCGCCCGGATCCCCGCCATCCTCGCCGCCGGTGGCACCGCCCGCGCCGATCGCTTGCCACGCGTCGCCGCTCGCGCCCGCGGGACGGATCGCGCGCGCGACGCGCAGCGAGAGCCCACGGCCGTTGCGCGCGAGGGTCGCGTACGCACGCACGAGCGACAGGAGCGTGACTTCGCCGTCGCCGAGCGCGAGGCCCGGCCCGTAGTACTCCGGCGCTTGCCGGAGCGAGTCGAAGCCGAGTGCGCGCAGGCGATCGAGCAGCGCCGCTTCCCCTGTCTGCTCCACCGTCCACACGGCGGGCACGTTGAGCGAATTGCCGAGCGCCTCGCGAAGGCGGACCGGCCCCCGAAAGTGCTCGTCGTAGTCGTGCGGCGCGTAGTCCAGCGCGCCGGTGCGCAGGTGAAGCTCCACGTCCGGCAGCACCGTCGCCCCCGTGAACCCGAGGCGATCCATCGCGAGGCCGTACACGAACGGCTTGAGCGTCGATCCCGGCTGTCGCTCCGCGCGCACGCCGTCGTTCTGGCCGCAGCGCTCCGCGTCGAAGAAGTCCGGCGATCCCACATAGGCGAGCACGTCTCCGCTCTCGTTGTCGACGACGAGCGCCGCCGCGGCGGTCACGTGCTTCGCTCCGAGCGCGGCGATCGCCTGCTCCGCGGCTGCCTCGGCCGTCCGCTGCAGCGACGAGTCGATGGTGGTCTCGATCGCAGCGACCGGCGCGGCAAGCGCCTCTGCGAGTCCTGGCTGCAGAGGCGGGAGCGATCCGTCGAGAAGCCCGCGCACGAAGTGCGGCGCGCCGAACGCCGCGGCCCGCTTCTGCAGCGCGAGCGGCTCGGACCGCGCGCGCGACGCCGCGTCCGGCGTGATCGCACCCGAGGCCTGCATTCGATCGAGCACCCGGTTGCGCCGCGCGATCGCTCGGGCCGCGTGACGCGTGAGCTCGTAGTACGACGGCCCGCGCGCGAGCCCCACGACGAGCGCCGCCTCGGCCACGCCGAGCGCACGCGGCGGCTTGTCGAAATAGGCCTGGCTCGCCGCGGCCACACCGCGGAGGCCGGGGCCGAAGCTCACGCGATTCAGGTACTGCTCCAGGATTTCTCGCTTGGAGAGCGACGCTTCGATGCGAAGAGCCACGAGCATCTCGCCGAGCTTCCCGAAAAGCGTCCGCGCGTGCGGCCGCACGGCGCGCGCGAGCTGCATCGTGAGGGTCGACCCTCCTGAGACGGCGTGCCGGGCCGCGAGATCCGTCACGATCGCTCGCGCGATCGCGATCGGATCGACGCCCGGGTGCGTGAAGAACCGCCGGTCTTCTGCGGCGAGCAGCACCTGCGGCAGGAGCGTCCCCATGTCCTCGAGGTGCAGCCACTGCGCCTTCGCGCCGTCGTCGGCGCGGGCTTCGCGGAGCACGTTGCCGTCGCGATCGGTCACGCGAATCGAGCTCTCCCCGGATGCTTGCGTTCCCCGGATCCCCGGGATGGCTCGCCCGGCAAGCGCGGCGGGCAGCGGCGTCAACGCCACGGCGACGGCGGCCACGAGCACCGCGAGAGCCACGACGAGACCGAGCGCCGTGAGCGCCCGGAGCACCGCACGGGCAGTTCGGCGAACCAGACTCCCAGGCGAACGCTCACCGTTGCGCGACACGGCCAGCCCCCTCGACGACATCGAACGCCGACGCGCTCGTTCGCCCGCTCGCTTCCGGCGCGTACATGCAGTGGATCTCCGCCGGCGGCACGACGAAGTGACCGACCGTCGTCGCCCGCACCAAGTACCGGAAGTGGTACATGCCCGGATCGAGGTGCCGCGCGAAAGTGAGCACGCGATCGTCGTGCACTTCGCGATGCACCTGGTCCGGGAGGGCGAACGCGAATCCATAGCCACCGAGGCCTCGATGCCGCGAGACGCGCTCGGTTCCGACGTCGTCGACGCTCTCGAGCTTCGAACTCGTCTCCAGGTCGAAGTTCACCGCTTCGAGCCCGCCCGCGAGCGGGTCGTCGATGACGACCTGGTCGCGCGGCTCCGCCGATTCGACCAGCAGATCGACGACGACGAGGTCCCCTGCCGCGGCCCGCGCCGACGACGTCTTCGGAAGGGGAGGTTCGGCCAGGCGAAGCTCGCCGGGCTCGGGCACGTGCATCAGGCGTTGCACGAAGAACCCGTGGTCCTCGGGCTTCTGCGGCAGATCCATCGATGCCGACTCGAGCGTCGCCGCATAGAAGATCGTCCCCTGCCCCTTCACGTCGAAGGAGAGCTGCCCCTTCGAGTACCCAGCTACGCGCTGCATCGGCAGCGTCACCGGATCGGCCTCGACCTGCCCCCCGTGGAACGCGAAGCTCCCCACCGGGTCATTTCCGAGGAAAGCCTGCACGTCGAGGTCTGCGGCGCGCCCTTCCTGCGCCTTGCGGTACTCCTCGAGCGCGACGAGTGCCCACAGATTCTCTTGCGTCGATCGCCACGCGCCTTCGCGCCGCAGGCCGAGGAGCCCCCGAGCGAGGCGCGGAGCCAGGGGGTGCTTCGGGTCCGCCGCGAGAAGCGCGCGAAGCGCGAGCGCCGTCGTACGCCCCTGCGAGTCGATGTCGCCCTCGCCCGGCTCGCTGATCGCGGCCTCCGCGCCGTCGTCCCCCGCGAGCGCCTCGCTCGCGCCGACGCGCAATCGTTGCTCGATCTCGGTCGCAAGCGTGTGAAGCTCGAGAGCGCGCATGTGCGCCGTCGCCATGGCGTGAAGCAACAGCGCACGCGCGGCGAGCGGTACGTGCTCGCGCGATTCGTACGCCGTATCGAGATACGCAGGGTCCGCGGACCCGACCATCGCGAGCACGTCGGCGATGAACGCGCGCGACGTCGCGTCGAGATCGCGGTCCGTTTCGTCGGCGGCTTCGCGGTCGTCGCCCTCGGCCGCCTGCGGCGCGCCCGGATCGCCCGCGCTCTCGGCGGTCGGGGCGGGCCCTTCCTCCCTGTCCGCGCTCTTCTTCGCCTGCTTCGCGAGCGCCGTCCGCAAATATTCGACGCCCTTGTCCAGCGCGCCCGGCGGTACGTAGTACCCTTGCTTGGACGCCGCTTCGAGCGCCCACATCGCGTACGCGGAGAGCCACGCGACGGGCGGATCGTCTTCCCAGTAGCCGAAGCCGCCGTCGCCGTGCTGGTGATGCAAGATCGCGCCGACCGCCTCGTCGACGGCGTCGTGGCTCTTCGCCGGCACACGCGCGTGGAACGCGCGCGCCATGTCCGTCAGCGCGAGCAACGGGATCGTGCGACTCGTGAGCTGCTCGGTGCAGCCGTACGGATAGTCGAAGAGCTGCTCGAACGCCGAGTCGATGCCGACGAGCGCGCTCGTCGACAGATGCACGTCGAGCGCGCCGCGGTCCGGGCGGACGCGCGAGAGGTCGCCGATGGCCACGGCGAAGTCGTTCGACGCATGGCCGTAGACGGCCGCCGTGCGCGCGACGACCGGGAGGTCGACCACCGAATAGACCCGCACGCGATCCACGAAGCCGCCGCCCGTCACGCCGAACGTGAAGTCCGCGCTGCCTTCGCGCGTCGCCCGCGCCGGAAACCGCACTTCGACCTGGCCGCCCCGCGGCACGAGCACGCTCGCCGTGCGCAGACCCGTCAGGTCGACGCCCTTCGCGTCGAGTGACACCGTCGCGCTGACCGGATCGATCCCCTTCGACGAGATGACCGCACTCGCGACGAACGTGTCTCCGACACGCAGCGCTCGCGGCGTCGCCGGTCGCACCATGAGCTTGCGGCTCGACGCGATCGCGGACTCTCCGTAGCCAAACTTGTCGTCCGGCGACGCGACCACCGCCATCAGCCGGAACCGCGTCAGATTGTCCGGCAGCTTGAACTGGAAATGCGCGGTGCCTTCGTTCGACGTGACACGCGACGGCTCGAAGTACGCCGTCGTCCGGAGCTCCGATCGAAGCGCGTCTTCGCCCGCGGCGCCGCCGCCGCCGCCGTCGTCGCCCTTGTCGGCCGCGTTGTCGTCGCCTGCTTTGCGTCCATATTCGTAGGCGAGGAACGGCACGCGCTCGCCGTCCTTCATCGCGACGAAATGCGCGAGGTGTTCGCGGTTTTCGACGCCGAACGTCGCGAGGCGCTTTCGCGCGGCGAACGCCGGCAACGGATCGGGCGTCTTGTAGCCGGTGAGCATGAGCGCGCCCTCGTCGACGGCGTAGAACGTCACGGCGGCCTTCACGCCGCGGCCTTCCGCATCGCGCACGTTCACGTCCGCATCGACCGTCTCGCCGGGCCGGTACTGGTCCTTGGCCGGCGTGACGCCGACACGCAGGCGGTGCGTCTCGGCGTCGATCGCGATTTCCTTGTACGCCGTGCGGAAGTCGGGCGCGCCGAGATCGGCCTCGCCGGGCGCCGGCTCGGCGGCCACGCGCCCGCGAACGAGGTGCACGCCGACGAAGACGTTCGGGTAGTAGCGGCCGTCGATCGGCACGTCGACGACCGGCATTGCTCCGTGTACGTGCACGACGTTGCGCCACAGAACCCCCGCGCGCTCGACGGTGACGAGCGCATCGGCCTCTTTGAAGGGGCTCCGGACGAGGATCTTCGCGGTATCGCCGGAGGCGTAACTCGCTTTGTCCGTGTCGATCGACAGCCCGCGCGCGCCGTCGTCGCTCCACGCCACGGGTGGCGCGCTGTCGGGGCGGTCGCTCACGCCGTAGAGCGAGGTGCTCGCGTGGACGACCGGACCCGCGGTCGTCGCGCGCAGAATGAAATACCCGGCCGAAGGCACGCGCACCGTGCAGCCGGCCGCGGTCGCGGTCGTCCGCGTGTCGCACGAGGCGACGACCGTGTCGACGACTTTGGTCCCGCGGCGCGGCACGTCCGCCGCCTCGTCCGTCGTCGCTTCCGACCAGGTGCGAGCGACGAGCTCGACGCGCGTCGCGACGCCCGCGCGGTGGGTGCCGTCCGGATCGAACGCGACGACCTCCGCTTTGAGGGGCGCGCCCACCGCGACGAAACTCGAGGCGGGCTCTTTGAGCGCGACGTAGAACGGCGCCGGGTGCACGAGCACCGAACCGTGCTGCGCCACGGTCTGGCGCGTCTTGTCGGCGACCTCCGCTTCGAAGACGACGATCTCCGGCCCCACCTGGCCCGGCATGTCCAGCGCGATCGACCGCGTGGCGCGGCCCTTGGCATCGAGCTCGCCGTCGTCGACCGAGAGCGCCGCCGACCGCGGGCTCACGTCGGGATACTCGGTCATGAACGCGTCGTCCGTCGTGGCGTACCCACTGGACCCGGGCGGCGCGAACGTCGTGCGGCTCCGGCTCGCCGCGCTGTGAAACGAAGCGCCATCCATGGGCGCGCCGTATAGATAGTTGCCCTCCACGGAAAACTCCGCGGTCTCGCCGCGAATGTACGCGGGCTTCGCCGGCTCGATGTCCACCTGGAACTCGCTCGGCTTGAACGCCGCGAGCGTAACCCCCGCGCCGAACGCGTCCTCGTCGCTTTGGCCTACGCGAAGGCTCACGGCGGCGGGCCCGAGGTGGCTCGTGCGTGGTAGCGGCACGTCGACGGCGACTTCGCCGAACGCGTCGGTCCGACCGTGACCCGAAAAAACGCGCTCGTCTTGCGCGTCTTTGACTTCGACGCGCACGTCCGTCGCGCCCGGCACGCGCGAGCCAGCGGCGTCGCTGCGGCGCACGATGGCCGAGACGCGCATGGCGTCGCCTGGACGATAGACGCCACGGTCCGTGAAGACGAATCCCTGCCATTCGCCGCGCTGGGCGAGGTCCACGTCCGGTCCGGCGCGCATCGACGCGCGCGACGCTTCCATCTTCTGGTAGACCCAGTCGTCGTCCTTCTGGACGAAGATCCACGACGCGCCGTCGATCGCGCCACGATCCGACACGGGCTTGTAGGCGGCCGCGGGGATGGTCGCGACCCCCGAAGTGTCGGTCGTCGCGGAAAAGACTTCGCGCTCGTCTTTGCGCACCGCGACCTTGGCGTCCGCCACGGGCTCGCCCGTCGAGAGCCGCGTGACCCAGACGAGGCTTCCGTAGCGGCTCATCTTCGCGGTGACGCCGAGGTCCGTGATATCGAGCAGCTGCGTGCGCGCCGCCGTCTCGCTCGAGCCCGGGATCGCCAGCGCCACGAGCGCCGCGCGCGAGCCTGCGGTGGTTGCAAGAAGCGCGTCGAGGTCGAGCGACCGCACGGAGCGCACGTTCTCGGGGACGCCCGGCGAGACCCAGTTCCAACGAAAGCCTCCCCCGTTCGGGCCATCCTGCAGGCTCGCCTTGGAGAGCCAGCGGAGCGCCTCTTCTTGTTGCAGCGCTGCCGCGGCAAGCCCGTACGTCGGTAGATTCACGATCCCGATGGGCAACCGGTGCCCCGTACCGGCAGGCGCTGCGTGCGCTTCGAGGAGCTGCCCGCGGACGCCGAACTCCGCCTGGTAATCGAGGACCGGCCGCGCGGGGCGCGGATCATCCGGCGCCGGCGGCGGCGGCGGTGCGCTGACTCCCGGCGCGTGCGCCGGCGCGTGGGCGGGCCGCGCGTAGGCCGCTTCGATGTCGACGTCGACGCTCACGTCTTTCGCGAGGACCTGGCCGAACACATCGTGCATCCCGGCGGTGAGCGTCACGCGGTAGCGGCGCCCTTCGCGTGGATCGACGCCGAGCGCGTGCGACGTATGCGCGACGGGCCGCGGGGGGGGCGGCACCGATGCGGACGGCGGCGGCGGCGCGGCCCTCGGAATCGCGGCGCGGACGTGCGCGCGGAGCTCGCTCGGTTCGACCGCGTTCGACAGAACGACGGTGATGTCGCGGTGCGCCTGGCAGCGGCCCATGTCGACTTTCGGGCAGCGCACGTCCGCGAGGCGCAGCGGACCGTAGGTGCGCGCGCGAAGCGTGTAGGGCGCCCCCATCGGCGCGGGCCCTTCGGCGCCGACGAAAGCGCCGGCGACCGTCAGCGCGAGGGCGCTATCGGTCGCCATGGGATCGTCGGGCGCGAGCACGGCGACGTGCTCCACCGGCACGCCGTCCGGTGCGGTCCGAGGCCGCGTGCCGTGCACGCCGACCTTCTTGGTCCCCACGTGCAGCGTCGCGGCTCTCGCCACAGCGGCGGGGTCGACGTTCCCGTTGAACACGAGCTCGAACACGCCGTTCGGTCGAACGTCGCGTGCGTCGTCGGATGGCGTTGCCCTGAGGACGCGCGGAGGCTCGGTGGAAAGCTCGAATCGATATGGCAGCCCGATCGTGTCGCCCGCGAGCGACCGCACGCCCGCGGGGACGGTCACGGCGAACGACGTGGCTCCCGGGAGCGGCTCGTCCGGCAAGAACAGAAGCCCGTGCGTGCCGAGCCACCGGAGCGAGCCCGGCACGCGCGCGCCCTCGCGCGTCTCGACGCGAAGCGCCGGGAGGCGGGCGTCGTCCGGCGTCTCGAGGGTGCGCATCGCGCGGTTGAACAGCACGGTGACGGCGGGCTCGGCGCGGTCTTGCACGAGCCCCTTGGGTCCGGCGAAAGCGATGGCAAACGTGCCGTCCGCCTCCTGGCCCGCGGTTGCGGTCGCAGGGTTCAGCGTCGCGCTGGGTTTCACGTCCGGGCTGTGCCGAAGGCAGCTCACGAGCGCGAGGGCGGACGACGCGGCCGCAAGCGCCGTGGCGACGGCGGATAGAGCGGCAAACGAAGGGGCGATACGTCGCATGGCAGGTGTCCTGTGCTCGGGCGTACCGCGCGCACGGCGCGCGCGGGATCGGCCCAGCGTAGAGCTCTACGCTCGCCGGCTGCGAGCGCTTCCCTGCGGATGCCGTCCGTCTACCCTTGCTGACAGTGTCGCAACGCGACGCGCGCGGCCGAATGCCACGGGCTCGTCCGCGTGCCGCGGGCGGCCTCGAACGACGCCGCGCGAAGAGCCGCGCTTTTTCGTCGCGCCACCTTTCTTCTCGCGCCACCCAACCAGTCGAGGCGCGGGAGGTGCGTGGATTGCACGTCCGACGCCTCCGAGATCTCGAGAAAGAGCTCCGGAGAGTCGAGGAATGATCGTGCTGCTGGCCCGATGGCTTTACCAAACTGTTGCGCGGAGGAAGACGATGAAAGTCGAAGACGTGATGACGCGGGAAGTGGCCGAATGCCGGCCCGACGACACGTGTAACCTCGCCGCGAAGATCATGTGGGAGCGTGACTGCGGCTGTGTCCCGGTCGTCGATGGCTCCGGCTTCGTGTGCGGCGTCATCACGGATCGCGACATCTGCATGGCCGCCTACACGAAAGGCCGCCCGCTGCACGAGATCGTCGTGAGCAGCGCCATGTCCAAAGACCCGCAATCCGTCCGCCCCGAGGACTCCATCGAGCACGCACAAGACCTCATGCGACGGAGCCGCGTCCGGCGCATCCCGGTGATCGACGAGGGGCACCTCGCCGGAATGCTGTCGATCGGCGACTTGTTGCGGCGCACCTCGGCGCCCAATTCGCACAAGCATCACGGCTTGCGGCCGGACCAAGTCGTGGAGACCCTCGCGGCGATCTCCAGCCGCTCGTAACGCGCGGGACGTCGCGCGGGGCGAATTCTCGCTCTCTCGCTCAGTAATACCAAAGATGGAAGGTGCCGCTCACGTGCAAGAGCGCGAGGGAGTACAGCACTCCGTCGTAGTAGCGCTCCGTGCCCGTCGGGATGGCGACGTTCCAGAGCTTCGTGACGAACGGCGTTCCCATCGCGGCCGGAAGACCAAAGCCGAGGAGAGCGTTGCACGACAGCTCGGCGGTGGAGAAGTTGCCGCTCCCCTGGTTCGAGGCGTACTCCGGCGCGTACGTCATCGTCTGCCACGGATCGGCGTTGAAGAAGTTGTGGTCCGACATGATGTTGGCGACGCAGCGGAGCTTGTCGTCGCCGCCCGAGTTCGTGGCCGCTCCCGAGAAGCTCGATTGATCCGGGATGACGCCGTTCGATCCCGTGATCATGTGGAGGAACGTGCGCGTGTCGGTCGTCGCTTGCGTCCAGAAGTCGGAGTTCGCCGTGTCGAAGCACGCCCACGTCTGGTAAAATGCAGGCAACATGTACGACCCGTCGGTGCCGTTCGCGGTGTCGCCGGCGCCCTCGTAGTACTGCACGATGTGGTTCGACTGGTCGAAGTCCTGCGTGCGAACCAGGTCGAGAACCGACTGCGCTTCGGTGCCGTAATCGTATTTGCCTGAAGTATCGCCCCAACGATAATGGGCAAATACGAGCGCCGCCGCGAACCACTCGTCGCCGTCGGGCGCACCGCCGCTCGCGCCGAGGCTCCCGCCGCTCGTCGAAACGTGCCACTCGTATTGCTTGTTCGAGCTGTTGTACATGTGATTCTTCGCGAACGCCCAGAGCTCGTCGAACTCGGTCTGATGATCGAGCTGCAGGGCGATCATCATTCCGTACGACTGGCCCTCCGTGCGCACGTCGTTGTCGGCTACGTCTTTGATGTACGCCTCGCCCGTCCCGGGACCGGTGTAGAAGAGCGCGTTCGCGTTCGACGGGTTGAAGAACTGACTCCACATCGCGTTGATCTTCGCGTCACTCGCCGCCTGCGTCTGGTTGCCGAGCGTGATGAAGAGATTCTCGTATTGCGAGGGGGGCGTGCAGCCGTTGCCGGTGATCGTCGAGGTGGCCGGCGATGCGGGACCGCCCTCTCCATTGTCCATCAACGCGACCACTCCACCATCGCCCGGCGGGACGGATTCTCCGCCGGATATTCCGCCGCCCGAGGCGCCGCTCCCGCCGTCGCTCGGCGCACCGGAGGAGGCGCCGGATGCGGCGCCGGCGGATCCTGTTCCACCGGTCGCGCCCGACGCACCTGACGCGCCCGACCCACCGCTCGATGTGTTGCCGCTCGAGCCAGCGGCGCCCGAAGTGCCGGTCGATCCGGCGCCTGCCGTAGAGCCGGAGGTGTTCACGCCGCTCGACCCCGAAGTGTTTCCGCCTAGGCCCGTTCCGCTCGCGCTCCCTGACCCGGTGCCGCCAGCCCCGCTGCCGGAGCCCGACCCGCATGACACCGTCGCCAACGCCGTAATTGCAAAAAGCCAATGAGCGCGCATCAGTTCACCTGGTTCGAAGTTCCGCTTGCGACCGAACTTTTCGGCCTTTAAGCAACTGGGGATGTTGTTTGCACAGGCGCCCGCTCGCCGGGCGGGGTCACACACAGGAAGGACCTATTTGCCCCGCCGGCGATCAGTCGCGGCAGCGTAGACAGTGGGGTTCGGCGCCAAAAACCTTCACGGAAAGTACGCGCACGAGCTCTCGTTCTATGGCGGCGGCGGCCCGATCCGTCAAGCGAAAGCTGGCACGAATGCCCGGTCGAAAGGCGCATCTCCACACAGTCTTTCAAGAGCGAAATGGAGAGCGCAGTTCTGCACGATGATTCGAGCGTGAGGGGAACAGAGAGCCTCACGACAATGTGACCGAGTGTGTTGCACGGACCACCAAAGTACGGCGCATTCCCGAGTTGAAGCGCGCGACATCCGATTAGTCTCTGGAGCTGCCGGCTCAAGAGGGGATCCGAAAAAGAGAGAACCGCCAGGACGCCAGGACCGCCACGGGCCAAGAGAGAGATGGATCCGCCCCCGATGTCCCCGCATCTTTGGCGTCCGTGGCGTCAAATTCCCTCGTCTCGGTACTGGTAGGCTTTCCTCCTCGCGGTCATGCACTCCCCTCGGACTTTCCCCCTGGGTTCGCCCCAAGCCCGCGCGATTGCGCATGTCGATGCCCGTTCGTCGGGCGAACCCTTGGATCCGACGCTTCGGGTCACTGTTCATTTCCATCCGGACCGGCTGCACGACGGACAGTTGGTGCTCGAACGGCTCGCCCGCGAGGGCGTCTATCGGTCGCAGTTCGAGACCGGGATCAGCAACGGCTCGCTGAGCGCATACCCTGGGGGCGCCCGTTGGACGTGGGAGAGCCGCATCTTCGGGCGGCCCTACGACGACGCGGCCCCGGCCGAGCGACCGAAGTACGGGGCGCTCAACTACCGGCGAAGACCGCTCGGCGGATCCCCGCGCTTCGGATCGGCCTATCTCTGCCTGGCGCCGCGGCGTCGGCGCGCGCGACGTTCTGCTACCCGGACAGCGTCTCCGAGCCCACCTCGTTCGGCACGGCGCAGCGCATGTCGCTCATCGCGCTGGCAGAAGCCGAGCCTCCTGACCTCCTCGACGATCACATCGAAGCGCACATCCACGGGTCGTTGATGCTCGCGCGCGACGTCGAAGCGGTGGTGCTCGACCCTTGTTACCGCGGGACGGACGTCGAGAATGCGGCGCACGAGCTTCCCTGCGCGGTCGAATGGCACGGCGGCTATCGCCTCCGGATCGACGACCTCGAGCGCCAGCCCGAATTCCGTGGCCCCGAATATGTCGCGCTCGGATGCGCTCTCGCAGAGAACGGAATCCTCACGCCCAAGACCGTCGGCGATGCGGGGCGGACCGGCCGGTACGATTCGCAAGCGTTGAAACGCGTGTGGCACTGCATCGCGCGACTCGGCGCTTAGCGCTCGCCCGCTAGCGCAGCGGCCGTACGTCGACGCGGCCGTAGTTGAATACGAGCTCTCGGAAGAACATCCCGTGAACGTCCGCCCCTCGCACGCGGACCCGGCGATCGGCGCTTTCGACGAGCACGACTTCCGGAATCGCGAGGCCGGTATCGACCTCGGCGAGCGTCTGCATGCGGTCCCCCAGCATGCGCGTTACGCCGACGGCGCACCGCCCGCTCGGATCGCGGCCCACGCAACCGCCCGCCAACGAGAGCTCCACGTTCGGCGCGGGCCGCCACGTCCATGCGCGCGCGATGGAGCACGGCGCAGGAGCCGACGGCGGACCGCAAGCGACGCCGCCGAGCGCATCGAGGGACGCCGACTGCGCCGTCGGATGCGCAGGGCGTTCGAACGCCGGTCCTCGCTTCACCTCGAGGCTCACCTCGGGATCGTTCCTCGGACCCGCGCAGCAGCGGAAGCCGATGCTCTTCGCATGATCGCCGGGCGCGATCGGCCTCGCGTACGCGCATCGGGTCATGAGCTCCCCGGCGACGTCGCTCCCTCCCCGCACGACGCCGGTTTCGTGCGTCGCGTCACGCGCCGCGCCGCGACCCCACGGCGAGTCAGTCCACTCGGCCGCGCCCCCGTGCATGTCTTTGACTCCGAAGGCGCTATGGCAGGCGGGCTTCTGCGCGCTCGGCCGGAGCGACGCCGTGTCCTCCGGGACGGCGCTGCCGCACGCATGCGGATCGTACGTCGCTCCGTACTCGTAACGCGTGTTGTCGGGACCCTTGCAGGCGCGTTCCCATTCGAGCTCGCTGCATAGGCGCTTGCCTTTCTCTTGGCAGAGGCGCGCGGCGTCCGCGCGGGTCACGTTCGACGACGGGATGGCACCCGACTCGTTGGGCCAGGGGAGCACGTCGATGTAGAACCCGTTCATCGGGATATCGACGCCCGGAAGCTCGGCGTCCGCGACGCGCGGCACGTCGTCGATCTCGCTGCCGGCATGCAGGATCCCCGGGGGGATCCATGCCATGCGCGGCCGCGGCGCGCCGCGGCCCGGGCCCGACGGTACCGTGCTCGGGACGCTCGCGAACGCGGCGCCGTCGGGCACGTCGTGCTCTTTCGATCCGGCCTTTCCGCACGCTCCACACGCGAGGCACACGCCGCACGCGAGGAGCGTCCACGCGGCGATGGCGCGTGCAGCGAATCCGTCTGCCCGCGCGCTCCGCGTTCGTCGCGCCATTTCAATCGGCCTTTTCGCCCGCTCCTTCGCGAAGTCCGAGCTCCTTCATCTTCAGCTGCAGGCCCTTGCGCGAGATCTTCAAGAGGCGCGCCGCGTGCGTCACGTTCGCGTTCGTTTGCGAGAGCGCGCGGCTCACGAGTTCGCGCTCGAGACGGCTCATGGCGACCTTCACGTGCTCTTTGAGGCCGCCTTCGCTCGCGAGCGCGGCCTGCAGGTCGGCGTCCGTTACGGGCACGTTCGAGAGCGCCGCGATGCCGCGGACCTCCGGCGACAGATCGTTCGCGGTGAGCGTGTTGGTGTCGCAGAAGAGGACCGACCGCTCGATGACGTTCTCGAGCTCGCGGATGTTGCCTGGCCACGGGTACGCCACGAGCAAGTCCATCGCTTCGCGATCGACCCCCTCGACCTTCTTGCGGAGCCGCTCGTTGAACTTCACGAGGAAGTGCTCGACCAGGAGCGGGATGTCCGACGTCCGCTCGCGAAGTGCCGGCAAACGAATCGGTACGACGTTGAGCCGATAAAAGAGGTCTTCCCGGAAGTTGCCCGCTGCGATGAGCTTCTTCAAGTCACGGTTCGTCGCCGCGACGAGGCGGACGTCGACGCGGATCGTCTTGATCCCGCCCACCCGCTCGAATTCGCTCTCCTGGAGTGCGCGCAGGAGCTTCACCTGCATCTCGATCGGAATTTCCCCGATTTCGTCGAGGAAGAGCGTCCCCCCGTTGGCTAGCTCGAAGCGCCCTGGCTTGCTCGCGACGGCGCCCGTGAATGCCCCGCGCTCGTAGCCAAAGAGCTCGCTCTCGATGAGCTCCTTCGGGATCGCCGCGCAGTTCACCTTGATGAATGGCTTGTCCTTGCGGCTCGAGTGCTCGTGCAGCGCGCGCGCGACGAGCTCCTTGCCCGTCCCGCTTTCGCCGGTGATGAGCGCCGTGGTGGGCGTGTCGGCCACGCGCTCCAAGATCGCGTAGAGCTCGGCGATCCCCGGCGACGAGCCGATGATTCCGAAGCGCGCGCCGCGCGACGACGGGGTCGGCGTGGCGTCCGCGCCGCGGAGCTCGCGCGTCTTCAGCGCCTTGGCGACGATCTGCCGGACTTCGTCCTTGTCGAACGGCTTCGTGACGAAATCGAAGGCGCCGCTCTTCAGCGCCTCCACCGCCGTGTCGATCGTCCCGTGCGCCGTCACGAGGACGATCGGAAGCTCGGGATCCTCCTCGAGCGCGGTCTTCAGAAGCGTCATCCCGTCGACCTTGGGCATCTTTAGGTCGGTGATGACCAGGTCGATGTGATGCTCCTTCAGCAGCGCGAGACCTTGCTCGCCGTCCTCCGCCGTCAGGACGTCGTACCCGTCCCGCGTGAGCTGCGCCGACAGAATCTTTCGCAGATTCAGTTCGTCGTCGACGATGAGGACCTGTTTGCGCTCAGGAAGCATGCACCCGGCAGCTTACCAAAGCGCGGATGCGCGCTCAGTTGATCGCGTCGAGACGGTCGCCCAACTGCTTTTCGAGCGACACGATAGATTTCGTGAAGCCCTGGATGCCTTCGTCGAGCTTGTCGCTTGCCATCCGGTCCGCCTGGTGCATCGCGCGAAACTTGGCCTCATCCATCGGGATTTTCTCGATAGTCATCCCTTTGGCCTTCTCCGGGTCGAGCTTGCGCGGCAGCGGCGCCTCCGTCTTCGTCAGCTCGTCGAGAAAGTTCGGCGCGATTGTCAGAAGGTCACACCCCGCCAGCTCGGTGATCTCGCCGAGGTTGCGGAAGCTCGCTCCCATGACCTGGGTCTTGTAGCCGTACCGCTTGAAGTAATTGAAGATCCGGGTCACCGACTGCACGCCCGGGTCTTCGGCCGGCTCGTACGACGCCTTGCCGGTCGATTTCTTGTACCAGTCGAGGATGCGGCCGACGAAGGGCGAAATCAGGGTCGCCTTGGCCTCGGCCGCCGCCACCGCCTGGTGAAGGCCGAAGAGCAGGGTCATGTTGCAGTGGATCCCCTCTTTCTCGAGCACCTCGGCCGCACGGATGCCCTCCCACGTCGAGGCGAGCTTGATGAGGATACGCTCGCGGTTCGTCCCCGCGGTTTCGTACTGCTGGATGAGCGTGCGGGCCTTGTCGACGCTCCCCTGCATGTCGTAGGAGAGCCGCGCATCTACCTCGGTCGACACGCGACCGCCGATGATCTTCAGAATCTCGAGGCCGAACTCGACACTGAGGCGGTCGATGGCGCGACGCACCACGGCGTCCTTCGAAGGACCCGAGCCCGCGTCCTTCTTCGCGAAGGCGAGCGCATGATCGATGAGGGGCGCGTACTCGGAGGACTGCGCCGCCGCCATGATGAGCGAAGGGTTCGTCGTCGCGTCGCGGGGTTTGAACTTGCGGATGGCGTTGATGTCCCCGGTATCGGAGACGATGGTGGTCATCTGCGAGAGCTGCTCGATGAGGGACTGCGACATGGCCGTAAGCATAGGGACGCAGGCCTTCGGGGCGCAAGGGTGGCCGAACGGCGCCCAAGGGGCGCCCGGAGCGCGGAGCTCAGCGGCGCGAATTGTCGCCCCCCCCCGAGCGATTCCGGACGTAGCGAACCGCGCCGTGGTCGCTCTCGACGACCCGTCCGCGGCGGCGCGTGGCGAGCACGAGGCGCTGCTCTTGGTCGCGCGGACCGACGGGCGCGACCAGCATGCCGCCTTCGGGAAGCGCGCGGAGCCAATCGGGTGGGAGGGCTTCCACGGCGAACGTGACGGTGACTTTCGCGGCGCCCTCCCATTCGCCGGTGCTGTCCATGGCGTCCCGTTCGGTGACGCGAATCGTACCGGCGCGGGCGATCGGCTCGGTGTCCAGCGCCGCGCGAGCCCATGCGACGAGCGCCGCGTCGATTTCGAACGAGAGGACGCGGCCCTCGGGACCCACGACGTGCGCTGCAAGCGCAGCTCCGTACCCGGATCCCGTGCCGAGCTCCACGAGAGTGTCGCCGGGCGCGAGCCGCAACAGCCGGTACGAGAGGAGGTAAGCGTGCGGCGCGCTCACCGTGGCGAAGCCGCGGTCGTCGAGGCCGAGCGGCGCGTCGTCCGCGCTGCGCACCACATCTTCCGGTCGCACGAAGCGCTCGCGGCCGACTTCGAGCAGCGCCTCGAGCAGACGCCGGTCGAACGGACCGAATTGCTTGTCGACCGACTCGACCAAGTGCAGGCGGCAACCCCGTGCAACCTCATGCAGCTGCTGCGAAAAGACATCGTCACGGGGTGGCGGGCAAGGCGAGCCTCGCGTCGCCGTCGCACCGATCTCGCTCGCCAGCGACGAAAGCCACTCGAGGCGTTGCGCCTGCGGGAGCTTGGCCATCTTTCGCCGGAACTCGACGGTGAAGTGAATGGGATTTGCGCTCACGGCGCGGGCCTCCAGCCGGGCGGCGACGGAATCGAAAAGAACGACCGACGTCTGAAATAAGACCCGCGCCGGTCTCTGTCGACCGGGACCGCTCGCGTGCAGCGCATTCTTTCGAGAGGCGTCAGAACGACGTCGTGCCGTTACCACACAACACTTCGGGACCGTTGCCGTAATGTTCCGTGGCAAACGCCATGAGCGACGGCGCGTCGACGCAATCGGCCTTGTAGGTGTAGCCCCAGGCTGCGGCCGCCACGGGAACGTCGAGGAGCGGATCGGGCGTGATGACGGTGCGCACGCGCACGCCCGTGCTTTCCTCGGCGCAAAGAGGGTCGTCCGGAAGGGCATCGGACGCGGCT
>DATHQY010000502.1:0-4969 GCA_035482215.1 Polyangiaceae bacterium | reverse complement strand
CCGGTCTCGGCGTCACCGTGCTCATGACGGTCGACATCGTGCAGTCGTTCACCGAGATTTCCCTCTCGCCTCACATCACCGAGTTTCTGAGCGACGTCCTCGTGCTGCAGAGATACGTGGAGCTCGACGGACGTCTCGAGAAGGTGCTGGCCGTGGTGAAGATGCGGACCAGCGAACACGACACGAGCATTCACTGCTACGCGATCGGCACATCGGGCGTGAAGGTTGGAGAGCCAGTCACGGGACACGGCGGCGTCCTCACGGGCCTGCCGATCGTGCGTCTCGGCGAAGACGGGCCGCCGCTGGGATTGACGCGCGACGAAGCTGCTCTTCTGCAAGCGCTTCGCGAGGTCGGCGAGGTGGACGCCTCGACGCTCGCACAGCGCACTGGATTGAAAGGCTCCGCCCTGGCGTTGGCGCTCGAGCGGTTGCGGCACCTGGCATACGTGAGCACGAGGCGGCGTCAGGGGGTTCCCCTCTACCGCGCGAAAGCTCAAACGAAATAGGGGGACGTTATGACCATTCCACACGACAATCGGAATCGGATCAGCGTCGTCCCTGTAAGCGAAACGCGGGGCAGAGAGGCACCTCGGCCCCGCGAGCACGTTCTCGTCGTCGACGACGATGCGAACGGGAGAGGCGCGCTCGAGAGCGCACTGCGCGAGGAAGGTTTTCTGGTTTCGTCCGCGTCGGACGGCCTGGAGGGCCTCGCCCAAGCGAAACGGGCCATGCCCGACGTCGTTCTGACCGACCTGCAGATGCCGCGGATGGACGGCCTGACGCTGTGCGAAAGTCTTCATGCGATCGAACCCGATCTGCCCGTCATCGTCGTGACGGCGTCTTCCGAAATGAATTCGGTGGTGGGAAGCCTCAGGGCCGGCGCGGAGGACTATCTGGTCAAGCCGTTGAACTACGACGAAGTACTCTGGCGGGTGGAGCGTGCGGTGGCGCGGCGGCGCGCCAAGCTCGAGCAAAACGAGCTCTATCGTACGCTCAACGAGCGCCTCGTCTTGAGCAGCCTTCGCGAGCAAGAGCACGCGGAGGCGGAGGCTCGACACAGCGCGCAGCTCAACGCGCTGCTTGGGAACCTGAGCGAGGGCGTCGCCGTATGCGATCGAGACGGTCATGTTCAGATGATGAACGACGCAGGTCGCGCCATTCTCGGTTTCGGCGTGCAGGACGTACGCACCCTGGACGAGCTTCAATCGCTCCAGGCCCACGATCTGGAAGGACGACCCCTGCCCCCCGAGCAGCGTCCCCTCACGCGCGCGCTGCGCGGCGAGAGATTCGCCGACTACGAGATTTTGCACACCCGACCTGACGGCGAGCGCCGCCGCCTCTTGGCGGGGGGTACCAGCGTCATGGACGACGCGGGCCAGCTCGCGCTCGCCATCGTTGTCTTTCGAGATGTCACCAATCTCCGGCGCGCGGAAGAGCAGCGGGACGAATACCTGGCGCTCATCTCCCATGACATTCGCAATCCGCTGTCCACAGCCCTCATGTTCATCTCCATGCTGAAGGCCTCCTTGGAGAAGAAGGGGCTCGGCGCCGAGGTGGGCTTCGCCGAGCGCGCCGAGCGAAACGCTATGAGCATCAACGCGATGCTCGCCGAGCTCACGGAATCGACGACCCTCGAGTCCCAAGGCTTGTCTTCAGAATGCGTGCCGCACGATCTGTGCGTCCTCGTCGGGGACGTTGTCGCGCGCTTGGACGACGCCCGCGCACGACGGATCACGATCGAGACCGACGACGCCTCGCCTCATGTCGTGCTCGCGGACGTGGCGCGGCTCGAACGCGTCGTTGCCAATCTCCTCACGAATGCGCTCAAGTACTCGACGGACCCTGCGCCCGTGACGGTCCGCGTAATCCGCGACGGAACGATGGTGGAGCTGGAGGTGACCGATCGGGGTATCGGCATCGAGCCGGAGAGCGTCGACAGGCTATTCGAACGTTACTATAGGACGGGCGCGGGGAAGGTCCAGGCAAGCGGCCTGGGACTTGGCCTCTACATCGCGCGTTTGATCGTCGAGGCCCATGGAGGCCGAATCCAGGTCGAGAGCGAGATCGGCACGGGCAGCACCTTCAGGCTGTCGTTGCCGGCGGCCGGTGCATCAGCCTGAGGCCGGGCGCTGCGACCACCTCGCCGCGCACATGGCCGCAAGGCGTCGCGAGCTCGCAGGTGGACCTGGAGGTCCGCACTCCGACCCGAAAAGACGCGCATGCGCTACGTCGTGAAGACGACCGCGATGCGCATCATCCCAGCACCGGTCGGTGTTACGTCGGCGCAAGCACCATAAGGTGCGTTAGACGCGGATGCGAAGGCCGCGCTGCATGGAGCGTGTCACGCGATCGCGAGATGGCGAAACAGTGCGACCTTTACGGTGTCGAGGCATAGGGCCAAGACGAGCGCCGCGCCCAAGCTACAGGCGACGACCGCGGCAGACAGAGGCGCCATCAGGATGCCCCGGGTCGCCAGCGTGCTGAACAGCGTGAGGTCGAGGATCGACGACGCGATCAGCCAAGCGCCGGGCCGTGAGCTCCACAAGTGCCGGCGCTCGCGCGAGATATAGAAGATTGCCTGGCCGCTATAGACCAAGGTCACGACTGTAAGGGTCCGCAAGTGGTCGACGTCGAGCCCGAGCGCAAAGCGCCCGATCGAAAGGCTCGCGATACAGAATGCGAGATCACAAATCCCCAGGAGAACGCCGGCCAGAGTCAGATTCCCGATCCGCCAGACATTAGGGTGCCGCGAGACCCGCACGTTGTCGGTCGCCGACGACAGGGCAAAGAAATCGCCGGCCACCATCATGAGCACCATCAGCAACGGTGTCAGCGTGGCGGTTCCCGAGATCACCAGCCCTGCCAGGAGGAATAGGACCTGGACCGCCTTGTGGATGATCGAGCGAAACGTGTAGCTCAGAATTCGCTGGAACGTCGCGCGCCCTTCCTCCACGGCCGCGACGATGCCGCCGAGGCCGGGCAAGGTCAAGACTAGCCCTGCTGCCGATTTCGCCACGTCGGTGGCGGTGAAGACCGCGATACCCATCTGCGCTTGGCGCAAGGCCGGCGCGTCGTTGGCGCCGTCGCCGCACATGCCGACGACGTGGCCGGCGCGCTGGAATGCCTGTACGAGCGCGAATTTGTCTTCGGGCAAGACGCCCGCAAAGACTCCGAATTGCTCGGGCCGGATGTCATGGGGCAACGGCGCGCTCGTGCATATTGGTCCCGTAATGCCGACGGCGTCCGCAACCACGCGGGCGGTCACCGCTTCATCCCCGGTTACCATCACGGTCCGGACGCCGAGATCCTTCAGCTCGGCGATGAGTGCCGCCGAGTCTTCGCGCGGCCGGTCGCTCAGCGCGATCACCCCGGCCATGGTTAGCGGTTCGGCCTCTCCGGCCGCGACGGCCAGAACGCGGTAGCCTTTGTCCTGCAGCGTCTCGAGCAGCGCAGCCGCCGCGGGCGATGGGGCGGCGATCGGGGCCACCACCGCGAACGCCCCTTTGACGATCCGGATGGGCTTGCCCGTGGCGTCGATCGCCAACGCCTCGGACATCTTTCGCGCGGGGTCGAACGGGGTGAAGCGAACCAGCTTCCAGCGCGCCAGATCGGTCGGCGGGGCGGCCGCTCGAATCGCGGCGTCCAACGGGTCGGGCCCGCCGTCGGAGCTCGCTAGCGCGCCCATCGCGAGGACCTGCGCTTCGTCGAACCCGGGCAGCGCGTGATGCGCTGTAACGGCGAGCTCGTTATGGGTCAGTGTGCCCGTCTTGTCCGCGCAGAGCACGTCCAGACCGGCCGCTTCGTCGAGGGCCGAGAGGCGCGTCGGCAGGACACCCCGTTGCGCGACCGCTCGCGCCCCGACCGTCGCGGCGAGCGTGAACATCGCCGGCAGCGCCACCGGGATCGATGCCAGCACGGCGACGAGCGCCAACGGCGCGATCTGAGCGAACGGCATGGCAAGACGCATGGCGTAAAGGATCAGCAGGACGGTCACGCCGCCATTGAACAGAGCGAGATTGCGAACGACGCGAAAGATCGCCTTCTGCTCGGTGCTTTCGACATGAGCGGTGCGAATCAGCTCCGCGCTGCGCCCGAATTTGGTACGCACACCGGTCGCAACGACCTCGGCAGTCGACTCGCCGCGCCGGATCAAGGCCCCGGCATAGGTCTCGAAGCCGGGCCCAGCCTCGACCGGCACAGATTCACCCGTGAGCATCGATTGATCCACGAGGACGGCGCCGCCATCCATCAAGCGAACGTCGGCGGCCACCACGGCGCCGAGCGACAGCTTGACGATGTCGCCCTGCACCAGCTCCGTCGCGGCCAGGGTCTTCCACACGCCGTCGCGCCGCACCGACGCGGTCAGAGCGAGGCGGGATTTCAAGGCGTCGAGAGTCGCTTGGGCGCGACCCTCCTGCCAGAATCCCAAGCCGGCATTGACGACCAAGAGAAACCCTATGGCTGACGCCTCGACATACTCGCCGAGCGCCAACTGCAGCACGATGGCAGCTTCGAGCATCCACGGCACTGGCGCCCAGAGCTTTCTCAAGGCCCGGTTGATTGGATGCTCGGCGACGTCCAGAACCGCATTTGGCCCGTTCGCCGCCAGGCGACGGCGAGCCTCCTCATTCGTCAATCCGGCCGCCGCCACAGTTCCTTCGGGCGAAGCGGGCGCCGCGGGTGCGATTTGATCAGGCATCGGGTATTTCGCGCCTTCCGGTATCGAGGCCAACGACGGCAGCAGGCCCGCCAGCGAAGAGCGTGCGCCGCATCACGGCGCCCGCCGAATGGGACGTTGAGGCAGTCGGACGGATAGTGCTTCGTGCCCTGGGGGATTGGCGAGGGCTTGCGCAACCGACGAAACGACCATGGCGAAACCCCTGGCGATTAGTAGCTGCCGCTGGAGCCTCCGCCCCCGGAAGATCCCCCACCGCCTGAAAAGCCTCCTCCTCCGCCCCCCCCCCCCCCC
>DATHQY010000501.1:0-3614 GCA_035482215.1 Polyangiaceae bacterium | reverse complement strand
CGCAACGACACCGAGAAGGGCCAGCCCGACGATGGCCGGCCGCTCGGCGGAACGCTTGCGGCGGCGCGGCGGCGTCGTGCCCGACTCGCTCAGGTCGACGACGCCCGCGTTCGCGAGAGCTCGCATCACGAGCCGATCGCCGCGGAGGCCGGAGGCAGGGGTCGCGAGCTCTTCGAGCTCGACGGCCAGCACGTCCGCGCTCGGGTACCGATCCGCGGGGAGCTTCTCGATCGCGCGCATGATGATGCGCTCGAGGGCCGGCGGTACGTCCGGCGCTCGTCGATGCAGCGGGATCGGCGGGTCTCGCCGAATGCGATGCGCGGCGGGGCGGCCCTCTGTCTCGTCGCCTCGCTCGAAGGGGCGCGCGCCGGAGACGAGCTGGTACAAGACGACCCCGAGCGAAAAGACGTCGCTCCGTGCGTCGACGGTCTCGCTCAGGATCTGCTCGGGCGACATGTACGCAGGCGTGCCGAAGGACGCCGCGTCCTCGAGGCGAAGCGGGGACATCGCGATGAGAGGGCCGGATTCACGCGTGCCGGGGGAGCGCTGGGCGACGCCGAAGTCGAAGACTTTCACTTCGCCCTGACGGCCGACCAGGATCGTGGCGGGCTTGATGTCCCGATGGATGATGCCGCGGTCGTGCGCGTGCGAGAGTCCGCGGCTCACGGCAGCGCCAATCGCGGCCACAGACTCCGGCGGCATGGTCGGCTTCTTCTTGAGGAGCGCCGAGAGGCTGAAGCCGTCCACGTACTCGAGCACCAGGTGCATGCGCGACGCGGTCTTCGAAAACGCGTGGAGCGACCCGATATTCGGGTGGCACAACTCCGCGAGGACGCGCGCCTCTCGTTCGAGCTGCGCGGCGAAGGGCGAGCTCGGCGGGATCGTGCTCTTTAGCACCTTGAGGGCGACTTTACGGCCGAGCGGCTCCTCCACGGCCGCGAAGACCGAGTAGAGCGAACCGGAGCCGAGCTCCTCGAGGATGGAGAACCCCTCGATTGTCGGCAGGTCCGGCACGTTGCAGCCGTCCGTCTATGCGCGCGTCAAAAGCGAGTGACCGGACATCTCCGAAGGATGCGCGATCCCCAGAAGCGCGAGCATCGTCGGAGCGACGTCGCACAGGCGGCCGCCAGGCAGAATGCGCGCCGTCGGATCCGCGTCGTTGACGTACAGAATGGGCACCGGATTGAGCGTGTGCGCGGTGTGCGGTTTGCCCGATGCCGGATCCTTCATGAGCTCGCAGTTGCCGTGGTCCGCCGTGATGATGACCGCGCCGCCCATCGACTTCGCGGCTTCGACGATCTTGCCTACGCCGACATCGACCGTTTCGACCGCGTTGACGGCCGCGTCGAGCACCCCGGTGTGGCCCACCATGTCCGGGTTCGCGAAGTTCACGAGCACGAAGTCGTATTTGCCGCTTCGAATCGCTTCTTCGGTCGCCTCGGCCACGGCCGCCGCCGACATCTCCGGCTTCAGGTCGTAGGTCGCCACGTCCTTCGGTGACGCGAGCATCTTTCGCTCTTCGCCATCGAACGGCTGCTCGCGGCCGCCGTTGAAGAAATACGTGACGTGCGCGTACTTCTCGGTCTCCGCACAACGGAACTGCTTCAGCCCCGCCTTGGCGACAAGCTCCGGAAAAATGTTGGGGAACGACTCCTTCGGGAACGCGATGGGAAGTCCGAACGAGCCGTCGTAAAGCGTCATACAGGCGTAGCGACCCGCGAACGGCGCGGCGCCTTTGCGCGCGAAGTGATCGAACTTCGCAATCGCGAGCGCATTCGTGAGCTCGCGCGCGCGATCCGGACGGAAGTTGAAGTGCAGCGCCGTGTCCTGGGGCTTGATCCCGTCGTAGTCGCCGACGACGAACGGCTCGATGAACTCGTCGGTCTTCCCCACCGCGTAGCTATTTTCGATGCCCAGCTGCGCGGTCTCGCTTCGTGGCCCTGCCGCCTCCGCGATCGCGCGGTAGCTCTTTTCGACGCGCTCCCAGCGGTTGTCGCGATCCATCCCCCAGAAACGTCCGGATACGGTCCCGATGCGGCCCGCGCCGCCCGCAAGCTTGCGCTCCAGCTCTCCAATGTAACGCGGCGCCGTGCCCGGCTGTACGTCGCGACCGTCGAGGAAGGCGTGGACGATGACCGGCACCTGCTCCCGCTTCGCCTCGTCGATGAGCGCCAGCAGATGCGTGAGCATCGAGTGCACGCCGCCGTCACTCACGAGCCCGAGCAGGTGAAGGCGGCCACCGGAGGCCTTCGCCTTGGCGACGACGTCGGCGATGACGTCGTTCTTGGTGAGCGTGCCGTCGTGGACGCAGTTGTCGATGCGCGAGATATCCATCATCGCGATCCGGCCGGCGCCGAGGTTCAAGTGGCCGACCTCGCTGTTGCCCATTTGGCCGGGAGGCAGCCCCACGTCCGGCCCACTCGTGCCGACGAGGCCGCGCGGATAGCGCGCCTCGAGCGAGGCAAGAACCGGCGTCTTCGCGAGACGGACGGCGTTGTCGGCGCGCTCCTCGCGCTCACCGAAACCATCGAGAACGACTAGGACGATCGGGCGAGGTCGGGCGGGTGTAGACGTCATGGCGAGGCGCCACGATAGCATCGCGGCGAGCCCGCGGGCAGGGTGGAACCGCGCGCCGCCGCCCACGCGAGCCGCTCCCATGGTAAAGGCGATGCCGATGCCGTGGGTCGAAGCGGTCCTCCGAGGGCAACGGGTTCTGGCGCGCGCAAACGCGGACGGGTCGCTCGTCGCCGAAGGCGGGCGCGTCGAGATTCGTTACAAGCCGAACGACGGGCGGGCCTACCGCGCCGCAATGGGAAATCTACAGCTCGTGCCTGGAGCCCCGCTGCGCGCTGACGACGCGGTGGCACCGGGAGAGGCGATTGCGCGCGAATCGCGCGACGCGCGCCCGAGCTCGAAGACCGTCCCGGCCGCGCCGGCGCATGCGTGGGTCGCGTACACAGACGGGGCCTGTTCCGGCAATCCGGGGCCCGCGGGATGCGGCGTGGTGCTCGTATCGCCCGCGGGCAAGATGCACGAGGGTTTCGAGTACCTCGGTCAAGCCACGAACAACGTCGCGGAGCTGACGGCGATTCTGCGCGCGGTCGAGTGGGGCCCCGCGGAAGGCCCGGCGTTCGTGGTTCACACCGACAGCCAGTATGCGATTGGGGTGCTGCAGAAAGGCTGGAAGGCCAAGGCCAATCAGGAGCTCGTCGCTCGCGCGAAAGAGGCGGTCCGACGTCGCGGCGTGCGGCTCGTCTACGTGCCGGGGCACGCCGGAGTGCCCCTGAACGAGAGGGCCGACCAGCTCGCCCGAGAGGCGGTGCAGACAGGGCGAACGCGGCGCGCTGCCCTTCCACCTCCAGAGTCGAGCGAGACGAACGCCCCCGTCGAGTGAGCCGTCGCAGCCCGAGATGGGCGCGCTGAGCCGCGCTAGCACTACCTGGGTCAGATTTTTCTTTCCATCGCCAAGGAAGTGGTCTCCATAGAGGGTCGTGGAAAACGCCTCTGGCTGGGAAAAGCGCTTCGACAGGTTCGTGCAGCCGTTTCTTGAAGCGTGGCGGCACAAGAAACGGCGGCACTGGGCACCGTTGTATTTGCGCGGGCTACTGCTTCCG
>DATHQY010000500.1:0-2854 GCA_035482215.1 Polyangiaceae bacterium | reverse complement strand
CCCGTCTGGCCGACGTACGCGATGAGCTGCCGCTGCTCGACGTGCATGCCCGTGCGCAGGCCCTGCGTGAAGCGCGAGAGATGGCAGTACACGCTGGTGATCCCGCCGGAGTGCGCGATCTCGATACGATTGCCACACGGCCCGGCCGGACCGACGCTCGTGACCGTGCCGGCCGCCGCCGCGTAGACCGGCGTGCCGACGGGGGCGGCCAAGTCGACGCCGTTGTGCGGCATCAGGACGTGCAGCACCGGGTGCATCCGATGCGGATTGAAGCGCGACGCGATGCGCGCGCCCGGCACCGGCGAGCGAAGGCCTCCGTGAACCGGCTGGCGGCCCTTCGCGTCGTAAAAGTCACGCGACCGCTTGTCGCGTTCGTCGTGATCCGCGTCGTCGCTTCCGTCGTTGTCCGACGAGGAGTAGACGCGCACGGACGGCGCCTCGGGAGACGCGGGAAAGTACTCGACCGCGTCGAGGGAAACCCACCGCGAGAAGACGCCGTCGACTTGCTCCTGCGTGCCGAGAAGGCGAAGCCGCGCACCGGGCCGGATCTCCGAAAGCTCCGCGTGCCCATCGAGCGCGTCCTCGAGCATCGACAGCATTTCGTCGACCGGCGTGAGCCCCGCCTCCGTGAACGATGCGCGG
Organism: Polyangiaceae bacterium; assembly: GCA_035482215.1. Lineage (GTDB taxonomy): Bacteria > Myxococcota_A > Polyangia > Polyangiales > Polyangiaceae > Palsa-1150. Next base: position 2,212 of record DATHQY010000500.1, on the reverse strand, counting down.
AGATCCGCGCCAACGACGAGCGCCTTGCCGACCCGCACGTGGTCGGCGCGAAGCGGCAGCTTGCGCGCGAGGAGCTTCAGCGTGCCGTCGGCCTGCGCTTCTTCGCGGCCTTGCCAGATTTCCGCAGGGGAGCTCGCGAGCTCGTAGGCGACGACGTGCCCGGTCTTCTTGTCGAGCGCGACGGTGAGCGTGTCTTTGGGATCGAGCCGGTCCACGTTTCGCACGAGCGCGAGCGATTGGGCGATCCGAGCGGCGTCCCCCGCGCCGAGGTGAGCCGCCCCGAGCGCGGAGAGCAACGTACGCCGGCCAACGGGCGTCTCGATGAGCGACACGGAGTCGTCGGTCGCGAGCTGGGCGACGCGCCACACGGAAGGCCGAGGCGCGGGTGTGTCGGTCTCTCCATTCGCCGACGTGCCGCCGAGACCCGCGAGACCCGAAGGTGCGACCGGTGCGTCGGCGTCCGCCAGGGTCTCCTCGCCAGCGATCGTCGCGGCCAGCGATGCCGCGCTGACGACCGGCGCCGCGGCGGAAGCAGGCGCGCGCTGGAGCGTGGGAAAGAGCGCGGCACCGAGCAGCGCGACCGCACCGCCCGCGATCGCGATCATCGTGCGCACGCGAAGCGAGAGCCTTCTCCAACCCAAGTGGCTTAGCGTGAGACGGTGTTTTTCCACCTCACTCGCAGAGCGTGAGATCGACGTCGCGCGCGGCGTCTCGGTCTCCGGCGGGGGATTCGTCGTCTGGGTACCCGTCGGCTCCGGCGCGACCTTCGCCTCTTCGTCGTCGGATTGTGCCGGTACCGAAGACGCCAGCGGCGAAGGCGTGGAGGGCGACGAAGCCGTGGACGGCGACGAGGGCGACGACTGCGCGGGCGCCGGCGGCGAAGGCGACGACTGCATGTCCGGCGTGGCCGACGTACCCGCCGCGCCCGGCGTCTTCGAGTCCGAATCCTGCACTCACAAGAGGCCTTAGCGGCATACTCACCCGGAAGCAATCACAAGCTCACGAGCCGCTAGAGCCCACAGGCTGAAGCATGCGCGAGCATGCGCGGCAATGCGCGGCAAGGCGCGAGCATGCGGGAACGTCGGCGTGCCGGCCTGCGTCATTCAGTTCGCCCTTCCCGCTTGTCACATCTTCGTCGTACGCTGTCTGGTAGCGGCATTCCCCGCGCGGCGCGGCGTGTCGCGCCCTAGAGCTCGCGGAAGAGGCGAGCGGTCAGGCGTGAGTAAGGCCATGGACGAGCATACGAAGCAATGGCTGCTTCTCGGTCGTGAGCATTACCAAAAGCGCGAGTTCGATCGCGCCGAGCCGATGCTGCGCCAGGTCCTCGAAAGCAACGACAGGCTCGCCGACGTGCACGACATGCTCGGTGTCATTTGCCACGCGCGCGGGAGCTTCACGCAGGCGGAGCACCATTTCGAACGCGCGCTCGCGATCAACCCGAGTTACACCGAAGCCGCGCTCAATCTTGCAGTCACCTACAACGACCGCGGCAAATACGAAGCCGCACGCCAGGTGTACGCACGCATCAAGGGCGCGGCGGGCGAGAGCACGCAGGGGCTCGACCCGTTCGCGCGCGGCAAGATCGCCAACATGCACGCCGAAGTCGCGCAGGCGTATGCCGATGCGGGCATGCTGCGCGAGGCGATTGGCGAATACGAAAAAGCGGTAGGCCTCTGCCCCCAATTTGCCGACCTCCGGACGCGGCTCGGCACGCTCCTGCGCGAGACGAACGACCTCGCAGGGGCGCGCGAACAATACGAGGCCGCGCTGGAGGCGCGTCCGACCTACGTGCCAGCGCGCGTTCACCTCGGCGTGACGTTCCTCTCGCTGGGGCAGCCCGAAGCGGCGGCCGAGCAGTGGAACAAGGCGCTGGAGCTCGATCCCGACAACGTGCGCGCAAAGATGTATTTGCGCGTGCTCGTGTCGTGACGCGAAGCGGCGCGCGAATTTCGTACGGCTGGCGGCTCGCTCTATTAAGACAATAATTTTCCAGACCGTACCTCGGATTGGCTGACCACCGAGACGGACTGGGTTTGCGCATTCCATGGGTCCCGCGGAAACACGCGGTCCTTTTTCGCTCGGGTGGACGAAGGCTTCTCCGCCGCTCGTCTCGTCGCACGTTTCCGCTCCATCACCCGACCGAAAGGCTCTCGTACCGTGAGCAAAGTTGTCGTCCGATTCGGACTTTCCAGCGCGAAAGTCGTTTGCCTCT
>DATHQY010000499.1:0-2226 GCA_035482215.1 Polyangiaceae bacterium | reverse complement strand
AGTTCGGCGATAAGTCCAAGCTCGTCGAAGCGCTCGAAAAGCTCACGGGCGAGGCGCTCTGGGTGTCGCGCACGAACAAGGACAAGGGCCTCGCGCACGTGTCGAACGCGAAGCTCCTGCGCCTTCACGCGACCTTCACGCTGGTGAAGGAGAAGTTCGGGACACGCGAGAAGCTGATCGACGCGATCCTCGAGCTCGAGAAGCGCGCGAAGGACGGCGAATACAAGACGAAGCTCTCCGAGTGGCCCGTTCCGCGTCTCTTCGACGCGTACCAGTCCCTCGCCAAGCGCAAGGGCCACGCTGCGGCCGAGCCGAAAGCCAAGAGTCCGCCGGCCAAGCCGGCAGCCGCCGCGAAGACCGCGAAAAAGACTGCGACGAAGACCGCGAAGAAGAGCGCGGCGAAGAAGGCCGCGAAGTAGACCGGCCGCCGCGGCGACGTAAACCGGCCGCCGCGGCGACGTAGACCGGCCGCCGCGGCGACGTAGACCGCGAAGTAGACCGGCCGCCGCGGCGACGTAGACCGCGGGCCTTTACGATGCTTTACCGCGCGCGGGGGTGCGGGAGGGGCTCGCGGACCGTAAGCCTCTCTCTGTCCCGTAAGCAGCGGACCGTTTCGGTGCGCCGCAACGGGGCTCGAGGAGGTTCTCGTGAAGGCACCGCGCTTTTCTCTTGCCGCGTTCGTTCTCCCCGTCGTTCTGGCGTCGAGCATCACGATGTTCGGCTGCGGCGGCAGCTCGGCGTCGGAGCCGGCTGCGATGACGGGCTCGGGCCTCTCTCGCGCTCCCGTGGCCCCGGCGGCGCACGGTCCCGTGCGCCTGTTCGGTGCGGCCCTCGGAGATGTTCCGCTGAGCCCCGTCCAGCGTACCGACATCGAAAAGCTCGCTGCGGACGCCGAAACACGCCAGGTCGCAATTCGAAGCGCGCGCCAGGACCTGGCGCTCGCCATCGCGTCCCAGGTCGATGCAGGCGCAGTCGATCGCGCGGCTCTGGCCCCCAAGGTCGATGCGGTCGTCGCAGCGGTGGCCGCGGCCCAGCCGGCGGATCGCGCGGCGTTCGAGCGCCTGCACGCGATCTTGGGCCCGGATCAGCGAACGGCGTTCGTCAACGCGGTCGACGTTCGGATCCACGAGCGCGTCGACCAGGTTCGCGAGCGCCATCCGCTTCGTCAATGGGCCAAGGATCTCGGCCTCACGGACGACCAACGCACGCAGCTTCAGGCGATCGTCAAGAGCCGCGTCGCGGCAGCCAAGGGCGACGGCGAGATGGGGCATGGCGTGCGAGGGGACGGACACGGGGCGAAGGTGATGGAGGCCTTCAAACAAGATCGCTTCGTGATCGACGAGTTGGATCCGGCGCGCGACCGAGGCCCGCAGATTCACGAGCGCATCGACCGGATGCTCGGAATGATCGAGGCCGCACTCCCGGTGCTGACCGCGTCGCAGCGCACGATCGCGGCGCAAAAGATCCGCGCACGAGCCGAGCAGGGCGAGGACGCGGTCCCGTAGCGCCGTCTTCTGCACCGTTGCGACCGACGTAGCGGCGTCGAGCGAGATCCTCGCCTGGCCCAGGACGTCCCGCGCCGGCCCGCGACACGCGAGCGCCATCCGGGGACGGCCCGCGGCCGAATATCTCGGCTATGGGCCTTCCATTGCCTTGGCAATGAAACGCCTATAGGCGAGCCGATTTCGCGCGGGTTTCGTGGATCGGCCCAGCCGGCGACCGCGAGATCGGAGGGCGTCCGCGTGTTGGCACGCGACGTGTTCTTGGGGCTGAGAATGCACCCTGTGTTTTTCGGTTTGAAGCGCGCGTATTACGCGACGCTCGGGCTCACGCGGCGGACTCTCGGCAAGATGGGCCTCACCGCTGCTCGTATGGATATGCTCTACGTGATCCACAAGAATGGATGGCGCGCGACGCAACAGAGTTCGCTGTGGCGCACGCTCGGTGTCTGCCCCTCGGTCGTCAGCCGTATGCTCAAGCGGCTCGAGGAAATGGGCTACGTCCGACGCGACGTTGTCACTTGCGATACGCGCTGCCGAAAGGTCATTCTGACGACTCGAGGGCGGGCGCGCATTCTACGCGCGATACGGCAATTCATCGGCTGGGGCTACGCGCAGTTGGCGCTTCATTCGGCGCTCGAGCCCCGCTACTGGCACAGCGAATGGCGCACGCACGTGGCCGTGTCGCGAGCCGAAGAGTTCCTGCGTTTGATAAGGGTCGCCTTCG
>DATHQY010000498.1:0-2988 GCA_035482215.1 Polyangiaceae bacterium | reverse complement strand
GATGAGGAGCATCGCGATGCGCCCGTCGCTGCGCACGATCTGGTGCACGGTCATCTCGTCGTGACCGAGCACACGAATGCTCAACGTATCGCCGGTGCCGATCAGATACTCGCGGTTCGCCGCCGTCACTTCGGGCGTCATGTCTTGAAACCAGACGTATTGCCCCGAGCTGCCACAGCCGCTGGTCGCGACAAGGCCGGCGGTGCCGAGCACCCATGATGCAGCAGCCGCAGCCGATACCGCGCGAGACACGCGAGACATGCGAGACAGCCAGCCATTCGGACGCAGGGTCCCCATTTATGGTGCTCTCCTTTACCCCACCCCGCCCCACGCCCGCAAGCCGCGAAACGCCCCTCGCGGGCCGAGGCGGTTACGCAAGAATCGGCAACAATCGCATCGTCTTCTGCTAATACAGGAGGCCATGAAGCGCGCCCTCATCACGGGCATCACCGGTCAAGACGGCTCGTATCTTTCAGAGCTGCTCCTTAGCAAGGGATACGAAGTCCACGGCATCGTCCGCCGTGCGAGCACCTTCAACACGGAGCGTCTGCAATCGCTCTATCGCGATCCGCACGACCCCGCGGCGCGCCTCTTTTTGCATTACGGTGACGTCGGGGACGGTACGGGTCTGCGCCGCATCCTCGAGAAAGTGCGACCCGAAGAGGTCTACAACCTCGCGGCGCAGTCGCACGTGCGGGTGTCGTTCGATCAACCGGAGTACACGGCCGACGCGGTGGCGACGGGCACGCTCCGTTTGCTCGAAGCGCTTCGCGATTACAGCTCGCTCTCGGGCCGCTCCGTCCGCGTCTACCAAGCCGGGTCGTCCGAGATGTTCGGCGCGGCTCCCCCTCCGCAGGACGAGTCGACGCCGTTCCATCCGCGCAGCCCGTACGCGGTGAGCAAGGTCGCCGCGCACTGGTACGGGATCAACTACCGCGAGTCGTACGGGATGTTCATCTCGAACGGCATCCTCTTCAACCACGAGTCGCCCCGCCGCGGCGAGACGTTCGTCACCCGCAAGGTCACGCGCGCGGTCGCGCGCATCAAGATGGGCCTCCAGCAGAAGCTCTATCTCGGCAACCTCGAAGCGAAGCGCGACTGGGGATTCGCCGGCGACTACGTCGAAGCGATGTGGCGGATGCTCCAGGCCGACAAGGCGGACGACTTCGTGGTCGCCACGGGCGAATCGTACTCGGTACGCGATCTCGTCAACGTCGCGTTCGCCCACGTCGGGCTCGATCCGAAGGGATACGTCGACGTCGATCCGCGCTACTTCCGCCCGGCGGAGGTCGATCATCTCCATGGCAACGCGTCCAAAGCGCGCAAGATGCTCGATTGGACGCCGAAGGTCGGCTTCCGCGAGCTCACGGCGATGATGGTCGATCACGACCTCGAAGTCGCCAAGCAGGAGAAAACGCTGCGCGAGGCCGGCCACAATCCGATCGGTCGTGGGGCCACGGAATGAACGTCTGGCGCGAAGCGCACCGATTCGGGGGAGCTTGAGCGTCGATGGGCAAGCGCGCGGTCATCTGTGGCATCTCGGGGCAGGACGGCGCGTATCTCGCCGCGTCGCTGCTGCAGAAGGGCTACACGGTCTTCGGTACGTCGCGCGACGCGCAGGTTTCGGCGTTCAGCGGGCTGCACGAGCTGCACATCGCCGGTGAAGTGCACCTCGAGTCGATGGCGCTCACCGACTTTCGCAGCGTCCTTCAAGTCCTGGTCAAGTGCGAGCCCGACGAGGTCTACAACCTTGCGGGGCAAAGCTCGGTGGGGCTGTCCTTCCAGCAGCCCGTCGAAACCCTCGAGAGCTTCGCCACCGGGACACTGAATCTGCTCGAGGCGATCCGGTTCCGCGGCCAGCCCGTGCGGCTTTACAATGCGGGTTCGAGCGAGTGCTTCGGCGATGTACTCCACACGGACGCCGACGAGACGACCGCCTTCCGCCCGCGAAGCCCCTATGCCGTCGCGAAATCCGCCGCGCATTGGGAAGTCGCGAATTACCGCGAGGCGTACAATCTCTATGCGTGCTCGGGCATCCTTTTCAACCACGAGTCTCCGCTCCGGCGAGAGCGCTTCGTCACGCGGAAGATCGTCGCGGCCGCCGTGCGCATCGCGAAGGGGAGCGGCGAGCGCCTGAAGCTCGGCGAGCTCTCGATTCAGCGCGACTGGGGCTGGGCGCCCGAGTACGTCGAAGCGATGTGGAAGATGCTGCAGCTCGACAAGCCGGAGGACTTCGTGATCGCCACCGGACAGACGAACTCGCTCGAATCGTTCGTCGCGACCGCCTTCGAATGCGTGGGATTGCATTGGCGCGACCACGTGGACAGCACGGCTGCGCTCATGCGCCCCAGTGAGATCCGTATGAGCCGCGCCAACCCGGCCAAGGCGTTCACCCTCCTCAACTGGCGCGCGAAGAACAAGATGCGCGACGTCGTGGAGCTCATGGTCGCAGCGGAACAAGCGCGCACTCCAAGCTGATCGCGCTGATCGCACGCTTGCTTCCGTGTTGAGAGACTGCCTATTCTCGCGGTCATGTCCGTGGGCAGAACTCTCATCCTCCTGGCGAAAGCCCCCGGCAAAGGGGGAGACGAGCACCCTCGCACGGACCTGAGCGAGATGCTTCGCGTCCTGGATGCGAAGCTCTTCAACTTCGACGATGTCGACGCGTCCACCCATCCGCTGGTCCGCGCCGCGCGAGCCCGCGGCCGCTATTGGGGGCTGGCGACGCTCGGCATTCTCCATCGGAACGAATTCGACAACATCTACGCGACGGGCGAGGACATCGGCATGCCGCTCGCGGTGCTTCTGCACGCGACGCGCTGCTACGGCAAGACCACCGTGCTCGTGCATCACGGCGGCACCCGGAAGCGAAGGATCGCCCTTCGGCTGCTCGGCCACGAGGTGTGGCGAAACGTCATCACGGTGAGCGAGCGGCAGCGCGAAGTCCTGATCCAGGAAGTGGGGATTCCGGCGCACAAGATCCACGCG
>DATHQY010000497.1:0-11690 GCA_035482215.1 Polyangiaceae bacterium | reverse complement strand
CGAGGGGGCGACGTCTCGCGAGGAATCGATCGCGCAGCGTTTGCGACATCGACGACCGCGGTAGATCGAGCTCTTCGGCGGCCTTCGCCTCGGGGTTGTCCCTCCGGATCGCGTTGCCCACCACCACGCGATCCGGCGGCGGCGCGAGGTGCGCCGGGTCGTAGCCCCTCTCGCAACGGACGCCGATCGTGGCCAACATCGGCCCCACCGGCGGGTCGAACGCCGCATCCGATCCGCTGACGTCGTCGCCGGCTTCGCGCAGAAGCGCCGCGAGCGCGCCCATGCCCGTGCCGCACACGCCGATGAGGTGCGTGCGCATCGTGTCAGCCCTTTGAAAACACGAAGTCGTCGCCGCGCACGTCGACCTGGACGACGCTCGCAGCGGGGTAGGCCCCCTGGAGGATCTCTTCGGCGAGCGGATCCTGTACGCGCTTCAAGAGGGCGCGCTTCAGCGGACGCGCCCCGAACGCCGGCTCGTACCCGAGCTCCACGAGCTTGTCTTTCGCGGCGTCCGTCAGCGCGACTCTGAGCTCGCGGTCGGCGACGAGCTTCTCGAGGTGGCGGAGCTGGATGTCCACGATGCCGCGCAAATCGACCTTCGAGAGCGGCCGGAAGAGCACGATGTCGTCGATCCGGTTCAGAAACTCGGGCCGGAGGAACGCGCGCAGCTCCTCTTGCAGCACGTCGCGGAGCGCTTCGAGCCCCTCGGGTGTGCCGAAGAGCTTCGGGTCCGTCTCGAGGAGGCGCTTGCTGCCGATGTTGCTCGTCATGATGACGACCGTGTTGGAGAAGTTCGCCGTGCGCCCGCGACCGTCGGTCAAACGCCCGTCGTCCAGCACCTGGAGGAGCAGGTTGAACACGTCGCTGTGCGCTTTTTCGACCTCGTCGAAGAGGAGCACGCTGTACGGGCGACGGCGCACGGCCTCCGTGAGAAAGCCGCCTTCCTCGCTGTCGACGTACCCTGGCGGCGCGCCGACGAGGCGCTGCGCCATGTGCTTTTCCATGAACTCGCTCATGTCGAGGCGAGTCATCGACTGCTCGTCGTCGAATAAGAACTCCGCGAGCGCCTTCGCGAGTTCCGTCTTGCCGACGCCGCTCGGCCCCAAGAAAAGAAACGACCCGATCGGCCGGCCCGGATCGCGCAGGCCGACGCGCCCGCGCCGGACAGCGCGCGACACCGCCCGCACCGCCTCCGGCTGGCCGACGACGCGCGCGGACAGGCGCGCTTCCATCTTCAGGAGCTTGTCGCTCTCGGCTTCGAGCATCTTGCTCACCGGGATGCCCGTCCATTCGCCGAGCACGATCGCGACGTCTTCTTCCGTCACGAGATTCGAGACGCGGTTCGTCGCATCGCGCGCGAGGCTCGCCTGTGCTGCGTCGAGCCGCCGTTTCACATCGGGCAGCTGCACGTGCTCGAGCTCCCCGAGGCGCGCGAAGTCCTGCCGATCGCGGGCGCGTTGCAGCTCGGTGGCGAGCCGCTCGTGCTCGGCGCGCAGCGCTTCGACCGCCGCCGTGGCTCCCCGCTGCGAGTCGAGCTTCGCGCGCATCTCGCTCACCGAAGGCTCGAGCTCGCGGGCCTCTTTCTCCAGGCGCTCGCGCGTCTTCACGCTGAGCGCGTCGGTGTCGCCCGCGAGCGACGCGAGCTGCGCCTTGAGCGACGCCAGGCGGCGAATCGCTTCGTCCACCTCGACCGGCACGCCGTCGACCTCGACCCGCTTGCGCGCCGCCGTCTCGTCGAGCAAGTCGATCGCCGCATCGGGCAGCGCGCGGTCCTGCAGGTAGCGCTTCGCGAGCCGGACGGCCGCGACGATCGCGCCCTCGCCGATCTGCACCTTGTGGTGCGCCTCGTACTTCGACGCGATGCCGCGCAGAATCTCGATCGCCGGGTCGACCGCCGGCGCTTCGATCGTGAGGACGCTGAACCGCCGCAAGAGCCCCGGATCGCGCTCCTGGAGCTTGCGCGCGCCGTCGATCGTCGTCGACGCGATGAGGCGCACTTCGCCGCGCACGAGCATCGGCTTCAGCAAATCGCCGACGCCACTGCCCGTCGCTCCCTGACCGAGCAGCGAGTCGATCCCGTTGACGTAGAGCAGCGTCTCCTTCGCCGTCTCTTTCAGCGCCGCCATCACCTGGCGCAGGCGCTCTTCGATCTCGCCGCGGAGCTTCGCGCCGGCGACGAGGAGGCCCGTCTCGAGCTCGAGCAGATTGCACTTCGCGAGGCCCGCCGGCACGTCGCCCGCGGCGAGGCGCATCGCCAGCGCGCCGACGATGGCGCTCTTGCCGACCCCGGCTTCGCCGACGAGGAGCGGATGATTCTTCTGGCGGCGCTCGAGGATCTGCAGGAGGCGCCGCACTTCGACGTCCCGCCCGATGACCGGATCGAAGCCGCCGCTCCGGGCACGCTCGACGAGGTTGTGCGTGAAGCGGGACAGCGCATCGCCCGCGCTCGCATTCGCGGAACCGCCGTTCGCGGGCCCGGCGACATCGCGTGGCACGCTGCGAAGCGCGGCCATGTGGGGCCGAAAGCTCCCGGGGCCGAACCCGAACGCCTGCAGCACGACCGCCGCCGGCCCGCGGATTTCTTGCGAGAGCGCGTTGAGGAGATGTTCCACGTCGACCGTGCCGCTGCCCGCTTCTTTTTCGGCGCGTGCCAGAAGCGCGAGCATCGCATTCGAGAGGTACGCGAGCCCTGCGGTCGTCTTGTTCATGCGGCCGAGCGCGAGGTCCGCCTCGGCGGTGACGTCGCTCGGATCGGCCCCCGCGCGCCGCAACACTTCCTGCACTCCGCGGTCGCGCTCGACGGCGCGGGCGAGCAAATGGATCGGTTCGACCTGCGCGTGCTTCCGGTCGTCGGCGAGGCTCTGCGCGCCAGCCACGAGGGCCTTTGCATCGGGCGCGTACCGTTCGAGGTGGATCGTTTGCTCCGCGGCCATCCGGGTGCCAAGTTAGCATGCGAGGATCCGATGCCGGCCGACATCACCATCTACACGACGCGCGTTTGCCCGTATTGCGTCGCCGCCAAGCGTCTCTTGAAGGAGCGCGGCGCCGCCTACCGCGAGATCGACGTCACCGGCGACGACGCGAAGCGCGCGTGGCTCGTCGAAACGACCGGCCGCCGCACGGTGCCGCAGATCTTCTTCGGCGAGGAAGCCATCGGCGGGTACGACGACCTCGCGGCGCTCGACAAGGCGGGGCGCCTTCGCGAGAAGCTCGCGGGCTGAGACCGTCTACTGGCGCTGAAAGACTCCGTCGCCCGTCGTCGACAGAACCACGTCGCCGTCGCGGGCCGTCTCCCACAGGCGATCGCTCGCCCGCACCGCGTGCCAGTCCGAGGGTACCGCGCGGTCGCATCGCTCGCCGTCGAAGGCGACGATCGTTTGCGACGCCGGTCCGCCGAGCACGCGCGTGAGGCGCGTCACGATGCCCGCACGCGGATGGCAATAGTCCCGGTTCATGCCTTCCCCGGGCTTGCCCGCCGAGATGACCGCGTAATGCGGCCGTGTCTTCGCGAGAAATCCCGGCGTCGTCGACGTTTCGCTGCCGTGATGGCCCACCTGGAGCAGGGTGACTTCGCCCGGGTCGAGCCGCGCTTCTTCGTCGTGCTCGGCGTCGCCCGTGAAGAGCACCGACGACGCGCAGTAGTCGATGCGCAGGCCGATCGAGCACTCGTTGGGGTCGTGCGCGCACGACTCCGGCCATGTCACCGGCAGCTCGGCCGCGAGCGCGACGTCCGGCGAGTCGTGGAGCGGGACGGGGTCACCCCGATCGATGACGCGAACGGCCGCGCCAGTCTCCCGCGCGGCGCGATGCGTGCGCTTCACTTCGGCCTTCGACGCGTCCCGCCCGTTGTCGGCGTAGACCCCCACGCGGAACGTGTGAAGCACACCGGCCGCGCCGCCAAGATGGTCGGCGTGCTGGTGGGTGATCCAGAGCAGATCGATGGGCGCGCCGTGCAAGTCGGCTTCGAGCTTGCGAAGCAGCGGTTCCTCCGGGCGGCACCGCTCGCATCCCGGCGGGCGGCGCGGCATGTCGCCGGCGTCGACCAGAACGTGGCGCCCGTCGGGGAGATCGACGAGCGCCGCGAGCGCCTGGCCCACATCGTAGAAGTGCACCGTCAGGCGGCGCCCGCCGCCGCACGCATCGAGCACGAGCGCGGGCAACGGCGCGGCCGTCGGCAGCGGCGCGAGCGCGGAAGGCGGCGCGCGGACGATGGACGGATCGTCCGCGGCTCCCACCCGCTGCGTGGGCCGTTCCGCGCGCGGCGACGAGCGGTCGCCTTTGGAACACGAGCCGAGCGTCGCCAGCACGACGACGGCCGCGATCGCACGCACGAGCCGGTCGCCGCGCAAGCGAAAAAGCTTGCCCTCGACTCGAGCTGTCACTTTGTCATGTCCGTTCACTGGGGTCTCGTCGTGCTGCCACGTTGGCCGGAAATCGATCGCGAGCCCCCCTCGCGAAATACTCGCAGCGCGTGAAATCCGCTATGGCATGAGCCGTGCTCGATGGACACGGCATGAAGTTCCGAGTTGCAGCTTGGCTCGTCGCTTTGGGGGCGTTGCTCGTAGGGGTGACGGAGAGCCGCGCGTACGCGCAGACGAGCGGCACCACGACCACGACGAGCACCACCGGCCAGGAAAGCATCACGGCGAGCCAGAACGTGAACCCGGACCGCATCGTCAACGGGCAAGACCTTGGCGAGAGCACGCGCCCGCAGAACTTGAATCCGACCGGGATCAATTACTCGGACTGCATCTCGGACATGTCGCTTCAATTCAGCGTGACGCTGAGCGGCTTCGCGGCGACCGACAACGCGTCGATGCAGATCTGGGCGACGGATCATGGCGACTGCACGGCTTCGACGTCCCGCGGCATCGAGGGCATCAACCAGTGCTGGCCGCTCGGCCAGGGGACGCCTGCGGACTTCGTCGCCACATCCTCGGTCACGCAGACTTTCACGGTTCGCGTGCAGGACATCGTCGGACCGCAGAACGAATCGCCCACCCCGAACTCCTACACGCGCTTCGGTCCGGAGGCGTGCGCGGCGCAGCCCACGTCGGCCGCAGTGTCGTTTACGATCTGGTTTCTTGCGCTCGACTCCAGCGGAAACAACCTCGGCACCGCGTATCAGTACCCCTTGACCGTCGACCTCGTCGGGCCACCGCCGCCGGTGGGCATCTCGCACTCGGTCGGCGATACGCTCTTCAACATCAACTGGTCGCCCAACATCGATTCGGACACCGCGGGCTACGACGTCTACATCGATCCGATTCCCGGCGGCGGCACGCCCGACGCGGAGGCGGGCCCGCTCACGGAGTACTACTGCCCCGACGCCTATACCCAAGAGGTTACGGTGGAGGACGACGCGGGGGACGGCGGCGACGCCACGACCACGATCACGGAGACCGTGCAGCCGGCTTGCTCCAACAGGCCGATCCCCACCGTAACGCCGGGCGGAATGTGCACGAGCAACGTTCTGACGAGCGGCATCGTCGTCGACGGGGGCGAGGTCACCACGTTCGACGAAGCAGGCCTCGAGACGACCACGAGCGCGAGCGGCGGGATCTCGACCATCCCGTCGGCGAACCTCGTCGGGATCAACGCGGGATTCACGATCGCTTCCGAAAGCGCCGGGACGTACACCATCGTCGGCCTGACGAACGGCGTGACCTACAACGTGGCCGTGTCCGCGGTCGATGGTTCGGGCAACATCGGCCCGATTTCATCGGTCGTTTGCGACTATCCGGCGCCGGTCAACGACTTCTGGACCAATTACCGCAACGACGGCGGCCTCGCGGGCGGCGGGTTCTGCGCCCTCGAGGCCGTGGGACTGCCCGTCGGGCCTACCGTGGCGTTCGGGGCAGTAGCGACGGGGCTTATCGGCGTCTTGCGCCGAAGGCGGAGGCGCCGGTGACGGAACCCATGGTGATGAGGCGTGTTCTTTCGGTCGGTGGCTTCTTGGCTCTTACGTCTGCGGGCACGGGCGCTCTGGCCCAGACCATGGATCAGCCGATCGGCGGCGTGAAGCGGACGCACGGCGAGTCGTCGCAGAACTTCGCGATGGAAATCCGCTTCGCGGCCTTCACGCCCGAAGTCGACAGTGATCCGTCGTTGAAGGGAACCCCCTTCGCCAGCACGTTCGGCAGCGGTTCGACGTTTCTCGTCAGCGGCGAGTTCGATTGGCAGGCCCTTCGGATTCCGCATTTGGGCACGCTCGGCCCCGGCATCGGCGTGGGGTACGCCAAATTCAGCGGCCTGGCGACGTTCACCGAGCCCCACAACGGCACGCTCATCTCGGGCGAGACCACCTCGCTCGAGATTTTCCCGATCGATGCCATCGCCGTGCTCCGCGCGGACGCCGTCTGGCGCGAGCTCGGCATACCGCTCGTGCCGTACGGCAAGCTCGGGATCGGCTATGCGCTCTGGCGTGCCTCCAACACGCTCGGGACGTCGCACGCCCAGGGCGTCGTCGGCCTGGGCCACTCGCTCGGCTCGCACGTCGCCTTGGGGTTGGCGCTGAATCTGAACCCGCTCGACTCGTACGCGTCGAAGACGTTCGACGACTCACTCGGTGTCAACAACACGTACATCTTCGCAGAGTGGACGCGCGAGGATCTGGACGGTCTCGGGATCCAGCCGAAACCTCTGCGCGTGGGCGGCACGAGCTGGACGTTCGGTTTCGCGTTCGAGTTCTAGAGCCGTAGTGCTTTGCCCCGCGCTTGGCCCCCGCGCGGACTCCCGGGCGAGGGGACCCGCGCACGAAGCGAGCCGTGCACGACGCGATCCGCCTCAGCGTGGCATTTAGCCGCGTGGCGCAAATGGCCGCGCCTGCCATTGACGCATCGAATTAGCGGCTTTGCCGAGCTTTTGCGCGAGGCACGAGCACTGCAATGTGGGGCCGCGACGCAGGGGCACAGCCCACTCTAGAACTTCGTTCCACGCGGCAGCGCGCCAGTCGATCGGGCGTGACCCGCACCCAGCAACGCTTCGTTCGCAATGGCGCGACCGGGCGATGTGGAGACGTGCGCCGAGCGTGCGTTTTCTTTGACGGCAAAAGGAGAGGCCCACGATGACGATGCAAAGCAATTCGGACCGTCCCAAGAGTAACCGCGGATTTGCCTCGATGGACCTTGGCAAGCAGCGCGAGATCGCCAGCAAGGGCGGCAAGGCCGCGCACGCGCAAGGCCGCGCGCACGAATTCACCGCCGACGAAGCACGCGTCGCGGGCCGCAAGGGCGGCGAAGCGGTGAGCCGCGATCGCTCGCACATGGCTGCCATCGGCCGCGCCGGTGGTCAGGCCCGCGGTCGAAATCGCGCGCAGCAGGCCTCGCGAGAGGCGACTCCCGCGACGGCCGCCAGCCCCGCGGAGTGAATCGCTCCCACTCCTAGCCTCCTCGTGAAGCGTCATGGTTCGCGTTCCCCGCTAGGGGCGCGAGCCGCGGGCGAGGGGGAATCGCGAGCTGGCTGCGTGCCCCAAGCCCTCAGGGCCTCTGGAGTGCGCAGCTTTTCATTTTGTGGTACTTCGCGGGCGCCTTCTGCATGCGCCTGTAGCTCAGCTGGATAGAGCAGTGGCCTTCGAAGCCACGGGTCGGGGGTTCGAATCCCTCCGGGCGCGCGAGAATTCCGCCGGGGAGAGCATGCAAGGCCTACAGGACGTCCCGGCGGGGCTCTCGAGCGACGAAGCCCGAGTGCGGCTCGAGACGTCCGGCCCCAATGAGGTGCCCGATACCACGCTGCCGCCGTGGCGCATGGTACTCGCGAAGTTCTGGGCGCCGGTGCCGTGGATGCTGGAAGCCGCGGTCATTCTCCAGGTGGCGCTTCACGAATACGTCGAAGCGGCCGTCATCGCTGCGCTTCTCGTCTTCAACGCGGCGCTCGGATTCTTCAACGAGGGACGCGCACAGGCCACGCTTGCCGCCTTGAAGTCGCGGCTGGCGCTCACGGCTCGCGTGCGGCGCGACGGCGCGTGGAAGGACATCCCGGCGAGTGGCCTAGTGCCGGGCGACGCGATCAAGCTCTCGCTTGGCGGCGTGGTGGCTGCCGACGTCACGCTACTCGACGGCTCGATCCTGCTCGATCAGTCGATGCTCACGGGCGAATCCATTCCGATCGAAGCGGGGCCGGGTCTCCAGACCTATGCGGGCGCGCTTGTGCGGCGCGGCGAGGCCACCGCGACGGTCACAGCGACCGGGGCGCGCACGAAGTTCGGCCACACGGCCGAATTGGTCCGCACGGCCCACGTGGTGAGCACCCAGCAGAAGACCGTGGTGCGTGTCGTGCGCAATCTCGCGATCTTCAACGGCGTGCTCATCGCCCTGCTGACGACGTACGCGCTCGTTCGCAAGATGCCGGGGGGCGAGATCCTCCATCTCGTGCTGACGGCCGTTCTGGCGTCGATCCCCGTCGCCCTACCCGCCACGTTCACTCTGGCCGCCGCGATTGGCGCGAGCGCGCTGGCGCGCGTGGGAGTGCTGCCCACGCGCCTCTCCGCCGTGGACGAGGCAGCCACCATGGACGTGCTCTGCTCGGACAAGACAGGCACGTTGACGCTCAACGCTCTCACCGTCACCGCCCTCCGCCCCGAAGCCGGCTTCGACGAGCCGCACCTCCTCGCGATGGCTGCTCTCGCGAGCTCCGAGGGCGGGCAAGATCCGGTGGATGCCGCCATCCGGGCAGCCTCGGCGAAGCAACCCATCGCGGATCTCCCGAAGCTGACCCGACTCGTCCCATTCGACCCGGCGACCAAGATGAGCGATGCGACGGGCGTCGACGCCGGGGGAAACGCGATGCGCGCGGTGAAGGGCGCATTCGCGGTGGTGTCCAAGCTGGCCGAAGCCTCCGCGACGGCAGCGCAGGCCGCCGAAAATCTCGAAGGAAAGGGCTTTCGTGTTCTCGCCGTCGCGGTGGGCACGACGGCATTGAAGCTGGCCGGAGTCATCGCCCTGAGCGATCCGCCTCGGCCCGACGCCGCAAATCTCATCCAGGAGCTGAAAGCTCTGGGCGTGCGCACGATCATGGTCACGGGTGACGCGCCCGCGACCGCGAAGATCATCGCGAACGAAATAGGGCTCGAAGGGGCGATTTGTCCGCCCGGGCCCATCCCCCCCAGCGTGCTTCCGGAAGCCTTCGCCGTCTTCGCCGGCGTGATGCCGGAGGACAAGTTCCGCCTCGTGCAGGCATTCCAGAAAACAGGCCACACGGTCGGCATGTGCGGCGACGGTGCCAACGACGCGCCTGCGTT
Organism: Polyangiaceae bacterium; assembly: GCA_035482215.1. Lineage (GTDB taxonomy): Bacteria > Myxococcota_A > Polyangia > Polyangiales > Polyangiaceae > Palsa-1150. Next base: position 2,452 of record DATHQY010000497.1, on the reverse strand, counting down.
GCGACAGGCCCAGATGGGAATCGCGGTGTCGACCGCCACGGACGTCGCGAAGTCGGCCGCAGGGATCGTGCTGACGAAGCCCGGCCTCGAGGGGGTGGTGGCCGCCGTGAAAGAAGGTCGGATCACCTTCCAGCGCATCCTGACGTACACGATCAACTCCGTGACGAAGAAGATCGTGCAGGTGTTCTTCCTTGCGGCGGGCTTGCTCATTACCGGGCAGGCCATCCTGACCCCGATGCTGATGGTCATCATCATGATCACCGGCGACTTCCTTGGCATGGCCCTCACGACCGACAACGTAAAGCCCTCGCCCTCGCCCAGCGTTTGGCAAGTCGGCGATTTGACGTTCGCGGGCATCTTCATGGGCCTTTGCGAGCTGGCGCTCTGCCTGGTGGCCTTGCTCGTCGCCAAGTTCCACATGGGCTTTGGAATCGACGCACTGCGAACGCTCGCGTTCGTCGTCGTCGTCTTCGGTAACCAGGCGGCGACCTATACGAATCGAGTGCGGCGGCATTTGTGGTCGACCGCCCCAAGCCGTTGGCTCGTGCTCTCGTCCGTGGCCGATGTGCTGATCGCATCGACGCTGGCGAACCGGGGTCTGGCGATGGCGCCTCTGCCCCTTGTCGTCATCGGGGCCACGCTCGCGGGGGCGGTGGCCTTCGCGTTCATCGTCGATTTCGCCAAAGTCCCGGTCTTCAGGCGCCTCGCGATCGTCTAGCGCACGAAGGCTGCCGCGATTTGGCCGCGACGCGCAGTCGTTCGCGGTTCAGTCCTTCTTTGCCCGCTGCCAACGATAAAGTGTCGACAGATCGATCCCCAGGATCTCGGCGGCGCGTTCCTTATTCCCACCTGTTTGGAGAAGGACCCATTGGGTGTACGCCCGGCTCACGCTTCGCAACGTCGAGGGCGTCTGACCCCCGCCCCAAGGCGCCGCAGCATCCGGCGCGGCGCACGTGGGCGGACCGTGGGCGAGCGTAACGCTTTCGTTGGTTCCGAAGACGACGGCGCGCTCGATCACGCTCGCAAGCTCCCGCACATTGCCCGGCCAGGGCGCTTCGGCCAGCGTGCGAAGGACGTCGGGCCCGATCGAGCGCACCGGCGAATGGGGTGCGCGCAGCCGCGCCTGGGCAAGAATGTGTGCGGCAAGCTCTGGAATGTCTTCCCCGCGTTGGCGGAGAGGCGGCACGAACAGTTGCAGGACGTTGAGACGAAAATAGAGATCTTCGCGAAACAGACCGTCACGCACGAGCGCCGCCAAGTCGCGATGAGTAGCCGCGATCACGCGAACATCGACCTCGCGGACGTGATCGCCACCGACCGGACGCACGTCGCCAAATTGAAGCACGCGGAGAAGCTTCGCTTGAAGCCCAACGGGCATGTCGCCTATTTCGTCGAGCAGTACGGTACCGCCGTCGGCCTCCGCCAGGAGCCCCTTGCGGGACTCGACAGCTCCTGTGAAGCCGCCGCGCACGTGTCCGAAGATCTCGCTTTCGAGAAGATCCGGAGGGATGGCAGACGTGTTGACCGCAAGAAAGGGTTTGCGACGGCGCGGCCCCCGCGCATGAATGGCTCGCGCCACGAGCTCCTTGCCAACCCCCGTCTCTCCCGAGACGACGACAGGCGCACTCGACGCCGCGACGAAGTCGATGTTCGTGTGCAACGCGCGCATCGCACGGCCGCTGCCAACGAGCTCGAAGTTCGGAAGAACCGGCGGCGGACGGCTCGGCGCGATCGCCGGCGGCGACGATGGCGCAAATGCAGAAATCGGCCTTCGATTTGGTTCGATGAGCCGTCGTCGCTCTCCCATGGCGTCAGTGACGATGGTCCGCAAATTGTCGAGGTTGCAAGGCTTGGTGACGTATTGAAAGGCGCCGCGTTTCATCGCGTCGACCGCCTCGGGAATGCCGGTGCCTCGGCCCGTAATCACGACGAAAGGCAGCGTGGGGTGCGTGCGCTTCACCCGGTCGAGCAGATCCAGCCCGCTCATCCCTTCCATTTTTACGTCGCAAATGACGGCATCGAGCTCGAGGCGACCGACCAAACCGAGCGCCGTCACGGCGTCGCCTGCGACCTCGCAGTCATGCCCTTCCGCAGCGAAAAAGAGCGACAACGCATCGCGCATCTCGGCATCGTCGTCCACGACGAGCACGCGCAAACGCGCTTGGGATGGGGAAGCCAGCATCGCTCCCTTCAACGTAACCATCGCGACGACGCCGTGGGCGGCGATCGACTTGGGCGCGACGGATGCGTCCCCTCGTCTCCTCTAAAATCCTGTCGATCGCCGCGAACGCGGCGAGCCTTCAAAGTCTCGTGTGACGAAGTCGAAGTGAGTTGCCGATGACCGATACGGAGCTGAGAGTCATCGCGGCGGCGGCAAGCATCGGGCTCAGAAGAATGCCGAATGCGGGATACAGGACACCGGCGGCGATCGGCACGCCGAGTACGTTGTAGA
>DATHQY010000496.1:0-5463 GCA_035482215.1 Polyangiaceae bacterium | reverse complement strand
TGGACGATCACGGGAGGGACGGCGACGTCGTCGCTTCGTTTCTGGGAGTACGAGAGCGTCGACGCGAACGGGAACCCGATCGACGTCAGCCAGCGCGTCACCGGGTCGACGCAGATCTCTTCGAGCGTCGCGGCGTCGATGCGCGATGCGGGAACGGTGCTCGCCGGGTGGCAACCATCCCCCTGATGCGCCCCTGATTGGGCGTCGAGGCCCGCGGACCGAGTACCATGGTCCCGGATGCGGGTCGCCTCGGCTTTCGTGCTTGCCGTCGCCGTCGCGGCCTTCACGGGAGCGAGCCTCCGTACGGCCGCGGCCGATCCCGCGCCGGTGCCGCTGCACCTCGAGCTCACGGCGCCGGCCGGTTGCCCGGACGCATCCGATTTTCGGCGCCAGATGGAGCGACGCGGGGCTGCGACGCGGAGCCCCGGACCCGGCGAGAAGGCCGGCGTCTTGCGCGTGGTAATCGTCGCGCCCGAAGGCGGCGATGCAAAAGCGGCCGGCGTGGTCGCTCGGCTCACGTGGACCGACGACGAGGGCAAGACTTCGGATCGGCGGCTCGACGCCCCGGATTGCCGCGCGGCGGAGAGCGCGCTCGCGCTGATTGCGGCGCTGGCGGTCGTACGGGGGCATTCCGCCGACGACGACGCGCGCCCGGCCGCGACGATCGCGACCGGCGCGGCGACTCCGTCCCCTGCCCCTGCCCCTGGCCCCGCCCCCGCCCCCGCCCCCGCGACGGCGCCTTCGCCCGCTCCTTCATCGCCATCGACGCCGGCGGCGCCGCTTCCCGCGGCGCGCACCCCACCGGCCCCCGCTCTCGCGCGCGCGGCGACCGCGATCGGCGAAACCGGTCCAGGGAGGCCCGCCCCGCAAGCCCGCGATCGGCGGCCGATCGCGTCGTTCTCCGCGACCGCCGGCGCGTTCCTGTCGCTCGGCAGCGCGCCGCAACCGGCGCTCGGCTTCCTCGCGCTCGTGGGGGTCGCGATCGGACGCGGCACATCGCTCGGTCCCTTCCTCGTGCGCGCGGGCATCGCCGCGATCCCGACGCACACCGATTCGGTCGCCGGTGCCTCCGCGTCGTTCGGAATGCTGTCGGCGCGCGGCGAGGTGTGCCCCCTCTCGCTTCACCTGGTCTCGCGCGTGCTCGTGTCGCCGTGCGGGCTCGGCGAATTCGGGGCGATGTACGCGAGCGGTCCGAGCGGAAACACGCTGTCGCGCCCCTGGGCCGCCGCAGGGGTCGAAGCGCGCGCGTCCATCCAGATCGTCGGCCCGCTCTTCTTCGATGGCTCGATCGACGGGCTGGCCGCCCTCGATCGCAATCGATTCCACGTCAGCGATACGCTCGTGTACGAGACCCCGCCCGCCGTAGGCCGTTTTGCGGTGGGACTCGGTTTGCTGACTCCGTGACTCCCGGGTTGGGTCGCGTCCGCCTTTCGACCGTTCCGGCCAAGAGGCTCCTGCTCGATTACCGGGTCGCCGAGTAGATCTGCAAAGAGCCTGTTCGATCGGATGAGAAATAGATCGTGTGTCCGTCGGCCGAGACCCACGGATCGCGCTCGGCGTACGTCGGCGTATTGAGCGTGGCCAGTGCCACGGGAGCCGCAAACGGCGCAGTCACGGTCGGGCGCTCCGTCACGAACAGATCCTGCGAGCCCGTGAGCCGGTCGGACGAGAAATAGAGGGTGAGTCCGTCGTCCGTGAGAAAGCCGTCGTCGTTCATCCCGGCATTGTCGACGGAGAGATCGGGCACGGGAGCATTCCACGGCGATCCCGACGCCGGGCGGTCGGCGAAGAATACCTGGTAGGGAAAGCCCGCGTCCGGCCGCCGGCTCACGGGCATGACGAGATCGTGCTCGCCCGGCGGACGGGGAATCTCGTCCTCGGGAGAATTGAGCTCGATCACGGGCGTGGGCACGGACCACACCGCCGCGTCGCTCTCTTGATTCGTTGCATTCGTCGACACCCAGATATCGAGGCCTCCGAGGCCCCCCGATCGATCCGAGCCGAACCAGAGCGTGAGGCCGTCGGAGGCGATCGCCGGGCTCGTCTCGCGCGACGTCCCGCTGACCGCCGCGACGAGCGTGGGTGTCCCCCAGTCGTCGCCGACACTCGCGCGAAACGATTGCCAGACGTCGCCCGAACCGGGTCCCCCCGCGCGCGTCGAAAGAAAGTAGAGCTGCAGGAGGTCGGCCGTGAGGGTCGGCTTTTCGTCGTCGTCGCCGGGCGAGGCGATCGAGGAGACGGCCGCGGGGGGGCCGAAGGATTGGCACGCAATGTCCGAGGCATCGGCGCACGCGACGAATGGGGCATTGCCCAATTGCCAATCAGGAATCGACTGGCACGCCGCCGACGCGCACGCCGAAAGCGCCACCAGGAAGAGCGCGCACGCGGCTCGCGGGGGCAGCGCGGAGCGGACTAGTTCGTCCCGTCGCCCAAGAGCCACTGGACTTTGCTCCTGTGCACGCTCTCCGGGTACTGCGCGAGGAAACGGCGCGCCAGCGACCCGGCTTCGGCGCGATCGCCTCGCGCTTGCATCGCCTGAATCCGGACGAGCGCGGCTTCCTCCGCGAGAATGCCGTGCGGGAAGCGCCGTTCGTACGCATCGATCGTCCCGAGGGCCCCCGACGCGTCCCCCGCAGCGACGAGCGCACGCGCCCGATCGACGAGCCGCACCTGCTCGGCGAAGTCGGCGTCCTGCGCACCGCGGGGAGCCGTCGCGGCGGCGCTTTCTTTCTTCGTGCGCGTCGTCCCCGGTGCGCCCGCCGCGGGTACGGCGAGCGCCTGCGCCACGGGTGGCGCGTCCACCGGCGGCGGCGGCAGGGAGGAATCCGTCGCCTGCGGAGCGGCAACGGTTTGCGCGGCGGCCGACGGAGGCGCGACCTCATGGGCCGGCGCGCGCGGCAGCGCACGGCGCGAAACGACCGCCACCGTGACGGCGCCGGCAACGACCACGGGCGCGACGACGAACGTCGCGAAGGTCGTCGACCACGATCCCTTCGTAGCCCTCGCAAGAAGAGCCGCCAGCGAGGCCAAGAATGCGGCCCGCGGCGCTAGACCGAGGACGCGGGCGGCGGCCAACACGCTCTCTCGCGAAGGTTCCTCATCCGCACCGGCGCGCAAGAGCGCTCGCTCTCGGTCCGTGCCCGCATGCAGGAGACGGCTTGCTTCGCTCATGACGGCCCCCTCGGAGCATCCCCGTGGACGTCCCCATAGGCACGGCGCACGAGCAGTTGGAACTTCTCGCGCGCGCGGCGCAATCGCGACGCCGCCGTCCCCAGCGGGACGTCGAGCAGGGTCGCAATCTCGGGCGTCGTGAAGTCTTCGAACTCAGCGAGAACGAAGACGGTGCGCTGGTCTTCGTCGAGCCGCGCGATGATCCCGTCGAGCGCTTCGCGGGCCCGCTTCTGGTCGGTGAGCTGGGCCGGCGACGGGAGGGGCGAAGCATCGCTGTCGAGCTCGGGACTGGCGAGCTCGCGTTGGATTTTTCTACGAATTCCGTGGGCTACGCGCACGGCTGTGGCGTAGAGAAACGCGCGCTCGCTCCCCTCGTGGATCCGCTCCATGGCCTCGAGCGCGATCAGAAAGACCTGCTGCGCGGCGTCGTCAACGCGATCGGGAGCCACCCCTAGCCGCCGCAGAAATCGCCATACTCCCGAATAGTTGGCATCGAACGCGCGACGAAGCCGGGCTTGATCGAGCGCGGAGCGGGCGGCGGGACGAGCCACGAACGGAATGGAGAGGGTATCGGCGATCCGCATGCGCTCCGGGCTCCATCATAGAATGCAGCAAGCCATGAATTCGATCCCGTAGAGGCTTCTTTCGAGCGACGGCTCGCGCGGCCATGGGCCCGCGCCCGCGCCCCCCCGGGACGACACTTTCGCCACACTCATTCCATTCGTGTGCGCGCGGTCGCCGATCGCGCACACGGGCTGAGTCGCGCACGTGGGCGAAGGAGCTCGGACGGCCCCTTGGCACGCAATCCGCACTCGAGTGGCGGTTGGCTGCGCGGGCCTTCCGAAGCGCGCGCCCTTCGAGAGAGACGCGGCGATGGAAGATCCCAAACACACAAGCGTTGGCGTCGGAGACGTCCTCGCGGGCAAGTATCGGGTGGACGGCGTGCTCGGCACGGGCGGGATGGGCGTCGTCGTCGCCGCCCACCACCTGCAGCTCGACGAGCGTGTGGCGCTGAAGTTCTTGCTTCCCGAGGCGCTCGCCAACGAAGAAGCCGTCATGCGCTTCGAACAAGAAGCGAGAGCGGCCGTGAAGATTACCAGCGAGCACGTCGCGCGGGTCATCGACGTGGGAGCGCTCGAGTCCGGCGCTCCGTACATCGTCATGGAACTCCTGGATGGCTGCGATCTCAGCGCCTGGATCCGCGAAAAGGGCGCGCTGCCGGTGGAACAAGCCGTCGAGTTCGTGCTCCACGCGTGCGAAGCGATCGCCGAGGCTCATTCACTCGGAATCGTCCATCGCGACCTCAAACCCGCCAATCTCTTCGTCGTGCGCCGCAACGACGGACTTCATTCCGTCAAAGTCCTGGATTTCGGCATTTCGAAAGTCCGAAAAAGCGGCGGCGGCGACCTGTCGGGCACGAAGACGAGCGTCATCATGGGCTCGCCTTTCTACATGTCGCCCGAGCAGATGCGGTCGTCGAAAGACGTCGATCCGCAATCGGATATCTGGGCGCTCGGCGTGATTCTCTACGAGCTCCTGGCGGGGCAGACGCCGTTCGCGGCGGACACCTACGCCGAGACGTGCGTGCGCGTCATGACCGAGCCACCGATCCCTCTGCGGGAATTGAGGCCCGACGTCCCGCCGGCCCTCGCCGGGGCGATCGACCGCTGCCTCGAAAAGGACCGGAGGCTGCGCCACGCCGATGTGGCCGAGTTCGCGCTGTCGCTGCAGGAGTTCTGCCCGCGCCGCGCGAAAGCGTCGATCGAGCGGATCCACGGCGTGCTCGGACGGGATCGCGCCTCGACGGCGTTGCCGCCACTTCCTTCGTCGCGCGGCCCGATCGCGACCATGTCGCAGTTCGGCCGGACGACCGGCGCCCCTCGCGCCACGAAGAGAAGCGCCTGGGGCATTGCCGCCGTAACCGCGATCGTCCTCCTTCTCATGACGGCCGCTGGAGCCTTCGGCCTCGACCTGGCTCGGTCCCGTGGGTATTCCCCCACCGCGTCGGCCGCGTTCGTCCCCTGGCTCGCTACGCCGAATCGCGCGCCCGAGGCCCCCGTGACGCTCGAGCCGCTTCACGATCACGCCGACCGCACGACGGCGAGCGCACCGCCAACCGCCCCACCGGTCCCCCTGCTGCCTGCGGCGGCCCCGCCGGAATTGCCCGCGCCGCCGATTGAGCCCGCGCCGACCCCGGCTCCCGAGGCCGTGCAACGGCATACCGCCGTGGCCATCCGCCCTGCGACCATCTGGCGTCCGGCTCCCGCTCCTGTCGCCGCGCTCGTCTCCCCT
>DATHQY010000495.1:0-11578 GCA_035482215.1 Polyangiaceae bacterium | reverse complement strand
GACTCGCCGGCGAAAGAGCGGCTGAACCCGCCCCCAATCCATGCGAGCGTTCACGGGAGCATGATGCGGCCGGGCGCGCCGTTGTCTCCCTGCTCGGTGTGGCAACTGTTGCAGTCTCCGATCGAAAGGGGCGTGGCCATGGCGCGCGTCGCGCCGTTGTAGACGACCTCGACTTGAACGGGCGGGGTGAGCACCGATCCGTTCGTGTAGAAATTGCCCACGTTGTTGATGGAAATCGAGGTGACGGCGCCGGTCGCGTCCGTGACGCGGACGGTGGCGTTCGAGACGTTCACTCCAACGCAGTCGTTGGGCTCGTGGGCCGTGGGATAGACGGTCCCCGCCAAGAAGGTGTTGTGGCAAGCCACGCAAGCGTTGCCCGGCTCCATCGTGGGCCCGAAGGTGGCGGGCGCCATCATGTTGCTGGTGCATACCGGCGTGTAGGTCGTCGAAGCGTCTGCCCCCGCGGTTCCGCTGGCCCCGCTGGAGGTGCCGCTCTGGCTGCCCGCGCTGCCGCTCGAGGACCCGCTCGTGCCGGCGGCGCCGCTGGACCCCGTGGAGCCGCTGCTGCCGGAAGCTCCGGTCGTGTTGCAAGATGCCTGCGGCATTCCCGCGCTCACCCAACTCGCGAACGCCGCCGCGGCGGAGGCCGAAGGCGCGGGGTTCCCGACGGGCGGCATTGGCGAGACGCTCGATTGCATGCGGGTCACGCATAAGGCGCCGACCGTCTCGCTCGGGTTGGACACCGCCGGGGCGATGAGATTCGCATACGTCACGAGGGGCATCAGGGCGCCATTGACGGGCGGCGCCGAATGGCACGACGTGCATGCGGCGGCGAGCATCGACGAAACGTCGGCCGGTAGCCCGCAGCCGCTCGCGGCGGCGTCTCCGCTGCCGACGAAGGTCACGCTCGCATCGGCAACGCCTTTTGCGCCGGCGGCGCTCCCGCTGCCCGAGCCGGCCGCGGATCCACTGCCGGAGCTCGCCGCGGATCCGTTGGAGCCGGCCGCGGATCCGCTGCCGGAGCTCCCGGTCGAACCCGCCGTCGATGTTGCGCCGGAACCGCCCTTTGCGGTGGTGGCGCTGCCGGCCCCGCTCGCCGCGCCGTCACCGCTCGTTGCGGTGCCCATCATGAGGGCATCGCCGTTGGAGCACCCGGCGATGGCCGCTACGGTCAATGCGGTAATGAGAGAAGCTTTCACTGCGATCACGATTGCCCGAACGGCACCGAGCGAGAGAGTCCGGACTATACTCCATCCCTGCCTCGGTGATCCGTCGCGCGCTGGATTCGATGCTGGCGAGAATCTCCCAGTGCGACGCGAACCCGGGGCGTTCCACCGAAAGCCGCTACAGCGGCGCCGGCTGCCGCACGTGTTTCTCGCGCCACCGGCTCGGAGTCGCGCCTTCCCACGTGACGAACGCGCGGCTGAACGAATTGAGCTGCTCGAAGCCGAGGAGGAATGCGATTTCGCCGGCGTCGAGATCCGTGTTGCCGAGGAGCCTTCGCGAAGCTTCGCGGCGCACGTCGTCGAGGATCATCTGGTAGCTCGTCCCGAGCTCGCCGAGGCGGCGCTGCAGGGTCCGCGCGCTCATCGACATCGCGCGCGAGACCGTCTCCACGCTGTGGTGCTCGCCGGTCATGCGCTGGCGCAAGAGCGCGCGCACGTCCTCGGCAATCGAGCGTGACGTGCTCTCGGCGAGCGCCGATTCGAGCGACGGGACCAGCATCGCGACGACGTCGGCATTGCGCGTCACGAAGGGCCGTGCGAGGAGCTTCGCGTCGAGCACGAGTTGGTCGACGGGCGCATCGAACCGGACCGGGCAGCCAAAGGCTCGCTTCAAGGCCCCTTCGTTGCTGCGCCGGCGTGCGAGCTCGACGCGCAGCGGTGTCACCGGCGCACCGATGCCCTGGGCCGCGAGCGTCGCGAGCGAGGCAAACGTCGTGTCCACGAGCATCAGCGGTAGCGCGTCCTCGACGTGCACCCACTGAAAGCGAATGCGCGCCTCGCCCTTCGATGTGGCGACGCTGATCTGCTCGCCGCAGACGACGCGCTTGTACCGAGCGAACTTCGCGAGCGCGTCGCCGAGGTTCTCCGAGTGGATCGCCGCGAGCGAGGCAACGTCGAGCTGGTGCGGCGAGGCGCGCGTCCCGATGCGAAGGCCGAGGTCCGCGCTGCCGCCCATCGCTTCGAGCGAGCGCCAGAATGCGAAGAACTCCGCAACGGAGACTTTCGCGCGCACCCCCTCGAAGCGTGAACGAAGGATCCCCGCGTGCGAAAGGACCCGGTCGACGTCGACCCCGAGCGACGCGAGTCGGTCCAACACGACGGTGGGGAAGGGGACGAACTCGGACACGGCGGAGATTCCTACGGGGCCAGCATACCGCTCACCGCGAGCGGGGCCGCGGGCCCGTGGCCGCGGGCTGCTGGCTCGAGAGGAATTGCGCGACGGGCGTCTCGGCGAACGGCACGACGCCGTCCGTGTCGGTCGAGACGCTCACCGTTCGCCACGCCGCGTCTTCTTCCGCGCGTGCTTTGGCGAGGAGGCCCGCCATGAAGACGGCGTCGCTTCCGAGCAAGAGACGCAGCGGCGGCGCCGGTTCGTCTGCGATCGCGATCACCACCCCCGCCACCTTGGCGGGGTCGCCTTGCGCGGCGTGCGGATTGCCGCGCAGCCGCGCGGCGACGGCGCCGACCGTGGCCTGGTAGTCGGGCTGGATGGTGTCGATGCGCATCGACGAGCCGGACCAATCGGTGCGCATGCCGCCGGGCTCGAGGACCGTGACGCGGATGCCGAGCGGCGCGACTTCGCGCGCGAGGACCTCCGAGAAGCCGCCGACGGCCCATTTCGCAGACTGGTACGCCGCGATGCCCTGGGTCGCGGAGCGCCCGCCGATGGACGAGACCTGGATGATGTGGCCCGATCGCTGCGCGCGCAGGACGGGCAGGGCCGCGCGGGTGACGTTCACGACGCCGAAAAAGTTGGTTTCGATCTGCGCACGGAAGTCGTCTTCCGCGACGTCTTCGATCGAGTTCACGTTCGCGTAGCCGGCGTTGTTCACGACGACGTCGAGGCGCCCGAACGCGGTGCGCGCGGCTTCGACCGCGGCGCGTGCCTGGGCCGGTTGGGTGACGTCGAGCGCGACGGCGCGGACCGCAGATCCGTACCGGTCGACGAGAGATTGGAGATCCCGCGGGTTGCGGGCGGTCGCGACGAGGCGGTCGCCGGCGGCGAGAACGGCCTTCGCGATTTCGAGCCCGAGCCCTCGCGAGCTCCCCGTGACGAGCCAAACTTTGGACATGACGATAGTGCCTTTCCGGGAGCCGCATCTTCCTTCCGGCTCGCATTCCCAAGCATCGCCACCGCCCGGCTGCGGCGCTCACCCGATCGCGCCAACGGTTCTCCCGATCGCGCCAAACGGTTCATCCGATCGCGCCAACGCGGAGTTGGACGGGTGGCAGGCTCGCCCGCAACGGAAGGCACGTGGCGAGTGCGCGAGTGAAACGAGGGGCGACCGCCGGGGTCGCGGCGCTGGCCGCGGGTCGGCGCGCGCCTATTTCCGCGGCGGAGTTTTGAGGCTGATGGCGACGGCGTGGGCAACGATTCGGCGAACATCCTCCAGCGCGGCCCGGAGAGGCTCTGCGGTGACGGAATGGTGGACGTCGCCGGCCCCGGGGACGCTCTCATGCAGCAACCACAGGTCCGTGATCAGTTCGTTCAGTCGAACGAGTCGTGCGTAGGCGACCGATGCCGGTTCGTTTGCCATGGTGCGGCATGCTCGCTCCATCGCCAACCGCGTCAATCTTTCGCGGAACGTGCTGCCTCAAAAACCGGAAGGCCGAGAAGGCCAACGCGGGATCCTGACGCGTACCTTCGCTCCGGTATGCTTCAAGGACCGCATGAGAGAACGCCGTCCGAGCCAAACGGCCAGCATGGTCGCGCTCGTCCGCGCGCTGGCGAACGACGGGTTTACCACAGTGCCCGGCTTTCGCGATCCGCCCGTCGCGGCTCTCCTTTCACCCGGCTGGCGTTGCCTCTACCGCCGCATGAGCGCGCGCCTGCGGCAGGCACCGCCAGAGCGCGCGGCCCGTGCGATCGCGCGCTTCGACGCGCTCTCCGAGCGGGTCGCCATGCTCGACGTGGAGCTGACGGAAGCGATCGACGCAGGCGCTGAACAAGTCGTCATTCTCGGCGCAGGACTCGATACGCGCGCCTACCGGATGGAGGTGCTGCGCGGCTGTGCGGTGTTCGAAGTCGACCATCCGGCGACACAAGCCTTCAAACGGCGCAAGGCCGCCGCACTGCCCCCGTTCGCGCACTCGCTCGCCTACGTTCCCGTCGACTTCGAACGCGGCGGGATCGACCGCGCACTGGCGAGCGCCGGATTTCGATCCGAGCGCGCTTCCGTCTGGGTCTGGGAAGGCGTCGTGATGTACCTCACGCACGCGGCCCTCCGTGCATCGCTCCGAGAGATCGCGAAGTGCGCGGCCGCCGGCAGCCGCGTGCTCGTCAACTACCACTTGCCCACGATCGATTCGCAACTGCGCGAACAGCGAATCCGCACGCTGCTCCTTGCCGCGTGGGGCGAGCGACAGATCGGCCTTCGCACGACCGAGGCAATGCATACCGAGCTGAGAGACGCGGGCTTCGCCGTCCTCCGTGACACCGGCGCCGCCGCGTGGGCCACGCGCCTCGGCGCGAAGGCCCCTGTCGGCCATCCGGGCGACGTGGCGCGCCTCGTCGTTGCGAAGCGCTCGTAACCGCCTGAAATCGACAGTTCGCTTGGGAGGTCTACTACCTAGAAGCGGCGATAGGAGATCCCCATGAACAAGACAAGCGAAGGCCCTGGTTGCCCGATGAAACGAATGGGTCATGTGCCCCCTCGGTTCCAACAAGGACCGCTCACGACTGCGCTGCAGCTGGGCCCCCTCGCGTTCCTTGCGGGCAGCTGGAGAGGTCCTGGCTTCAACGCGATCTGGCGGCCGGACAACAGCGAAAGCCCGGAGAACAGCGCGACTCATCGCTTCCTCGAGCTCAATCTGACGCACGACAGCTTCGATTTCACCGTCATCCCGGGCGTGGTCCCGAACCGCGGTTTCAACGCGCAGGCGGACCTCAATCTGTACGGCCTGCATTACCTCCAGCGCGTCAGCGACGCCGATCCGGCCCCGTCTCCGATGGTCAGCCCCGCCGGATACTCGCAGACTGCGGGCCAGGCCCTGCACATCGAACCGGGGCTCATCATGAACGTGCCCGCGAGCCAGCAACCGGCGACCGGAGGCACCCTGGTAAACCAGCCCACCATCGTGCGCATGGCGAGTATCCCGCACGGGGTCACGGTGCTGATGCAGGGACCCAACCCGGGCACGACACCCACTCCGGGCAAACCGAACATTCCGCCCGTCACCCCGTTCACGGGGTATCCGGGGCTCTCGCCCCAGCCTTTCCCCGGCCCGTACACCGTTCCTGCGCAACCGGCTCCCGTCCCTCAAGGGCCCAACCCGCCGGCCGTCGGAATCCAGCCGATCACGACCGCCGGTGCCCAGCACGTCATCCCGGAGATCAACATCGGCCTCGACACGCTCGCGCCGAACTCGCAGAGCACGGGCCCCTTTCCGTCGAGCTTCCAGGGATTCATCGACGATCCCAATTCGGTGTTGCGGGACGCGATTGCCAACCAGGAGATCCTCGGCTTCCTCGCGATCAATCTCACGACGGACCTTCAATCGTCGAACGGCTTCCCGACGCTGGGCGCCGGTAGCTTGTACGAGACCGTCAGCAACATTCCGTTCCTGGGCGTTGCGAATCCGACGCCGCCAGCTCCGCTACCTTCCCAACCGGCGACGGCAGCCACCGCCGCGAACCCCGTTCCCAACGCCTTCGTCTACTCGGCAAGCGTGACGTTCTGGATCGAGTGGGTGCTCGATCCCGGAGCGCCCCCCGTTCCTCTGAATCAAGGCGGTCCGCCGCCGCCGCAAATTACCCAGCTCGAGCCGTTCTGGGGGCGGTCGACGCACCTGCAGCTCCAGTACTCCCAGGTCGTCATGCTGATGTTCAACAACATCCTCTGGCCGCACGTCACGGTGGGGACATTGACGCTCAGCGCTGGCTAGGGCGAGCACTGGTACCCGTGGCCGATGACGTCGGCCTGCGGATCGTCCTCGAATACGACGTCGGTCGCGCCTTTGGCCGCGGCGGCGTTGCGGACTTGAGTGGTGCCCAGGTATCCCGGCATGCCGCCCCGCGGCGACGGACGACTCGCAATGAAGTCACCGAGCGGTCGGCACTGCGCGACTTCACTCGCGGTCGACACGTGCACCCGAGCGCCCTCTGGAGTGAGAAGCGCCGGCGTGCTGGACGCACACGAGATCGACCCTGCGACGCTCATCGCCAGGAGGCCCACCGCACTCGGTCGTTCGAACAAGCCCATCGTGAATCCCCCAATAGAAGCGGCGTCGTCAGAATCCGTACGGACTGCGGCGCGTCAATATGCTCATCACATAGGCGAATATCGCCGACCCGAGCACCGACCATACGATCGGGAACGACTCGTTCTGCACGTGCAACACGTAAAGGTCCGGTAGGTGCACCTGGTGGGCGAACCACATGCCGAGCCACGCGCCGACGAAACCGAGCGCGATCGAGCTCAGGCAGCCGAGATGCGAGTAGCCTGCGAGGGCCGAGCCCAAGCTCCCGCAGATGCCTGCGATGGCAAAAAGGATGAGCGCGCCGGTGAGGGTCATGCCCATTCGTGGCCCCGTGGCGCGCCGACGTCAAGCCGGGGTGTTCGCGTAGCGCCTATCGGCCACGCAGGGGACGCCCGTTCGCCGCGCGCGCCGCTAGGTCGAGGCGTAGTCCGTCACGGGCGGACAAGAACACACGAGGTTTCTGTCGCCGTGCGCGTTGTTCACGCGGCCCACGGCCGGCCAGAACTTGCGCGCGCGCGTCCACGGCGCGGGAAAAGCCGCCTGCTCGCGCGAATACGGGTGCGTCCACTCGCTCGCGGCGATGACCGCCGCGGTGTGCGGCGCGTTCTTCAGCGGATTGTCGTCGCGCGGCGAGCGGCCGTCTTCCACCGCGCGGATCTCCTCGCGAATGGCGATCATCGCATCGCAAAACCGATCCAGCTCCGCCTTCGGCTCGCTCTCCGTCGGCTCCACCATGAGGGTGCCGGGAATGGGGAAGCTCATCGTCGGCGCGTGGAATCCGTAATCGACGAGGCGCTTCGCGATGTCGTCGACTTCGATGCCCGCCGTGCGCTTCACCCCGCGCGTGTCGAGGATGCACTCGTGCGCGACGCGCCCTCGCTTGCCTCGGTAGAATACAGGGAAGTGCGCGTGCATCCGCTCGGCGACATAGTTCGCGCTGAGGATCGCAACCTCGCTCGCCCGGCGCAGCCCGTCGGCGCCCATGAGCGCGATGTACGACCACGAGATGAGGAGGATGCTCGCGCTCCCCCACGGCGCGGCCGCGACCGGCCCGATGCTTTGCTCGGCGCCGGCTGCGACATCGACCGCACCGGCGCCCGCGCGCGCGAAAGGAGCGAGCTTGGCCAGCGGATGGCCCGGCAAGAACTTCGCGAGATGCGCGGCGACCCCGATGGGGCCCATGCCCGGGCCGCCTCCGCCGTGCGGGATGCAGAACGTCTTGTGCAAGTTCACGTGGCAAACGTCGGCCCCGACGTCGGCCGGGCGGCAGAGGCCCACCTGCGCGTTGAGGTTCGCACCATCGAGGTACACCTGGCCGCCGTGCGCGTGGACGATCGCGCACATCCGCTCGATGTCCTCCTCGAAGATCCCGTACGTCGACGGGTAGGTGACCATCAAGGCGGCGAGGCGATCCTTGTGCTGGCCCGCTTTTGCCTCGAGGTCCGCGAGGTCGACGTAGCCCTTCTCGTCGCACGCGACCACGACCACGCCCATCCCGGCCATCGCCGCCGACGCCGGGTTGGTCCCGTGCGCGCTCGCAGGAATCAAGCAGAGGTCACGCTGCGGCTCGCCGCGGCTCTCGTGGTACTTGCGGATCACGAGCAGGCCCGCGAGCTCGCCCTGCGCGCCGGAGTTGGGCTGCAGGCTCACCGCCGGAAAGCCGGTGATCTCCGCGAGCATCGCTTCGAGCTGCTTGATGACCACGTGGTAGCCTTCGGCCTGCTCGGCCGGCGCGAACGGATGCACCCGCGAGAAGCGCGACCAGGTGATGGGCATCATCTCGACGGTCGCGTTCAGCTTCATCGTGCACGACCCGAGCGGGATCATCGAGTGCGCGAGCGACAGGTCGCGCGACTCGAGCGTCCGCACGTAGCGCAGCATCTCCGTCTCGGAGTGGTGCGTGTTGAAGACCGGATGCCCTAGGTATGCGCTCGTTCGCCCGAGCGCCCCCAGGGCCGGCGAAGCTTCTTTCGCGAGGTCGTCCGCGGCGAACGCCGGGGCGCGCCCGCCGTTGAACACCGCGAGCAGCGCATCGACGTCCGCCGCGGAGGTCATCTCGTCGAGCGCGACGCCGAGCGATCGCTCGTCGATCCGGCGGAGGTTCATCTTGCGCGCGCGCGCCGACTCGAGCCACGACGCGACGTCGCTCGGCGCGCCCGTGACGCGCAGCGTGTCGAAGTACGAAGCATGCGCAGTGCGAATCCCGAGCTTGCCGAGGCCGTGCGCCAGGCACGCCGTCAGGCCGTGGACGCGCTCCGCGATCTGCCGGAGGCCTCGCGGGCCGTGATAGACCGCGTACATGCTCGCGACGATGGCGAGCAGCGCCTGCGCGGTGCACACGTTGCTCGTCGCCTTCTCGCGGCGGATGTGCTGCTCGCGCGTCTGCAGGGCCATGCGGAGCGCGGGACCGCCCTGCGCGTCGACGCTCACGCCGATGATGCGCCCGGGGAGCCTGCGCACGAGCTCCGCTTTGCAGGCGAAGAACGCCGCATGCGGGCCGCCGTAGCCGAGCGGCACGCCGAAGCGCTGCGCGCTGCCGACCGCGATGTCCGCTCCGAGCTCGCCCGGAGGTGCGATCACGGTCAGCGCCAGGAGATCGCACGTCATCGTGACCCGTGCGCCGGCGGCGTGGGCGCGCGCGATGACGCCACGGAAGTCGTGCACGGCGCCGTCGGTCGCCGGGTAGGCGAGGATGGCGCCGAAGACGGGGCGCGCGGCGAAATCGAACGCGAACGGATCGGCGAGGACGAGCTCGATCCCGTGGGCGCCCGCGCGCGTGCGCAGGACCTCGACGGTCTGCGGGTGGCAGCCCGGGTCGATCAAGACGGCGTTCCGCTCTTCGCCGGATGCCGGGCCGGACGTGATCGGTCCCTTGAAGGACTCCATCATGTGCATGGCCTCCGCGGTCGCCGTCGCCTCGTCGAGGAGCGATGCGTTCGCGATCTCGAGCGCGGTGAGGTCGCTCACCATCGTCTGGAAGTTGAGCAGCGCTTCGAGCCGGCCCTGCGCAAGCTCGGCCTGGTAGGGCGTGTACTGCGTGTACCAGCCGGGATTCTCGAGGATGTTGCGCTGGATGACCGGGGGCGTGAAGCAGTCCGCGTATCCCATCCCGAGAAAGCTCCGCCATGGCTCGTTCTTGGCGGCGATCGCCTGCAGGTCCTCGACGAGCTTGGCTTCGGTCCGCGCGGCCGGCAGGTTCAGCGGCCGGCCCAGACGGATCGTGGCGGGGATGGTCTGGTCGATCAGCTCGGCGAGCGATCGGGCGCCGACCGTTTCGAGCATCTCGGCGATGTGCGCATCGTCAGGGCCGATGTGTCGTTGGGCGAATCGTTCGTAGCCATGAATCGATACGGGCATGGAGGAATGGTTCCTCCTAGTTCCGGAGCGCCGGCTTGGCCAGCGTTGGCGCGCCGTTGCCGCGCTGCGTCCTGCTCTCGTCCTAGTCTTGCCCTGGTCTTGCGTGCGTGCCAAACCCCGACATTCGCCCGACATCCGCGTGGACTTGACACAGCCTTCGTACTACACACGCCCCCCGAGTTCGTCCGCGTTTTTGCCCGTATCGCCGAACGCTCCGTTCGCCGACTTCCGCTCGAGGAGACCGCATGTCCCGTTATCGTTTCACGTCCGAGTCCGTTACCGAAGGTCACCCGGACAAGCTTTGCGACCAGGTGTCGGACGCGATTCTGGACGCGATTCTCGCTCAGGATAAGCGCGCGCGCGTCGCGTGCGAGTCGCTCGCGAAGACCGGCATGGTCGTCGTCGCGGGGGAGATCACGACGACGGCGCGGGTCGACTTCCCCAAGATCGTCCGCGAGACGGTCAAGGAGATCGGCTACTGCGATTCGAACATCGGCTTCGACGGCAACACGTGCGCGATCCTGACGGCGATCGAACAGCAGAGCCCCGACATCGCGCAGGGCGTCAACGAGGGCGAAGGCCTCAACAAGGAGCAGGGCGCGGGCGACCAGGGCCTCATGTTCGGGTACGCCACGGACGAGACGCCCGAGCTCATGCCGGCGCCGATCCAGTTCGCGCACACGCTCGCGAAGCAGCTCGCGACCGTCCGCAAGAAGAAGCAGGTCGATTTCCTCCGTCCGGACGGAAAATCGCAAGTCACGCTCGAGTACGAGAACGACGTGCCGGTTCGCATCGACGCGATCGTCGTCTCGACGCAGCACGACGAGAAGGTCAAGTACAAGCAGCTCCGCGAGGCGATCATCGAGCTCGTCATCGAGAAGTCGATGCCGAAAAAGCTCATGGACAAGAACACCAAGCTCCACGTCAACCCGACGGGGCGCTTCGTCGTCGGCGGCCCGCAGGGCGACTGCGGGCTCACCGGTCGCAAGATCATCGTCGACTCGTACGGCGGCATGGGCCGTCACGGCGGCGGCGCGTTCAGCGGCAAGGACCCGAGCAAGGTCGATCGCAGCGCCTGCTACTACGCGCGCTACGTCGCGAAGAACGTCGTCGCGTCGGGCATCGCGAAGCGCTGCGAGCTGCAGATCGCGTACGCGATCGGCGTCGCGCAGCCGGTGGGCGTGCACATCAACACGTTCGGCACCGGCAAGGTCGCCGACGACGTGCTCGAGAAGTACATCCTGCAGAACTTCGACATGCGCCCGAAGGCGCTCATCGACGAGCTCGGGCTTCTCGCGCCCGTCTACAAGAAGACGGCGTCGTACGGCCACTTCGGCCGGAGCGAGTTCTCGTGGGAGAGCACGGACCGCGCGGCGAAGATCGCGGACGACCTGCTCGGCGGCAAAGCCGCGGCGAAGTCGCAGGCGAACGGCGCGAAGTCCGGGCGCAAGGGCGGCAAGCGAAGCGTCTCGGCGGAGGCGTGAGCAGACGCGGCGAGTTGGCCTACCTCGGCCGCGATAGGTCGCAGTAGGCGAGGTACATCGCTTCGTGCGTGCCCGCGAGGGCGACGGCGCGGTGTACCAGCTCGACGCGGTCTTCGGCGGTCCACGGGCGCTTCGGGGTGCGGGTCGCGCCGCGCCGGTGCACGGCCCCCAGGAGCGCACCGAAATGCCGCGCCAGCGGCTCGAGATCCTCGGTGCGGACGAGGGCGAGATCCACCTTGTCTTCCTGGGGGGCGAGGCGACGCACGAACATCGACTCGCCGGCCATGCGAGTCCAACCCATCATGCGCGGGG
>DATHQY010000494.1:0-2083 GCA_035482215.1 Polyangiaceae bacterium | reverse complement strand
TAGACGGTGATCGCGACGCACGACCCCAGGCCGATGGTGGCGATGATCGCATCGCCACGGGCCACGGCGTAGTCGGCGACTTTGACGCGGATGTGCTCGTTCACCGGCGGCGGAAGATGCGCTCGCGCGCGTCCACCGGCTCGAACAACGAGCGCGTGGCGCCGAGCAAGGTTTCAACTTTGCCGAGCACGAGAAAACCGCCGGGCTCGAGCGCGTCGTGGAACCGGACGAACAACTGCTCCTGCGTGACGCGATCGAAATAGATGATCACGTTGCGGCAGGCGATCAGGTGCAGCCCCTTGGGCGCGTCGCCGCGGATCAGATCCCGACGCTCGAATCGCACGAGACTCTTCGCCTCGGGCCGCACGGTGGCCGGCTGCGTCGGACTGAAATACTCCGCCCGGAGATCGCTCGGCGTATCCGTGAAGGCATCGTCATCGAACAGCCCTTTCGCGGCCGCCGTCAAGCTCTCGCGGTCGATGTCGGTCCCCAGAATGTCGATCCGGCTCAATCGGTTCGCTTCGCGCACCGCGCTCGCGTGTCGGTGAAACATCACGGCCAGCGAATACGCCTCTTCGCCCGACGAACACCCGGCGCTCCACACGTGCACCTGTCGCGGCTCTTGCCAGATGGCCGGAATCACGTGAACCGCGATCGCTTCCCACGTCTCCCAATTCCGAAACAGCTTGGTGACGTTGATGGTCAGCGTGTCGAGCAGCTTCTCGTACTCGCGCGCGTCGCCGTCCAAGAGCCGCGCGTAGTCCGCGTAGCTGTGCAGCCCGCGCGCGCGGAGGCGGACGCCAATGCGCCGCCGCAAGCACTTCTCTTTGTAGTGCTGGCAGTGGAACTGGCGCTCGGTCGCGATCTTCCACAGCAACTGCTGAAATTCGCCTTCGTCGCTCATCCCGCCCGCCGGACCGCGTCCAGATTGCTCCGTATGATCGCGTTCGCCGGCTCGAGCTCCAGCGCGCGTTCCCAACACTTCACGGCCTCGGCCGTCTCGCGTCGTCGATAGCGAATATTGCCGATCTTGAAGAAGACATCGTCGCCCAGCGCGGGGTTGAGTCGCGTCGCGCGCTGATAGGCATCGAGCGCTTCGTCATACTGTCCCGAGCGGTACGCATAGTCGCCCGAATTCTTGTGCAGTTGCGGCAGCGCCGGGTCCTCGGCCGTGCCGCGCTCGATGAACATCGCGGCGTCGGCCCAGCCACCGCGTCGCTCCGCCACCGCGGCCAGATTATTGAACAGCGCCGCCGCGTGGGGATGCAGCGCCGTGCCTTCGCTCAAAAGCTCCGTGGCCCGGTCGAGATCTCCCGCCAATGCCGCCGCCAGTCCGGCGTAGTGGAACCACGCGGGTGGTGGCGGCTTTTTGCCCCACAGCGGGCGGGCGGCCGAGAGGACAGCGTCCGCCTCGGCAATGTCTCCGGCACGGAGCGCCAGGGCACCGTACGAGGTGCGCACTTGCGGCAAGTTCCCCGCGCCGCGTTTGACGGCCTCGTCGAGTGCCGCGCGCGCCTCGTCGTACTCGCCGAGACGCTCCAGGGTGTACGCCAGGTTGCAAAACACGGCGGGCTTGGCGCCAAGCGTCTGCGCCGCGGTGCGGTAGACCTCGGCGGCCGCCGGCCATTTCCCCTGGCGCATGAGGACCAGCCCGAGATAGAACGGCGCGCCTTGATCCGCGGGCCGACACTCGGAGACGCGCCGAAACTCGCGGACGGCCTCTTCGAACATGCCGGTTTTGTAGAACGCGATGCCGAGGTTCCGGTGCTCTTCGACGCGCGCGTCGGAGACCATCGGCTCGGCCTTACTGGTCCCCACGCGATGCAGGAAGCCCGCCGACAGGAGCGCGAACAACGCCTTGCCGACGTCGAATTCACTGAGTCCACTCGCATCGACCAGCGCGGTCACGTCGCGCCGACCGTCGAGGAAATCGAGCAGGACCTCCTGCTGGTGCGTGAGCGTGACGTCGCTCTGCTTGAGTCGATCGCCATCGACCTCGAAGACGAGGTCGAAGCTCGGGATCTTCTTGCTGATCAAGCCCCATTCGTCGACTCGCCGCGCGCCTTCCAGGAGCAGCGACTCG
>DATHQY010000493.1:0-3918 GCA_035482215.1 Polyangiaceae bacterium | reverse complement strand
CGTCGAGCGTGGGAATCACGTTGGGATGGCGAATGCGCGCGGCGAGGCGCGCCTCGTCCAGGAACATCGATACGAATTCCGTGTCGCGCGAGAACGCAGGGTGAAGCCGCTTGATGGCCACCGTACGCGAAAAGCCGGCGGCGCCGTTCACGCGGCCGAGGTGAACGGTCGCCATACCCCCGGAGGCAATCTCTCCGAAGAGTAGATATCGTCCAATGGACTGAATGGGCCGCATCGAGAACGAAGGAACAGTCACCCGATTAGGAACTCTAGCTTACGGCGGCCGCGCGGCCACTCCGCGGGCACCACAAACATCGAAGAAAGGCGGAACACGAAATCGGCTTTCGCGGTGCCCGGGTGCGGGAGGCACCGCGCGCCGAGCGGCGCATGGGGCATCGGCAGGCGCGCAATGGGCGATATCGGCGACGGAAGGGCCGAGGGAAAGGCCCGATGCGCGAGGGCGCACGGTGTGCGGTGATCGCCGAAGTGAATTCAACGCCGCGACAGGCGGCCCAACAGTTCGTCGGCGAGGGCGATGTCCACCGCGCTGACGCAAAGAGCCGGGCCTTTGCGCGGAACGAACACGATTCGGCACCGTCCGCGCTGGCCGGGAATGAGAGAGGAGAAAACGAAATCCGCCGCGACACCAATGCCCACGACCGCGATTCCCGTCGCGAGGAGCGACGGCGAAGAGGCGTAAATACCGTCGAACAGCGCGGAGATACCCACATAGCTTCCGAGCGCCAGAGCGAAGAGCCCCACGTAGAGCGCGAGGGCCGGGTAGCGCACATCGCGGCTCGCGCGAACGAGCGCCGCGCGGGGTACGAGCACGTCGTCTTCGCGCAAGGTGCGTCCGAGGAGCTCGGTGCGCCAGCGCACGCGAATCCCGCCGTCGCCCGACAAGCTCACGCGAGCGGGCGTCTTGTACGCGAGGACGAGGCGCGCGGCCCCGCGGACCGCGCGTTTCGAGAGCGCGATCCCGGTCGCCGCGAGCAGCCACCCTACGAACGCGCTTCGCGGGCGCGATGCGAGCTCTCCCTCCACGCCGTCGCCGCCTTCCCCGGCGCCCACGCAAGCTTGCAGGACGTAGGCGAGCTGCTTGTCGCGCACGTCGGTTGCCAGTGATCCCGCGAGCTTCATGGCCGCCGGGGCGGTCGAAGCCGCGAGTGCGGCTGCGCCCACGAAGGCCTCGCCTCGGCCCAACGCGGCTTGCGCTCCACGGTCCACGCGCCGCACCTGTTCCGCAATCGCATCCCAGAGCGTCGCCGCGCCGTCCCCGAGAGCCCGGTCCAGCAAGCCCGTCGCGTCGAACGGCGTTCGCGTTGCGAGCCACAAGAGGTCCGCGGCGGTGCGATCCTCCGCCTCCCGGTCCGTCGGCACGTTGGCGGCCACGGCGTGCGCGGAAAGCGCACGCACGAGGGCGCGCTGGGCGTCGTCTTCGGGGTCGCGCTCCACGGCGTCGAGGGCGTTGCCGAACGGCGTCTCCGCGTCTTCGCGGCGCAGCTCGCGTTCGGCGGCGAGGTCGGCGACGCGCGCCGAGCGGCCCGATGCGGTTCGATCGCGTGCGATCTCCGCCATCACCGTCCGTGTGACGGCGGCAAGATCGGCCAAGCGCGGGTGCTCGGCGAGCGCGTCGTACGCGCGAAGGTCGGCGTCGGAGTCCATCCGCTCCTTTCGGCGATCAGAGCGGGAGTGAAAGCTGGCCGCCGAAGTCCACGAGCTTCGCGAACGCGGCGATGCGCCCTGCCAGATCGGCGCGGCTCATCGCGAGAAGGCGGGCCGGTCCGATCCCTTCGACGCAGAAGCTACCTAGCGCCGAGGCGAAGAACATCGCCCGGCGGAGAACGGCCGGGGGGGCGTCCCCGGCGAGCGCTAGGTACCCCATGAGGCCCCCGGCGAACGAGTCGCCGGCGCCGGTCGGGTCGAGGACTTCTTCGAGCGGGTACGCCGGCGCGAAGAACGTCCCGGCGTCGTCGAACAGGAGGGCGCCGAACTCGCCGCGCTTGATGATGAGCGCCCTTGGCCCGCGCTTCCGAATATCGGCCGCGGCCCGGACGAGATTGTGCTGGCCGGACAGCTGTCGTGCCTCTTCGTCGTTGACGACCAGGAGGTCGATCTTGCGGAGGAGCTCCGCGAGGTGTGTGGGCTCGCGCTCGATCCACCAATTCATCGTATCGGCGGCGACGAACTTGGGGCGGCCGATCTGATTTACGACGTTCACTTGGAGCTGGGGGTGGATGTTGCCGAGGAGGACGAACGGGCTCGCGCCCGGCCCCGGCGGGACCTGCGGCGAGAAGTCTGCGAAGACGTTGAGCTGCGTGTCGATCGTGGTGCGGCTCGCGAGGTCCTCCGAGTAGCGCCCGTGCCAGCGGAACGTGCGCCCTTCCTTGCGTTCGACGCCGGTGGTGTCGACGCCGCGCGCACGCAGATTGGCCAGATGGGCCTCGGGAAAGTCCGTACCCACGACGCCGACGATGCGCACATGCTCGAGCGTCAGGAGCGACGCCGAAAGCGCGGCGTACGTCGCTGCGCCGCCGAGGACGTCGCGGTGCTGTCCGGAGGGCATGTCGAGGTCGTCGAATGCGATGGAGCCGACGATGAGGAGCGGGCTGCTGGTCACGAGAGGTTTCCTTGTCTTCATCTCCGGCAGGTAGACCGGGGTTTACCGAAAGCGATCAGGGGAGGTAAGGGCCGACCAACCAGTCGAGCTTCGAACGCGTGGCGGGCGAGATCGCGTCTGGAGCGGTGAGCAGCGCCGCTCGCAGCGCGGTGGTCGCCGGGCTGCGGCTTCGATCGGGGAGCGAACGAGCGAGGAGCCCGATGGCCGCACGCGCGTGCTTCACGTTCTCGCGCATGGTCGCAAGGACCGCTTCGACCGTCACGTCCTCCTCGCTCTCGTGCCAGCAGTCGTAGTCCGTGGCCAGCGCCAGAAGGGCATACGGGAGCTCGGCCTCGCGCGCGAGCTTCGCCTCGGGCATCGCCGTCATTCCGATCACGGAGACGCCCCACGACCGGTAGAGCCGGCTCTCGGCACGCGTCGAGAACTGCGGGCCTTCGATACAGACATACGTACCGCCGCGGTGCACCCGCACGCCGCTCCCGGCCGCCGCTTTGGCGAGCGCCTCGGAGAGGTCCGCGCAGACCGGATCGGCGAAACCTACGTGGGCGACGAGCCCAGGGTCGAAAAACGTCGAGACGCGCCGCCGCGTCAGGTCGAGGAACTGGTCGACGACGACGAAGTGACCGGGGGCAATCTCCTCTTTCATCGAGCCGACCGCGCTGACGCTGACGAGGTGCGTGGCGCCGAGCTTCTTGAGCGCGCAGATGTTCGCCCGGTAGTTGATGTCCGAAGGGCCGGTTGCGTGGCCCCGCCCGTGGCGCGGCAAGAAGAGCAGCGTCGTGTCTCGCAGGCGCCCGCGGGTGATCGCGTCGCTAGGCCGGCCGAAAGGTGTATCGACCTCGAGGGTCTCGCGCCCCTCGAGCTCGTCGACCGCGTAGAGACCGCTGCCGCCGATCACGGCCAGGACGCTGGCCGGGTTGGACTGTATCGACGTGCTCATCGCGCGATTTTCCTCAGAGGTGTCCGGTTCGCAACAACGATTCCGCTTTGAGCGCCCGGCGGGACCGCCGCGTTCGCTCGGCGATGACGATCGATCGCAGCTCGTCGAAGGCGCCGTTCACGGACTCGTTGATGACCAGATAGTCGAACAGCGCATAGTGCTCAATTTCGCGCTTGGCTACCGCGAAACGGCGCTGGACGGCGTCTTCCGTTTCGCTCGCCCGGCCGCGCAAGCGCCGTTGGAGCTCCTGCATTGACGGCGGGACGATGAAGGCGGTGACGACGTCGGGCGCTTTGGATTTGATCTGCCGTGCCCCCTGGTAGTCGATGTCGAACACCATCCCGCGGCAGCCTTCGGT
>DATHQY010000492.1:0-9629 GCA_035482215.1 Polyangiaceae bacterium | reverse complement strand
CACGGTGCGGACGGTGACCGCGGCGCCGCAACCCCGGACGCGGCGCGTCGAAGCCCTGGTTATCCTGCGCTATCCGGCCGTCATCAAGCCGGCGGCGATCCCGTTGATCGTCACGAACAGCGCGCGGCGGAGCACCTCGCGCTCCTCGGGCGAAGTGGCGGCGCGCATGCGCCGCATCAACTCGATCTGCGCATGGTTCAGCACATCGACCAGCGGATTGCGGCGGGCGACGTTGCGCGCCAGCGTCGGCGACGCGGCCAGGAGCTGGTCGGTCTGCGTGACTTCGAGCACGCGCGCGACGGTGCGCTCGTACTCGTCCTTGATCATCGTGAAGACTTCACGCCCCTCGGGGTCGCCGAGGCGCGCATAGTACTCGGCGACGTCCATGTCGGCGCGGACGAGCGCGAGCTGCGCGTTATCGATGAGCACGCGGAAGAACGGCCACACCGTGTAGATCTGGCGGAGGTACTCGAGTCCGCGCTCCTGGAGCATCGCGTCGAGCGTGGAGCCCAAGCCGAACCACCCCGGGATGCCGTGGCGGCACTGGTTCCACGAGAACACCCACGGAATCGCGCGGAGCTCGTCCAGCGTGAGCGTGGCTTTGCGCGCCGCGGGGCGCGAGGCGATCGGCAGCTCGGAGATCTCGCGGATCGGCGTCACGGCGACGCTGTACCGCGCGAGGCGATCGCGATCGCCGACGAGGTTCGCGTACGCGGCGCCCGCCGTGCGGCCCGCGACTTCGAGCAGCGCCTCGCGCCCGCTGCGCTCCTCCGGACCCGGCAAGTGCGCGTTCGACCCGAGCCCCGCGACGAGGACCGCGTTGACGACTTGTTCGAGCTCGCGGCGCGCGATCTCGACCTGGCCGTACCGCGCGGAAATCGTCTCGCCTTGCTCGGTGACGCGGAGACGGCCACGAAGGGCCTGCCGCGGCTGCGCGCGAATCGCGTAGTTCGCAGGACCGCCGCCGCGCCCCACGGCGCCGCCGCGCCCGTGGAACACGGTGAGCGTGACGCCCGCTTCGTCGGCGACTTTGGCGAGGTTCGCCTGTGCGGCGCGGAGGGCGATCGTGCTGGCGACGTAGCCGACCTGCTTGCCGCTGTCGGAGTAGCCGATCATCACTTCGAGCTCGCCGCGCATCGCCGCGCGGACCGGCGTGAGCGACAGCATGCTCCGCGCCATCGGTTCGGCGCGGTCGAGGTCCTGCAGCTGCTCGAGGAGCGGAACCGGGCGGAGCTCGTCGGGCGCGAGACGCGCCGAGCGAGCCAGGAAGAGCACTTCGAGGAGGTCGCTCGGCGTGCTCGTGAAGCTGACGATGTAGCGCTCGCACGCTTCCGGCCCCTGGTCGCGGCGCGCGCGCCCGACCACATCGAGCATCGCGAGGAGGTCGCGGGTGACGGGGGAGAGACCCTGGCGATCGTACGGCGCGCCCATGTCGGCGCGCTCGAGCAAGCCGCAGAGGAGCGACACGCGTTCCGCTTCGCCGAGCCCCGCATAGCCGGGGACCCCGCCCGCGGTGAGCAGCTCGTCGACGCACACTTCGTGGACGTGCGAGTGCTGGCGCAGATCGAGCGTGGCGAGGTGGAAGCCGAAGATCTCCGCGCGGCGCTCCGCGTCGTAGACGCTGCCCTTGGCGAGGCGCTTCAAGCCCGCCGCGGCGAGCGTCCGCCGGATGAGCGCGAGGTCGGCGCGGTAACTCGCCGCATCGGGATACGCGCCGTCGCTGCGCTTCAACGTCGCTTCGAGGCGCGCGCGCATGTGGCGCAGCTTCTCGCGCCAGGGCTCGTGCATGCCGCTTCGCTTGGCGCGCGCGGCGATCTCCGGCCAGCGGCCGCGATCTTCGGCGAGCGACGCTTCGAGCTCGTTCACTCCGGCCTGGTTCACGCGGGCCGACGCGACGGAGAGCTCGCGTCCGAGCTCGCCCACGTCGCGGATGGCGCGGCCGATGGCGACACTCCGGTACCGATCGAGCGCGGCGCGCGTCACGTCGGCGGTGACGCCGGGATGCCCGTCACGGTCGCCGCCGATCCACGTGCCCCAGCGGAGAAACGGCCCGACGTTGAAGGGCTCGCCCGGGTAAAACCGCTCGAGCGAGTCTTCGAGCTCGCGCACGATCGCGGGCGTCACGTCGAGGAGGGTGCGCTCGAACACGTCGAGCCCGGCGCGCACTTCGTCGAGCGGCGTCGGACGCATCGCGCGCGCTTCTTCCGTGCAGTCGAGCGTGCTGATCGACTCGCGCAGGCGGCCGAGGATGTGCGCCTTGTCGTGCGCCGAGAGGCGCGGGTCGTCGAGTCGATCGAGGCCGCCCGAGACGGCGGCGAGGTGGTCGAGCACCGTCCGGCGCCGCGCTTCGGTCGGATGCGCGGTGAGCACGGGCATGACGAAGAGGCGCTTGAGAAGGGCGCGCACGTCGTCGGCCTTGACCCCGTTGCGGCTCGCTTCCTCGATCGCGGCGGCGATCGATTCGGTGATGACCGACCCCCCGTTGTCGCGGCTCCGGAGGACGCGCACGCGGTGTTGCTCTTCCGCGACGTTCATCAGCTGCAGCTGCTGCGTGAGAGCGTGCGCGACCTCCGCGAGCTCCGCGGCGCTGAGCGACGACATGCGCTGCGCGAAGGCCTCGCGGGCGGGCGCGCCGCCCTGCGTGCGAAGCTCCGGCGCGGCGCGACGGAGCTCGTCGATCGTGGCGAGCGCGCCCGGACCGGAGCGCTCCTCCATGGCGTCGTCGAGTAAACGGGTGAGGAGGCGAACGTCGTCGAGGAGCTCTTGCACGGTGCGCTCGGGGAAGGTGACCTGGGTCTGGTTTCAGACCGGTTTCTAACACGGCCCGTCAATTTGCGTCACAACGATCAAGGCACCCAGGCGTAGTAACGGTAGCCCGTGTCCGTGCGCTCCGCGGAGCTCGTCGTCCCGATCCGCTCGAGCGCAAACTCTGCACGCGGCGCGAGAATCGACGCGCCGCGGGGACGGACGCGCCACTTCGGCGACTGGACGGCCGACCGCAAGGCCGCGACCGCAGCGACTTCGCTCGGGGCGAGCGCGACGCCGTCGCGCAGCTTTTGCATCACGCTGTCGATCGCGGCCCCATCGTAATCGAGCTCGGCGTCGGTCAGCGCGTGCAGCCGTTCGTAGTCGGCCATGGAGAGGGGCACACGTGTCCCCCCTTCGGCTTGCGGGCGAAGTTCCTCGGTCAGGCGCAAGTGCGAGGTCACTTTGGCGTAGTCGGCCATGACGGAGCCGCTGAAGACTTTCGCGCTCGCGCCGCTTCCGTACGAACCGAACGCGATGCGCTGCCCGGCGAGAGGCGGCCCTGCCGAAAATGCCCCGGCCGGAGGCGCCCCTGCGGGCCGCTGCGCCTGCTCGAACAGGCTCGCGAGCGCGAGGTAGAGCGACCCCGAGTACATGTTGCCGATGTCGCGCGAAAGCGCGAGCGATGGGTTCACCTTGCGGGCAAAGGCCTCGCGGAAGATGGGCGACTTGGCGAGGAGCCGCTCGACTTCTTTTCGCTGAAGCGCCTCGCCCGCAGGCGATCCTCCGGCGCCTGCCCCAGCGCCTGCCCCCGCGCCTGCCCCAGCCAAGGGAACTTCTGCGAGGAGGCGCGAGCGCGCGCCGCCGGGCGCGGCGTCGGCGAGCCATTGGCCGAGGAAGACACGCGCCGCGGCGTACTCGGCCATGCGCGGAAACGGCACATGGAAGAGGAAGTGGTCGATCGCGCCGTAAAGCCGCGATGCGACGATGCCGAGGGCCCCTTCGACCCGCTCCGCGTAGGCGTGGAACGCGGCTTCGAGCGTGTCGAGGTACACGTCGATCGAGTACTTGCCGTCCACGACGGCGGTCGCGCTCCAGTTCGGCCGGAAGAAGTCGCGTTCGTCGCGCGTGATCGTCGCCGACAGCCCTGGCTCGAGGGCCAAAAGGCGCGGATTCTCCGAGACGAGCAGCGCGACGGCGCCGGCGCCTTGCGTGTATTCCCCCGCGGTCGCGAGCGGGTACTTCGATACGTCGCTCGCGATGACGAGCGCGTACGGCTTGGCGTGATCGCCCGCGCGGATGCGGCTCACGGCCGCTTCGAGCGCGTAGGTCGCCCCGATGCATGCGAACTGGAACTGGGGCGCCCCGACGTCGGCCATGCGCACGCCATAGTGTTGCTCGAGCATGCCGAGCACGTACGCCGCCGTCGACTTCGACTGGTCGACGGTCGTCTCCGTTCCTACGGCGAGGTAGTCGATTTCGCGCGGGTCGATGCCCGCCGCGTCGATGGCGCGCTTCGCGGCCATGGCAGCGAGCGTGGCGCAATCCTGGTGGGCGTCGACGACGGCCATCCGCCGGACACCGACCCCGTCGGTCACTTTGCCGACGAGCTTCTGCACGTCGCCTCCCGCGAGAACCGGCGCTCGCGTCCTGGCCCATTCGTCCGTCAAATCGAGGTAAAGGCGTGGTACGTAGACTCCGATCGAGTCGATTCCAATGGTGCTCCGCATGCGCGTCTCCAGTCTCGTCTTTACTCGTCCGTGCGGAGAAAGATAGGAAAAGCCCGAGTGCCTGCTCCCCTTTCCGTTCTCTTCGTCGCTTCTGAATGCGCTCAATTCGTCAAGTCGGGGGGCCTCGGCGACGTCGTCGCGGCGCTGCCCATCGCGCTCCGGGCGCTCGGCGTCGACGCGCGCATCGTCCTGCCGCGCTACGACGCGATCTCGCTCCAAGGGCTCGTGCGGCACGACGCGCCCCTCGGCGTGCCGCTCGGCCGCGGCGAAGCGTGGGCGGGCGTGCTCGAGACCCGCATGCCGGGGAGCGACGTGCCCGTCTATCTCCTCGACCACCGCGAGCTCTTCGGGCGCGGCTACCTCTACGATCCGCCGGGCGGGTCGGCGGGCGACAACCTCGTTCGCTACGGGTTTCTCTGCCGAGGCGCGTTGCAGCTCTGTCTGCACCTCGGATTCACGCCCGACGTCTTCCACGTGCACGACTGGCCCAGCGCCCTTCTGCCGATTCAGCTGAACACGACGGTCGCACACACGCCGCTCGCTCGCGCCGCGTCGGTGCTCACGATCCACAACCTCGCCCACCAGGCGAAGTTCCCCGCGCGCGATCTGCCGTCCGTGCACATCCCGTGGAGCGAATTGCGCGCCGACAGCCTCGAGGATTTCGGCGGCGTCAATCCGCTCAAGGGGGGCCTGTTCCACGCCACGAAGCTGACGACGGTGTCGCCGCGCTACGCCCAAGAGATCCGGACGCGCGAAGGCGGCGCGGGCCTCGACGCGGTCATCCGGTTTCGCGGAGCCGACGTCGTCGGCATTCTCAACGGCATCGACGAGAAGGCGTGGAACCCCGCGCGCGACGCGGCCATCGCGGCGCCGTTCGACGTGGACGACTTCTCGGGCAAGGCCGCCTGCAAGCGCGCACTGCAACGCGAACTCGGCCTCGCGGAGCGCCCGGACGTGCCGCTCATCGGCGTCGTGTCGCGCCTCAGCAGCCAAAAGGGGATCGACGTGATCGTCGCGGCGCTGACGCGCATCCTCGATCTCGACACGCAAGTCGTCATCCTCGGCTCGGGAGACCCGTCGTCCGAGGGGTACCTCAACATGCACTCGCAGCACGGCGGCTCGCGGTTCCGCGCGTGGATCGGATTCAACGAGGACGTCGCGCACCGGATCGAAGCGGGCGCGGATCTGTTCCTCATGCCGTCGCGCTTCGAACCGTGCGGGCTGAACCAGATGTACAGCCAGCGATACGGCACCCTGCCGATCGTGCGGGCGACCGGAGGGCTCGACGACACCGTGGAGAACTACGACCCCGCCACGGGCGACGGCACCGGGTTCAAGCTGTGGGACCTCAACGCGGACTCGCTGTTCGCCACGGTGCGCTGGGCGGTCGAGACGTATCGGGAGCGGCCGGGCCACTTCCGGCAGATGCAGCGCCGCGCCATGCGAAAGCGCTTCGGGTGGGACGTCGCCGCGGCCGAGTACGCGAAGGTCTACGAGTGGGCCGTCGAAGACCGCACCGGAGTCCGCGGTCGCGCCGAAGAGAGCGGGCCGCGCAGCGCGGGGACGCCGGGGCCGCGTGGCGCGGCGGAAACGGGGCCGCGCAGCGCGGCGGAAACGGGGCCGCGCAGCGCCGTCGAGAGCAAGGGACCGCCAAGGCGCCAAGACGCCAAGACGTGAGCCGGCGCGCTCGTTCGAATCGAAGGGGATGCGATGCGAAGGACGCGGAGGCATCCCCGGGTGAACGAGATACGTACGCGAGCGTGGAGAGGGCGCTGCGTCCGCTCGTCACCCGGATGACGAGCGAAGGGGACACGGGGGCGGGGCAAGACAGCGCGCAGAGTTGGGCAAACCCCGGAGGGCCGAGCCTCCGCGACGCAGCGACGAGCCCACGCGACGCAGCGACGAGCCCACGCGACGCGCGCATCTCGGCGTAACCCGACGGGGTCGAGCCTCCGCGACGCGGCGACGAGCCCACGCGACGCGCGCAGCTCGGCGTAACCCGACGGGGTCGAGCCTCCGCGACGCAGCGACGAGCCCACGCGACGCGAGGTCGAACCTACGCGACGCGTCGAGGCGCCCTCGGTACCCCCTCCGAAGAGAGGGCCGGCCCTTCCTTCTTGGCGTCTTGGCTCGGCGTCTTGGCGGTCCACCCCTCTCGCTCGTCCTCACGCCCCGTCGATCGCGGTCCCTCCGGTCCTTGCGCGCCGTAGCCCCGCCGTCAGGTCGCGTAGACCCGGTAGTCGATCTCGGGAAACAGGTTGTCCCGCCGCGAGACTTCCTCGAGCCACGCCTCGTCGAGCGTTCCCCCGAGGAGGCCCTCGTAGATCCGCGTGAAACGGGACACGTGATCGACGGTGCGCTTCGTCGCGTACGGCACGGTCGTCCCCGTTTTCATGATGAAGGCCCAGTCGCTCGCTTGCGCGAGCATGACTTCGCGCGAGGCCTGATCGAGCGCCCGCCGCTGCAGCCCTTCGGCCTTGGGGAACTTCTGCGCGAGCTCCACCATGCGCTCCGCCATTTTGTGGAGGTGCCGGTAGACCCACGCGTTCGTGCCGTTGCACCAATAGTCGCCGTACCCCTTCTCGCCCCACGACGAAAGCGACGGCGTCGCGACCTGGTTCGTCGGGTACTCGGCGAGGTAGCCGCTCGGCGTGATGGGGGCAACCGCACCCTGGTCGTAATGGAGCTTCCGGAACAGAAGCTCGAGGAACATCGGCCCCTCGTACCACCAGTGCCCGAAGAGCTCCGCGTCGTACGGCGCGACGACGATCGGGCGCCGGTCCATGTTCGCGCGGAGGTGCTCGAGCTGCCGCTCGCGATTGAACATGAAGTTCCCCGCGTGCTCGGCCGCGCGCAGGTACGCCTGGTGCGGATCGTAGAGGCGCTTGCCGTCGCTCGAGCGGCTCGTGACCGCGTAGTACTTGATGCCCGTGAAGGTGCGGATTCCTTCCGGATGGATGTACGGCGCGATGTAGTCGTGCGGCAGGTCGAATCCGATGTCGCGATAGAAATCGCGGTAGCTGGCGTCGCCGGGATATCCCTCTTGCGCGCTCCAGACTTGCTTGCTGCTCTCGATGTCGCGCCCGAACGCGGCGACGCCCGAGCGGCAGTAGATGGGCGCGTGGACGCCGTAGAGCGGGCGCGGATCGGCGAAGAGCACGCCGTGCGTGTCGACGAAGAAGAAGCGGATCCCTTCTTCGCGCATCAACTCGTCGACGCCCGGCACGTATCCGCATTCGCCGAGCCACATGCCTTTCGTGCGCCGGCCGAAGAGGCGCTCGTAGAGGCTCGCGGCGGTGTGCACCTGCGCGCGGAAGGCCGCCCAATTGCGATCGAGAAGCGGGAAGAACGGGTGCGTGGCCGTGCACGTGATGATCTCGAGGACGCCCGCGTCCGCGAGTGCGCGGAACGCGCGAACCAGATCCCCGTCGTACCGCCGCCAGCAGGCCCGCGTCTCGTGGAAGCGGTGGCGGTACATCTTGGCGAGCTCGTGGAACGCGTGGTCCTCGCGCGACGTGCGGTCGACCTCCTTCTCGGCGAGCTCGATCAGCTTGTCGATCTTGTGGGCGTACCTCTCCTTCAGGAGATCGTCGGTCATCATCGCGAGGAGCGACGGGCTGAACGAAATCGTGATCCGGAAGTCGATCCCGTCGCGGCACAAATTCTCGAACGCGAGGAGAAGCGGGACGTACGTCTCCGTGATCGCTTCGAAGAACCACTCTTCTTCCATGTAGGAAGTGGCTTCGGGGTGGCGCACGAACGGCAAGTGCGCATGCAGGACCATCGCCAAATATCCGTGGGCCACGCTCATACCTCCTCTAGACGACCGC
This sequence comes from Polyangiaceae bacterium, assembly GCA_035482215.1. Lineage (GTDB taxonomy): Bacteria > Myxococcota_A > Polyangia > Polyangiales > Polyangiaceae > Palsa-1150. Next base: position 1,324 of record DATHQY010000492.1, on the reverse strand, counting down.
CCCACCGTTCGCTGCCGTACGCGGTTCCGTTGAAGCGCGCATCGCTCGCGCCCCCGTGGTGCGATTCGCTCGCGCCCCCGTGGTGCGCCTCGCTCGCGCCTCCGAAGTGGGATTCGCTGCCGCCGAGCCCCATGCTCGCCCCGCCCGTCATGCGCCACTCCTCGCTGGCGCCCATCCACACACGCTCCGAGCCGCCCATGCGCATCCACTCGCTCGCGCCCATGCGCATCCACTCGCTCGCGCCCATGCGGACCGACTCGCTCGCACCGCGATAGAGAAGCGCGCTCGCCCCCGCGAATCCGAACTGCGAAGCGCCGAGGTGAAGCGTCTCCGATCCCCCGCGCGCGGCCCACTCGCTGGCGCCGAGCCACATGCGCTCGGAAGCGCCGATGCGCCAGCGTTCGCTCGCGCCGCGCTCGAGGAGAACGTGCTGCTCCGAGGCGCCGACCACGACGTGTTCACGCTCGTAGCCCGACTCCACGTGCCGTTCGACCCCGAAGCCCCACCGCTCGATCATCGGCGTGGTGGCGCGAACCCAGCGAATCGACCACGTGCTGAGGATTCGCCGCTTCGCCTCCCCGTCGAAGCTCCGGATGCTGACCCGCCACGGCCCGTAGACCGTGAACGCCATGCCCTCCGACCGAAGCTGCACGGGAGGCTCGCCGAGGAGCTCCACCGCGAAGCGCTCCGGGTCGCCGAACTCGATGGGGAACGGCCCCTCTTTCCAGTGGACCGCCTGGTCTTCGACCGCACCGACGCGGCGGATGAAGCGGAGACCGCCGCGCCACTCGGAGCGCCACTCGTCGAGGTGCCACCACCGCTCGATGTGCGCGCTGCGATCGTAGGTGCGGTGAATGCCGGCGCCGCTCGACGAGGCGTTCTCGACGGGCGTGTTCGCCTGCGCCTGCATCGACGGCGCGTACGCCGCGCGCCAGACGTCGACATAGCCGGCCCCCGCGCGCTCCGGCAGCGACGGCGGAGGGCCCGTGTAGCGCGATCGATACGGCGCGACCGCGGGCGGAACGTCGTCCGAGGTGACCGTCATCCATTCGAGCGACGTGTTCGGCGAGGGCGCGTTCCGCGGAAACTCCGCGGCGCCCGAGCGCGCGATGGGCTGGAAGAAGCCCTCCTCGGTCTTCAGGCCGATCTCGGCGTGCATGATCGACGTCGGTCGCCGGATCATGAGGAAGTACTCGCGGTCGGTCCGATCGACGCGAATGTCGAAGTAGTCGTTCGCGTTCGTACCGTCGAACCGCTTGCTGGTCGTGTCGTACACACGCAAACAGCACCAGCCGTGGGCACCCGCTGGACCGAGCCGGGCGCG
>DATHQY010000491.1:0-3466 GCA_035482215.1 Polyangiaceae bacterium | reverse complement strand
TCGGCGTCGCTCACGAGCGTGTCGACTTCTTCTTGCGTCAGCCCGCTCGCCGCCTTGACGCGGACCGTTTGTGCTTTGCCGGTTCCCAGGTCCTTGGCTTCGACGCTCACCAGTCCGTCCGCATCGAGGCGGAACGTCACCTGGACCTTGGGCACGCCGCGCGGAGCCGGAGGAATCCCCGTGAGCTCGAAGCGCGCGAGGCTGCGGTTGTCGGCAGCCATCTTGCGCTCGCCTTGGAGGACGTGCACGGGCACGAACGACTGATTGTCCACGCTCGTCGTGAAGACTTCGCTCTTTTCGGTCGGAATCGTCGTGTTGCGTGGAATGAGGACGGTGAACAAGCCCCCACCGGTCTCGACACCGAGCGACAGTGGAGTGACGTCGAGGAGAAGAATCTCGACTTTGTCGTCGCCCAGCGCCGCACCCCGCAGCGCCGCACCGGCGGCCACGACTTCGTCCGGGTTGACGCCCTTGTGCGGATCCTTGCCGAAGAACTCCTTAACCGTCTTTTGAACGGCCGGCATCCGCGTCATCCCCCCCACGAGAATGACGTTGTGAATGTCCGCGGGCGTGAGCTTCGCGTCCGCCATCGCTTTTCGGCAGGGCTCGAGCGTCCGGTCCACGAGATCGAACGTCAACATCTCGAGCTCCGCGCGCGTCATCGTCCTCACGATGTGCAGCGGCTCCCCCGCCTTCGATTGCGCGATGAACGGCAGATTGACGTCCGTCTCGAGCGACGACGACAGCTCGTGCTTCGCGCGCTCCGCGGCCTCCTTGAGCCGCTGGAGGGCTGACCGATCCTTGCGCAGATCGACGCCGTGTTCCTTTTCGAAGGCGGTAGCGAGGCTCTCGACGATCGTCCGATCGAAGTCCTCTCCCCCGAGGTGCGTATCGCCGTTCGTCGACTTGACGCTGAAGACGCCGTTTCGAATCTCGAGGATCGAAATGTCGAATGTCCCCCCGCCGAGGTCGTAGACCGCGACGCGCTCCGTGTCGCGGCGATCGAGCCCGTAAGCGAGCGCTGCGGCCGTGGGTTCGTTGATGATGCGCTTGACGTCGAGCCCGGCGATCTTTCCCGCGTCTTTCGTGGCCTGCCGCTGCGCGTCGTCGAAATACGCGGGGACGGTGACGACGGCCTCGCTCACCGTTTCACCGAGGAACGCTTCGGCGATCTCGCGCATCTTGGCGAGGATGATCGCGCTGATCTCGGGCGGCGACATGTCGCGGCCGCCGACCTGCACCCAGGCGTCGTTGTTCGGCGCGGCGAAGATCTTGTAGGGGACCCCGGCCGTCTGGATCTTGACCGTCGGATGATCGATCTTTTGGCCCATGAGCCGCTTCACGGCGTAGACGGTGCTCGCAGGGTTCGTCACCGCCTGGCGCTTGGCGGCCTGGCCGACGAGCCGCTCGCCGCTCGCCGTGAACGCCACGATCGACGGCGTCGTGCGGGCTCCCTCGGCGTTCGGAACGATGCGAATTTCGATCTTTCCGGCCGGCGAGGTCTCGGCGACCGCCACGCACGAGTTGGTGGTGCCAAGATCGATCCCGATGATCTTTCCCATGGAACCCCGCTGGTCAGTTCGACGCGTCGTTCGAATGCGCGCCCGAGCTGGCCGGGGGATCGCCTGCGGAGGCTTTCGGACGAGCCACAACGACCATGGCCGCGCGAACGAGGCGTTCGCCTTGCGAATAACCGGGCTGCACCTCGGCGATGATCGTACCGGGAGCGTGCGTATCGCTCTCGACCTGCTGAATCGCCTCGTGCAAGCTCGGATCGAACGCCTTGCCCACGGTCGGCACGCGGGCGATGCCCTCGCGGCCGAGAGCGTCCGTGAACTGCCGCTGAACCATCGACAGCCCGTCGGCCATCGCTTTCACGTCCGCCGATCGCTGCGCGCTCTGCAGCGCTCGTTCGAGGTTGTCGAATACAGGCAAGAGCGCCCGCAACAGGTCTTCGCGGCCGGTCCGGCGCGCCTCGTCGCTGTCGCGCTTGCTGCGTTTGCGGAAGTTGTCGAAGTCCGCAGCGGTGCGCAGCCACGCTTCTTTCATGCGCGCAGCCTCGGCCTGGGCCTGGGCCAGCGGATCCAGGTTGCCGCTCGGCGGCACGCTCGACGGGCGGGCCGCGCCTTCATTTGCGCCCGGCGGAATCGTGCCCGACGCCGGGGTCCCCTCGGCCGCGCCTTCGCGGGGAACGTTCGCCTCTCCGTTATCTCCTTGCATCCGCGGCAATATAAGTCTTCCGTTCCGGAAGACTAGCGCGTCCTCGCGGGGTCATCGCGGCTCGCGCGGGCGCGCCGGAGGGACCGCGTCCACGACGGGCATTTCGTTTGCGAAGGGGCTCCGCACCTGCACTTGCGTCGGGTCCTCGTCGTCGTCCAGGGTCGGCGCCGTCCGCGACGTGCGCCCGGGATGGACGAGCGTCCGCGCCTGGTAGGCCGGCGCCGGAGGGGTGGGGACGAGATCGGGCGCGGCTTGCACCGCCGCGTGCTCGCCCGAGCCGGGCGTGTCCGTCGCGAACGTGACCGGGATTTCGATCGAGCTCGGCGGTGGAGGGACGATGCTCTTCAGCCCCGCGCCCGCCCCGTGGCGGTCGCGCAGGGCCGCGAGCGCAAGCTCGAACTCGAGCGCGGACGCGTACCGGTGCTCGCGTTCGCGCGCCATGGCCTTCTCGATGACGGGGTCGAACCCGCTCGGCAGCGCCGGCCGCAGATCGCGCGCGGGCCGCGGCGCCCCCGACAGAATGTGCAGGAGGAGCGCGTTGTAGTTCGCTGCGATGAACGGGCGCCGGCCCGTGAGCGCCTCGTACAGGATCACGCCGCAAGCGTAGATGTCGACGCGCGGATCGAGGTCGCGGTCGCCGCGCGCTTGCTCGGGCGACATGTAATAGGGCGTGCCCATCACCATCCCGGTGCGCGTCAGGTCGAGTTCCTCGGTCGGGCCGCTGCCGGCAGCCATGACCTTGGAGATCCCGAAGTCGAGCAGCTTGATCGTGGGCGGTAAGCCGATACGCGTCGCGAGGAACACGTTCTCGGGCTTCACGTCGCGGTGCACGATTCGCTTCGCGTGCGCGGCCGTGAGGGCGGAGAGCACTTGCATGAGGATGTCGAGCACGACGTCGAACGGCAGTCCGCCTTCGACGGCGATGCGATCGGCGAGCGTTTCGCCGGCGAGCTTCTCCATGACGAGGTACGGGCTGCCGTCGTCCAGCGTGCCCAGGTCGTAGACCTCGCAGATGTTCGGGTGGCCGATGGCGCCCGCCGCGCGCGCCTCCTGGTGGAAGCGCCGGACCGCGTCCTTCTTGCGCGCCTGGTTGGGGTGCAGCACCTTGACCGCGACCGAGCGCCCGATCGTCAGGTGCTCCGCCTCGAAGACGGTGCCCATGCCCCCCTCGCCCAGCACGGCGCGCACCACGTACTTGCCGCCGATCGTCTTGCCGAAGAGGTCGCGCGACGGGCCGCGCGGCGGA
>DATHQY010000490.1:0-2835 GCA_035482215.1 Polyangiaceae bacterium | reverse complement strand
CACGCTGATGAACACTTTGCGCCGCGCGTTCCCCGGCTGGGGCACTCCGACCTCGACCCCCGACGCGAGCATGCTCTTGGCGAAGCTGAGCGCGAACGTCTCGGCGATCCCCATCACCTCGCCGGTCGATCGCATCTCCGGCCCGAGGATCGTGTCCGCCCCCGGGAACTTCGCGAACGGAAAGACGCTCTCTTTGACGCTCGTGTATTTCGGCGCGGCCTCGTCCTTGACGCCGAGCTCGTCGAGCGTCCTCCCGACCATGAGCTTCGCGGCGATCTTCGCGAGCGGCCGACCCGTGGCCTTCGAGACGAACGGCACCGTGCGGCTCGCGCGCGGGTTCACTTCGAGGATGTAGACCTCGCCGCCCTTCACCGCGAACTGCACGTTCATGAGGCCTACGACGCCGAGCTCGAGGGCCAGCATGCGCGTCTGCTCTTCGATGCTCAGCACGATCTCGCGCGACAGCGAGTGCGGCGGCAGGACACTGGAGCTATCGCCCGAGTGCACACCCGCTTCTTCGATGTGCTGCATCACGCCGCCGATCACGGCACGGCGCCCGTCGGCGAGGCAGTCGACGTCGACTTCGATCGCGTCCTTGAGAAACTCGTCGACGAGGATCGTCTGGTTGCCCGCTTCGCGCGCGGCTTCGAAAGCGCGCGCGACGAACACGTCGAACTCGTCCTTCGTGTAGACGATCATCATCGCGCGGCCGCCGAGGACGTAGCTCGGACGCACCAGCACCGGGAAACCGATGCGCTGCGCGACGGTAAACGCTTGTTCGGGCGTCGTCGCGATCCCGCTGCGCGGGCGCTTCAGCGCGAGCTTCGAGAGCAGCGCGTCGAACCGGCCGCGGTCCTCGGCGCGGTCGATCGCGTCGGCGGTCGTCCCGAGGAGCTTCACGCCGCGCTTCTCGAGCGGCACCGCCAGCTTGAGCGGCGTCTGCCCGCCGAACTGCACGATGACGCCCTCCGCATGCTCTTCCTCGACGATGTTCAGGACGTCCTCGAGCGTGAGCGGTTCGAAGTACAGGCGGTCGGACGTGTCGTAGTCCGTCGACACGGTCTCCGGGTTGCAGTTGACCATCACGGTCTCGAATCCGAGCTCGCGGAGCGCCATCACGGCGTGCACGCAGCAATAGTCGAACTCGATCCCCTGCCCGATCCGGTTCGGTCCACCGCCGAGGATCACGACCTTGCGCTTCTGCGCGTCGGGCTTCGCTTCGCTCTCGGTCTCGTACGTCGAATACAGATACGGCGTCAGCGCGATGAACTCCGCGGCGCAGGTGTCGACCCGCGAGAAGACCGCACGCGTGTTCTGCGCGAGGCGCGACGCGCGCACCTCGTCTTCGGTCGACCCCGTCAGCGCGGCGATGTGCGCGTCGCTGAACCCGAGGCGCTTGGCTTCGCGGATCTGGTTGGGCCCGTTCTCGCCGCCACCGCGGCGGAGACCCTCTTCGGCGACGATGAGCCGCCGGATCTGCGCCAAAAACCAGGGGTCGATGGCCGTCCGCTCGTGGATCTCCTCGTCGCTCATGCCGATGCGCATGGCGTCGCCGAGGTGAAACAGCCGGTCGGCGCTGGGCGTCGCGATGAGCTTCTCGAGCGCTCGGCGGATCTCGTCGGGCGCGGCCGGGGGCAGCGTCTTCGGCGCCTCGAGCTCGGGCGCCTCCATCGAGAGGTCGCGGCGGCGCTTCGGCTCGGCGAGGGTGCGGTAGTCGACGCGGTCGAGCAGCGACTCGAAGCCGCGCTTTCCCGTCTCGAGCGAGCGCGCCGCCTTCTGCAGCGCTTCGCAGAACGTCCGCCCGATGCTCATCACTTCGCCGACGCTCTTCATCTGCGTGCCGAGCGTGGCGTCCGCGCCGGGGAACTTCTCGAACGCGAAGCGCGGCCACTTGACGACGACGTAGTCGATCACCGGCTCGAACGCGGCCGACGTGCGCGTGATGTCGTTCTTGAGCTCGTCGAGCGTGTAGCCGACCGCGAGCTTCGCGGCGATCTTCGCGATCGGGTAGCCCGTCGCCTTGCTCGCGAGCGCCGAGCTCCGCGACACGCGCGGATTCATCTCGATGACGTGGAACTTGCCCGACACCGGATCCACGGAGAACTGCACGTTGGCGCCGCCCGTCTCGACGCCGATTTCGGTCATGACGGCGCGCGCCGCGTCCCGCAGGCGCTGGTACTCGCGATCGGTGAGCGTCATCGCGGGGGCGACCGTGATCGAATCGCCCGTATGAACGCCCATCGGATCGATGTTTTCGATCGAGCAGACGACGATGAAGTTGTCCGCGCGATCGCGCATGACCTCGAGCTCGAACTCCTTCCACCCGAGGACGCTCTCTTCGATGAGCACCTCGTGCGTCGGCGATTGGGCGAGCGCCCACGCGACCTTTTCTTCGAATTCGTCTTCGTTCTGCGCAATCCCGCCGCCCGACCCGCCCATCGTGAAGCTCGGTCGCAAGATCGCCGGGAAGCCGGTCGTCTTCACGATGGCGCGCGCGTCGTCGACCGAGTGCGCGACGCCGGCGCGCGGGCACGAGAGGCCGACCTTCTCCATCGCGGCCTTGAAGAGCGCGCGGTCCTCGGCCTTCGCGATCGAATCCGGCCGGGCGCCGAGCATCTCGACGCCGAATCGATCGAGGACGCCCTCTTCCTTCAGCTTGAGCGCGAGGTTCAACGCGGTCTGCCCGCCGAGCGTCGGCAGAATGGCCTGCGGGCGTTCGCGCTCGATGATCGCCGCGACGCTGCGCCACTCGAGCGGCTCGACGTACGTGCGCGCCGCGAGCTCGGGATCCGTCATGATCGTCGCGGGGTTCGAGTTGACGAGGATGACGTCGTA
>DATHQY010000489.1:0-3987 GCA_035482215.1 Polyangiaceae bacterium | reverse complement strand
CGCTGCGTCCGCGACTCCTTCGGGAAGCGCCCCCATCGCTCCGGACATCTCGAAAACGACATCGCCACTCGGTGCGCTCGGCGGGATATCCCAGGATAGCTCCACCTCGGTCGGGGACACCGCCGTGACCGTGATCGTTCCGCTGGATGTGCTCGACCCCGAGTCGGTATTCGGAGACGTGTTCCGGTACGTCCCGGTGTACGTCGCGTTGTATGTTCCCGCGAACGCGGAGACGGCCGTACTGCCGCTGCTGGTGCCGCTGGTGCCGCTGGTGCTCGTGCCGCTGGTGCTGCCATCCCCGGCGCCGCTGCCCCCGCAAGCGGCAAGGAGGATCAGCAACGTGCAAAATATCCTGATCGATCGCATCGTCCAACTCCTCGCGGCCCTTACCGGGGCCGTGGCGGGAGACATCGCATCTTCGAGGCCAACGCCCCCGGGCGGGTGCATCCGCAACAAGGCCCGTGTTTTCATGCGGCGGAGAGCGGCGACGGCAGGAGCCCCGACGAACCTTGGTCGTCGTCTCGACCCGACCTCGTCGCGTCGGGGAAGTCAGCGGGGGCGTCGTTTCGCGACGGGATGCGGCCCGTAAGCCGCCCTATTGCAGCGTGACGTCGTCGACGTAAAGGTCGATCCCTGCCTCGGGGCCTTCGATATAGAGCTCCGCCTTCGTTCCCGACGCCAGGACGCAATCCGGGGGGAGAGCCACCGTTCCGCTTACGAGGGTCCACTTGCCGGGGAGCACGCCCGAGGTCGATCCGCCGTCCACGTACGTTGCGAGCAGGTCACCTTGGCAAAAGATCTTCAAGCTCATGTCCACGGGCTGAGCGGGGGGGTTCACGCCGCCTGCGAGAACGCCGACGGTCGTCCATGCGCTCGTGGCGAAGGTGCGCCCTGCGGCGACGACGGCGGTGACATCTTGCACTGGACCCAAATCCGTTGCCGTTCGACCCGAGGTAAGTCCCGATGCCGCGCCGGTGTGCGCGATCCCACTGGCCATCGTGAGGGCTCCGCCGTCCCAGGCGTACCAGGGAGCCACGCCGCATTCGAAGCTCCAGTTCTCAATCACGTTTCCGGCGGGGCTCCCTGCGTTGCAAGGCGATCCGTCCGTCGCCGATGCGTCCGCCTCGGCCGGCCCCGCGTCGGCCGCGCTGATCGCCGCGTCGGAAGTCCGTGTGCCCGCGTCCGCGCCGTCGGCGGCGCCCGCCTCGCTCCCGGTGATCGCGCCGCGCGCGTCCGCAGCGTCCGCGATTGGCGCGGGGGCTACATGATCGTCCGGCGCATCCGCGGCGGCATCCGGTGCCGTGTCGTCGCCGGTCCCGTCCGGACCGGCATCCGTGTCCCCGAGTCCTGCACTCAAATAGCTCACATCGAGGCTGCATGCCCCGACCGCGCCAGCTGCGGCCGCGACGGCGAACGCGGCAGCGATCCGGGAGACCCGCGACCGTGTTGGTTTGCCAGAGTCGACCATCAGAACGCGCCCGAAACGTGAAGAGCGGCTCCTTGAGGCGTGGGCATTACTGTGATTGACGCCCCGCCGACTCGTTGCGCCGTCGTGTGCTCGGGGCGTGTGAGAAAAACGACGAGGGCTCCGGCCGCCGCTGCGGCCCCGACGCCGAGCGAGACGTCCGCCACCAGGAGCCGCGCCTGGAGGTCATTCACCGCACTCTGCGAGCATCGCGGCGAGCAGCTGGCTTGAAGGTCGTTCTTGGTGGATTCGGCCCACAGCCCGAGTCCAGCAAATGCCCCGAACCCGATCACGCTCGCCCCGCTGAGCGCGAAGAAGAGCGGCGGGAGCGGCCGGCTCGTGCTGGGTGCCTTCGGGGAAGGTGGACGCGAGTCGAGCGCCAACGGTTCCGGCGCTGGCGCTGGCCATGCGACCGAAATGATCTGGTCCTTCTCATGCGCCGGGACGATGACCTTGCGCGACAACGCGGCCGACCCGTCGCGCTGAAAGACGAACTCGTGCAGCCCGGGATCGACTTCGATCGGCTTTCCGTCGAGCCGAGCCACGAGCGGACCGCCGTCCATGGTTACGGAGACGTCAAACGTATTCTCGTTGCCCACCGTCGCCGCAAACACGACGCTCGGGATGGCTTCGATGACCTCTCCGAGCCATTTCGTGCAATCGGTCTGTACCATTTCCGGGCACGCCGGCGCGGTGCACACCAGGAGATTCTGTCGCGCCTTCATCAGGTGCTGCGCCTGCCGGAGCTCCTGTGCGCGCTCGTAGGGCGCGATGCACGCAGCGGCCGTGCGCGGGGCGTCATTCGGCTGCGCGAGCGCTCCTCCGGCTGCGAAGAGCCCGAGAGCCGAAACGGCTCCGGCGAGCATCTTCGCGGCGTGCGACGAGCAATCACGGACTCGCATGGTGCAGTGGCCTCTGGTCAGAGCGCGACGATTGCGTCGCGGGGGGATCCTCAAGAGTGTCCCGGGCACGTCACGTCCGTCAACTCGCCAGTTCGTCAACTCGCGAGTTCGTCCACTCGCACCCGGCCCCGCCAATCCGCCATCGCGCCAACCTTGCCTTACGATTCATCACCCTTCGAACCGCGAACCCGAAAAAGTGGGCAACCAGGCTCCTACGTACGTGCCTGGGGAAGACACGCGAAGGTAGTGGGGTTAATGCAGTCTCCGATGGAGCCGTATTCGCAAGGGGCACGTGAGCGGGCCGTGACCTCATTGCACGCGCACGAACCTGACGAAATGGGTCCGACAGCTAGGCGGCGTTCTGAACCCCCGGAGTTCGGTCAAGCGCGCGACTTTCGCAGCAGGTACCACGTCGTGGCCAAGCTCGGTGAAGGGGGAATGGCCCTCGTTCACCTCGCGGTCGTGCGAGGGCTCGCCGGGACTCGCAAACTCGTCGTCCTGAAGTCGGTCAGGCCCGAGCTTCTGGCGGAAGAGAGCATCCGGAACATGTTCGTCGAGGAGGCCCGCGTTGCCACGACGCTGAGCCATCCGAACATCGTTCAAACCTTCGAGATCGCGGTGTCGAAGGGCGCCCCGGTTCTTGTGATGGAATACCTCGAAGGGCAAAACCTCGCGCACATCCGTCGCCGAATGCGAAGCGCCTCGGTTCCGCTGGCGCCGTCGGTCCCGTTGGCGCTGCAGCTTTTCGTTCTGAATGGGGTGCTGGCCGGCCTCGAGTACGCGCACAACTGCAAGGATCTCGAGGGGACCGCGCTCAAGCTCGTTCACCGTGACGTCTCGCCGCAGAACGTCTTCGTGACCTATGACGGCCAAGTCAAAATCCTGGACTTCGGCATCGCCAAATCGGCCGGCACGACGGGACGCTCGCTGAGCGGAAACATCAAAGGCAAGATCCGGTACATGGCTCCGGAGCAAATGGTCGCTTCGGTGGACCTCGATGGTCGTGCCGACGTTTACGCCGTCGGTGTGATGCTCTGGGAGGCCCTGACGCAGCGTCGCCTCTGGGACGGGCTCGCGGACGTTCATGTGATGCAAAGGGTGCTCGGCAACGAGGTGCCGCTCGCGGACGAGCTGCCCCATGACGTGCCGCCGGGGCTCGGTGCGATCTGCCGCCGGGCACTCGCTCGCGACTGCAACGATCGCTACGAATCCGCGGCCGCCATGAGGTTCGATCTCGAGCGGGCGATCGACGATCTCGGGCTCCGGGTGTCGATGGGCGAAGTGGGCAAAGTCGTGTCCGAATCGTTTGGCGAGCTGCGGGCGTCGATCCGGGCGCGCATCGAGCAGCAGCTTCGAGACGAGCGGACCGACCCCATCGACCTCCCCAGGGACGATGAAGCCATCAGTGGCGACCCGTGGCGGATGCCGCTCGCGGCCACCCGATCGATGCCCGTGAGGGCACGGCGCCGACGAGCGGCGTTCCTGCGATCCGCAGGCGCCGCCGTCTTTCTCACGGGCGTCGCCGTTCTTCTCGCGGCGTCGCTCCGTCACTACGCCGTGGGGACGGGGAGTCGCGGTGCTCTTGCGGACGGGCACGCGCGCGCAGCCGCCAGCGAGGCG
>DATHQY010000488.1:0-7691 GCA_035482215.1 Polyangiaceae bacterium | reverse complement strand
CGGACCGGGTGACCTCGATTCGTCCGCCGAGAGCGGCGCGCCTGCGACGGCCCCCGGCGCCGCGTTCGATCTATCGCTCTGGGAGCTCCAGGAACCGGTAGGCGCGGCGGGAAGTCCCACGACCATCCTGCCTTCGGTGCTCGAAGGGGCGAACGGGTACCACGATGCCTACTTCTATCTGGACGGCGCGGGCGCGATGACCTTCTGGGACCCCGAAAACGGCGTCACCACGGCGGACTCGAGCTACCCGCGGTCCGAGCTTCGCGAGATGAACGCCGACGGGACGCCGGCGAACTGGCCCGTCGAAGGCACGAACACGCTCGCCGCGACCGTCGCGGTGACGCAGGTGCCCGACCACGTGTGCGTCGGGCAGATCCACATCGGCTCGGCACTGGACGCGGGTCTCGCGTCGTCCACCAAACCGCTCCTCGAACTCTACTACTACCAGGACGGCGCGATCGAAGTGGGCATCGAGAACAGCCCGACGGGGGGCCAGACGGTGCACATGCTCGCGACCGTCGCCTTGGGCACGAAGTTCACGTACTCGATCGTGCTCACGGGCGCGGGCGTCATCTCCGTGGCCATCAACGGGCAGGCATCCACGTTCACGATGCCGTCCGCCTTCGCCGGTTATGGCGAGTACTTCAAAGCCGGCGATTACGATCAGACGGCCGGGACGGACGCCTCCGTGGGCGCGACGGTGAAGTTCTACGCGCTCGCCGTCTCGCACGCGCCGTAGCGGCGCGCGTCAGAATCCGCCGCCGAACGTGACCATCCCCGGAACGCCCCGGACCCCGGTCCCGTCTTTGCGCTCGATGCCGAAATGCAGCGTGTGCCCGGGCGAAGTCTCTTTTGCGACGTCCACGCGCAGATCCGACGCGGTTCGTGCGGGCAATGCAGGGCCGCGGCCCGGCACGCCATAGGCGCCCGCGTTGCCCACGAGCCACATCGAGCGCTGCAGAGGAACCGTATAGGTCAAGCCTGCGCCGCCGCCGCCGTCGATCGGGCATCCGTCGCTCGAGAAGAGCGTGAGCGTCAGGCGCGGAACGAGCGGCATGAATAGGAAGCGCTGCACGGGCATCCCGTGGCTCGAATTGCCCACGTCGTCCTGGAGCGTCGCGCACTGCGGGTACGCGCCTGCGACCGGAAAGATGGTGCTCGTCAACGAAAGCTGCAGCGGCTGAAACGCGGCGAGCGGGCCGAGGGTTCCGCGCTGTCCGGTCGGCTCCCCCCACCCGGTCGCGCCTGCGCTCGTACCCACCGACGACCACGTGTAGATCGGTACGTCCGCCAGGCCGGCCGCGGGAGGAACAGGCTCCGCCGGCGCGTCGTGGGCGATGAGCATCGTCAAGGCCGGGGCCGCCACGAGAAACAACGATCGCTTCATGGGTCTCCCTCCCGAACACGCAGTGTACGCCGTTCGCCGGCGTTTGCTTCCGAGGCGCTACCGGGCGGCTGCGTTCAACTCTTCCTTCAACCGAAGGACGAGCTCCGCCGCGGGCATCGCGCGCGCGAGCGGCGCACCTTGTCCCGCCCACTGCGCGCCGTAGCCGCTTTCTCCCGCGGCCTTCGCCGCGCCGTTCAGCGCCTTGCCCGCATCGTAGGCAATCGGATACGAGGGCACGTCGCGCGCCGCAACGGCGGCGCCCATCGCCGTGAAGCGGTTCGCGAGGCACCGCGCGGGCCTCCCCGAGATCGCGCGGGTCATGACCGTGTGGTGCGCGGCGTCGCTCGCGAGCGCACGCCGGTATCCGGCATCGGCATCGGATTCGGACGTCGCCACGAACGCCGTGCCGAGTTGCGCCGCGCTCGCGCCGAGCCGTAGCGCCGCGGCGATGCCCGCGCCGTCCATGATGCCGCCCGCCGCGATGACCGGCACGGGGAGCTCGCGCGCGAGGATGCGCGTCAGCGCCATCGTGCCGAGTTGGTCGTCGTCCGCGTCCGGGTCGAACACGCCGCGGTGGCCTCCGGCCTCGTAGCCCTGCGCGACGACGGCGTGCACGCCGCCGTCCACGAGCGCGCGCGCGTCGGCCAGATTGGTCGCGGATCCGAGAAGCGCGATGCCGGCGTCGCGCAAGGCCGCGACGCGATCGGCGGGCGGCAAGCCGAAGTGAAAGCTCACGACCCGTGGCTTGGCCTCGACGAAGAGAGCGAGCATGGCGTCGTCCGCGACGAACGACAGGTAGATCTCCCGAAGCGCCGCCGGCGGGTGTGCGCCGAACCGCGCGAAGGTGGGGGCGAGGCGCGCGACCCAGGCCGCTTCGACGGCGGCGTCCGGTCGGGCCGGTGCGTGGCAGAACACGTTCACGTTGAGCGACCCGCGAGCGGGCGCCGACAAGCGCTCGCGGACGGCGGCGATCATCTTGCGGGCCCCGGCCGCGTCGCTGGATCCGACGCCGATCGATCCAAGTCCGCCCGCGTTCGCGACGGCGGCGGCCATGGCCGGCGTCGAGGTGCCCGCCATGGGCGCCTGGATGATGGGGAGATCGATGGCCAATCGTTCGAGCAGGTTCATGGGGTCACCGCCGATCGGCCGATACGCTCTCACAACGCGCGGGCTCCGCCAACGATCGCGCGTGCCGCCAATGCCGTTGCCGGCCGGCGCGAGCGCGCGGCGGCGCGATTTTCGGCATTTCGCGAGACGCGCCCGCGGGCACGTGGCGTGCTCTCCACGTCGGGGAGGAGGGCACGCGCGCCGTTTCGCGGGCGTGCAGCCAATCATGAATCGAAGCGTCGGACGGGCGGTCGCGCCAACGGGCGTGGCCGCGGTATGTGCGCTCGTGTTCTTCGTCCCCGCCGGGTGCTTGACGCGCCCCGCGGTGCAACTCAACCCGTCGACGCAAACGGTCGTCGACATCGACGTGCCCAATCAGGCCGTCGACAAGATCGATCTTCTGTTCGACATCGACAATTCATCTTCGATGGGAGACAAGCAAGTCTTCCTCCAATCGGAGATTGGCGATCTCGTCGACCGCCTGGTCAACCCGAACTGCGTGGACGATACAGGCAAACCGGCGACCCCGCCCGTGCAGTCGAACGGCGGCTGTCCGGCGGGATACCGCGCGGAGTTCCCGGCCGTCCACGACATGCACGTCGGCGTCGTGACGTCCTCGCTCGGCCCGCGCCTGAGCGGAACGCCGCCGCCGGTGAGCGCCGACTTCATCACCTTTTGTACCGACCCGGATCCGCGGACGGCCCCGCCCGAATACGCGGGGCTCCCGACGCACAACGACGACCAGGGGCACCTCATCGCGCGCGACCTCGACGCGGGCGCGACTCCCGTCACGGAGGGCACGGTCCCCGACGCAGCCCAAGCCAATTATCTCTATTGGTCCCCGCAGGGGGCGAGCAACGACGGGGCGCCGGCCATCGCTTCTGCGTCGCAGCTCGAAGGCGATCTCTCGCAGCTCGTCGGCGGCGCGGGCGTCTTCGGCTGTGGAATCGAATCGCAGCTCGAGAGCTGGTATCGCTTCCTCGTCCAGCCGGACCCCTATGCGTCGCTGCAGCTCGTGAACGGCAGGGCGCAGTGGCAAGGCGTGGACGCGACGATTCTGAAGCAGCGGCAGGAGTTTCTCCGGCCCGACTCGCTCGTCGTGGTCGTCGTTCTCTCGGACGAGAACGACTCGGAGATCGACGTCCGCTCGGCCGCAGGAACTGCGTACCTCTTCATGCACGACGACTGGACGCCGCCGGCGGGCACTTCGGCGTGCGCGACCGATCCGGCCGATGGGGCCTGCCAGCCCTGCGCAAATTCGGGCCCGACGGCGAGCGATCCCGCGTGCCAGGCGCGCACGGCCTACGCCAACACGGCGCTCAACGATTGGGGCTATGACCCGAACTTGCGCCACGTGCACATGAAGGCCAAATACGGGATCGATCCGCAGTACCCGATCGGCCGCTATGCCCTCGGGCTGACGTCCCTCGTCGTGCCCGATCGGAGCGGCGAATACCCCACGGATCCGCTGCATCCGAACGGCGCGGACGACTACGTGGGCTGCATCACCGATGCGAGCGGAAATTGCGCACCCAATTGCGTGAATCCTCTGTTTGCCGCGTCGCTTCCCGACGGGTCGGCCACGGACGCAGCCACGCTCTGCCACCTGAAGCTCGGTCCGCGAGCCAACCAGAGGTCCAACATCTTCTTCGCGCACATCGGCGGCGTGCCGAACCAGCTCCTGCACTTCAATCCGAACGATCTGAAGGCGAGCCTTCTGACCCAGGCGGACTGGGAGAGAATTCTCGGCCGAGGAGCCGCCAATTACACGATCGATCAGCCGTACAGCTACGACTACTCGGGCATCGATCCCCATATGATCGAGTCGTCCACCCCCCGCACGACGACGACCGTGGACATCGACCCCGGAGGGACGAACGCGCTCGCACCGGCCAACGGGCCGAACAGCGATCCCGTGAACGGCCGCGAATGGACGACGAACGCGCCCTTCGGGAACGGAGCGTTTGCCCCGCACGTGGCCCCGGTCGATCTCGAGTACGCGTGCACCTTCCCCCTCGCGACGCCTCGCGACTGCACGGACCCCAACATCGCGCCGCTCTGCGATTGCCCGTCCGACAACGGCTCGGCAGACGGCGGGGTGGCTCCGTTGTCGCCCGACGAAGTTCCCCCCGTCTGCGATCCGCAAACGCCGACGCGCCAGCTCTACGCGAAGGCCTACCCCACGATTCGCGAGCTCCTTCTCGCGAAGCTCATGGGGCCGTCGCAAGGCATCGTCGCCTCGATCTGCCCGCAAGAGACCCAGGACAAGACGAGCCCCAGCTACGGCTACCGGCCGGCGGTGGCGCTCCTCGTGGATCGATTGAAGACCGCACTCAATAGCCAGTGCTTGCCCGAAAAGCTCGGCCCGACGGATGCCGACGCAGGCACGGGCGCCGTTCCATGCCTGGCCTTCGTGACGATGCCCGCCGCGAACGACGGTGCGACGTGCAAGCATCCGAACTGCCCGGCCGCGATGGGGCTCTTCGGTCCCGGCGTGCAGACGAATTCGGCGGACAACCCCCCGCTCGACCCGACCGTCCTCGACGCCTTCTGCGATCTCCAGGAGAACAACTACGTCAAAGGCGGCGGCGTCCCCGGTGCGATCGGCGATCCGGCCAACCAATCGGTCTGCATGCTCGTGCAGCTCACGCCGAACGACCCGAACGCATCGACCGAGTTTGCGTCGGGGTCCTGCCTGTCGTCGAGCGTCCCCGGTTGGTGTTACGCCACCGGTGCGGCGGTGAATGGGTGCTCGCAGGCCGTGCAAATCGCGCCGAAGGTGCTCCCGAGCGGCGCGACGGCGCATCTGCAATGCGTCGAAGAGACCATCAACGTCGTCAACACGACGATGCCCTAGATCCGCACGAGGGGAGATTTCCCATCCGGGAGGGCGACGACGAGCCGGCCGCATGTCCGCGGCCGACCCCCGATCCGCCCGCGCACGCGAGCGACGACGTTGCCCGCCGCTGAGCGCTCCTCACGAGCGGTGACGGCCGGGCGCGCGCGCCGTCCGTGCCAAGCGGCGCGCCTTGACTTGGAACGCACTCGAAGTCGAAGCTCTCCCGCGCGCGAGTTTCTCGAGCCAGCAAGCGAGCGGGGCCCGCGCGGAAAGGCCGCCACATGCGTTACAAGTCACTGGGAAAAACAGGTCTGTTCGTCTCCGAGCTTTGCCTGGGCGCCATGACGTTCGGTGGCAAAGGGTTCTGGGAGGCCATCGGCAAGCTGGCCCACGCCGAGGTCGAGGCGATCGTCGGCACGTCTCTCGACGCGGGCATCAACTTCATCGATACGGCGGACGTTTACTCCGAAGGCGAGTCCGAAAAGCTCGTCGGCGCCGCCCTCAAAGCGCTGGGGCGGCCGCGCGAGCAGGTCGTCGTCGCCACCAAAGTACGCGGGCGGGTGGGTCTCGGCGTCAACCAGGTAGGGCTTTCGCGCGCGCACATTCTCGCGAGCATCGACGGGAGCCTCTCGCGGCTCGGACTCGACTACGTGGACCTCTACCAGATCCACGGATTCGACCCGGCGACGCCCATCGAAGAGACGGTGCGGGCGCTCGACGCGGTCGTTCGATCGGGCAAAGTGCGCTACGTCGGATTCAGCAATCTGCCGGCGTGGGTCGCGATGAAAGCGATTGGCTACGCCGAGGCGCACGGTCTCGCGCGCTTCGAGAGCGCCCAAGTGTACTACTCGATTGCGGGCCGGGACATCGAGCGGGAGATTGGCCCGATGGCGCTCGGAGAAACGATCTCCGTGTTGCCGTGGAGCCCTCTCGCCGGCGGGCTCCTTTCGGGCAAGTTCGACGCCGACAAGAAGGGCCCCCAAGAAGCGCGTCGCTCGCAGTTCGACTTTCCCCCGGTCGACCACGCGCGGCTGCCCAGGGTTCTCGCGGCGCTCCGGCAAGTCGCCGGCGAAGCCGGGATCTCGGTGGCGCGGACGGCGCTCGCCTGGATGCTCACGAAGCCGTTCGTCACGAGCATCATCATCGGCGCCAAGACGCGCGAACAGCTCCTCGACAACATCGCGGCGACCGAGGCAAAACTCTCGCCCGAGCAGATCAAGACGCTCGACGAGGCCAGTGCCCTGCCGCCCGAGTACCCGGGCTGGATGGTGGAATTCCAGAACAGCCGCGATCCGCGCGGCGTCGTGATCAAGTAGCGGCGGTCGCGTGGGCGAATGGCTATCGACAGGCCGCGGCCGCTAGCGCGACAATCGCCGTGGCATGGCCTTTCGCAACACCTGCGAGCTGAACGTCGGGAAATTGCTCGAAATCCGGGTCGACGCGGGGTACCAGGCGCCCGCGGACGTCGACGTGATGATCGGGCTGATCGCGCAGGTGCTCGGGTCGTTGCCCGCGCACGAGCGGATCATCATCGCGGCGGACTGGCGGCGGTGCACCGTGTTCGGTCCGGGCACCGCCGATCGTGCCCTCGTCATGCTCACGAAGGGGAATCCGCGGTTGCTGCGGAGCGGGATCCTCATCCGCCCGGACTTGCCCGCGACTCTGCTGCAGGTGATGCGGCTCGTCAGTGACGCGCAGTCGCCGGACCGGCGCGTCGTCACCTCGACCGAGGCGATGATTTCGTGGCTCATGCCGGTCACGACGCCGAAGGAGCTGGCGCGTCTCAAAGTCTTTCTGGACCGCTGAGGGTCGCCGGCAGCGGGCCGCGCTACGTTTCTCCCCATGGCGCGTGCAGCGGCTCGGCTCGCCGAGAATGCGAGCGGCGATTTCTTCGTGGACGATGCATGCATCGATTGCGAGACGTGCCGGCACATTGCGCCGTCGCTCTTCGCGCGATCGGCGCGTGCGGGGATGTCCGTCGTCGCGCGGCAGCCGCAATCGGATGCCGAGCGCTTGCGCGCCAAGATGGCACTCGTCGCCTGCCCGACGAGCGCCATCGGGAGCGTGAGCAAAGCCGACGTGCGCGAAGCCGTCGACGCATTCCCCGAGCCGATCGAAGGCGGCGTGCACTACTGCGGATTCGCCGCAGAAGGTTCGTACGGCGCATCGAGCTATCTGATCGTTCGCCCCGAGGGCAACGTCCTCGTCGATTCGCCTCGCGCTGCGGCCCCGCTGATGGATCGGATCGAACGGCTCGGCGGCGTCGCCTTCATGTTCTTGTCGCATCGCGACGACGTGGCGGATCACGCGAAGTACGCGCGCCGGTTCGGCTGCACGCGCATTCTGGGAGCTGCCGAT
>DATHQY010000487.1:0-19400 GCA_035482215.1 Polyangiaceae bacterium | reverse complement strand
CGGGTAGAGCCACCGTGTGGGCACATGCTGGCTCTTGAAGAGCGGCAACTCGTGGAGCTCGGCCCACGGCGAATAGGCGTGGAACCGGCCGAACCCCAGGGCGATGCCGAGGAGCGCCGCCCAGCGGAGGGCGCGCGCGCGTCGATCGCGCGCGAAGATCAAGCCCACCAAGATCAGGAGCGCGGGCGCCCATCCGATGTAGAGGCCGTACTCCTGCCAACCCCACTGCGAAACCGCGGCGGCGGGCGCGGTCGTGTCCTGGTTTCGCTCGATGAGCATCTGGACGAACGCGTGCAAGTCGATCGACTCGGTGCTGTCGACGACGCGCGGCCAGCGCAGCATGTTCTCGACCATGCTGACGAGCTTCGGCGCGGAGAGCCCGGCCGCGATCGCGCCCACGGCGGCTCCTGCGGTCAGCGGGCGCAGGTCGTGCTCGAGGATCGCGAGGACGATCGCGTACACGCCGACGAGGAACACCGTCTGGGGCAGCGGGTAGATCGCCCCCGAATAGACCATCATCGCGACGAACAGGCTCGCGAGGCACGCGCTCTTCGCGTCGAACGGCCCGCGTCCCCGCGCCGCGCGATCGTAGAAGAAGAGGATCCACGGCGTGTAGGCATAATAGAGGTGCCACGCGTGACCGGTGGCGGCCTGGAGGCTCCAGCGGCCGTTGACGGCGAAGGCGATGCACACGAGCGCGCGGAGGGCAGCGCTTCGCGTGAAGCGCCCCGCGAGGAGCCACGCGCCGAGCGCGCTCACGAGCACCGTCGCGAGCACCTCGATCCGGACCGCCCAGTGGAGCGGGGCGAAGAGATACACGGGAAGAAACGGCGAGATGACCGTGGTGTCGCTCTCGACGGCGCCCCACGCCGAGAAGCCGCCGCACGCGTACGGGTTCCAGAACGGAAACTGGTGGAACTCGCGGATCGATTTCACGACGAGCCAGCGCTGGGCTTCCATCTCGTCCCAGTCGTGCCCGCCCAGCGTGGTGACGTTCGTGAAGATGGGATGGACGACGTTCCACACCGTGGTGAGCACGATGAGCGCCGCCGCGGCCGCGAGCGCGCCGTCGAAGATCCGCGTGGCAGCCCTCGTCGAGGGGCCGCCGTGGCTCACACCGGACATTGAGGCGGCCGAGTATGGCTCGAAAGTCGTAGCGACTCCTAGCGCTTCATGGCAGCCTGCGCGCCGAGTTTCGGCAAAGGCGATGGCCCTCTCGCTCTCTTCGGGTAAGTCGATGGTTTCGGGGCCCATCCTGCCGCTCGCCGTCCGCGCGAAGCGACTGCTGCTCGCGCTGTCGCAGTCGATCGTCGTGCGGTCGATTGTCCCGATCGTGTTTCTCGCCTGCCACCTCGCGGCGATGACCAAAGTCGGCGAGGAGCGCTATTCGATCCCGTTCGACTCTGCACCCGGCTCACCGCCGGGCTTCGTCGACCCGAGCCGCCAGCCGGCGCCCGATCACTGGAACCGTCTCGTCACGTCGCGGTGGGACTCGCAGCACTACATCACGCTGGCCCTCCGCGGCTACAAGTACTGCGCGCCCCGGTCCGTGCTGACGGACACGCGGCACCCGGACGACGACGTCGTCTGCCAGCTGAATTTCTTCCCGGGCTACCCGATCGTCGGCCGCTGGGCCGCGGCCATCACGGGCGCGCCCATCGACTACGCGCTGCTCGGCGTATCGCTCGTCGCGAGCTGGATTCTCATGTTTCTCTGGACGGGCGAAGACCTGACGAGCGCCATGGGGCCAGCCGTCACCTGGCTCTCGCTCCTCTATCTGAACGTGTTCACGACCGGCTGGGCGCTCGCCACGGTGCAGACCGAGCCCCTCGCCCTCTGCTTGACGATGGTCTCCTTCGTCTGCCTGCGGCGGCGCCTCTTTCTCGCGGGGGCGCTCGCCGCCGGCGCCGCGAGCGTCATGCGCCCTACAGGCGTCGCGATATCGTGCGCCTTCACGCTCGCGCTCCTCGTGGCGACGATTCGCGAGAGGCCGCGCGCACTCGGAGTCGCCTGGCGCTTCGTTCTCATGGCGATCTCGGCGTGGGGCCTCGCGGCGTTCCTTCTGTTCTGTCACTTCCGCTTCGGCGACGCGTTCGTCTACTCGCACGCGCGGATGCGGTATTACCACTACTCCCCGAGCTTCTCGGCGCTGCTGCACCCGAGCCATCGGTGGATCGCGCAGTCGATCTGGGCGGCTCCGAACGAAGGCGTGTGGCTCGCCTCGGCCCTCGTATGGTTCGGGCTCGGGCACCGCAAGTCGCTCGCCGGCTTTTCGATCGAAGGGCAGGCGTTCTGGTACGCGCTCTTCGTCATGGGCGTCGGCATCGCCGCCGTCGGGCAAGTCGAGATCGGATTCAGCGGAATGAGCCGCTACTTGCTCCTCACGCTCCCGCTCTTCTTCGCGATCGGGGTGGCGACGAAGAACCACCCGCTCGCCATCGGCGTCTGGGTGCTCGTGTGCATGATCCACTATTGGTGCGTCGGATCGTGCTTCTTCGTAGGCCACACGATGCCGAACTTCTGGGGAGCCTGCAACATCCAGCCCGGCGCCTGATCCATCGTTCACTCTCTCTTGGACCCAGCTAGGCCGCGCGGAGAAGGAACGCGGCGAGCAGGAGAAACCCGAGCGCGGCGACGAGCACGCCCGCGACGACGCTCGACGCCGACCGCAGTCCGGCGCGCGCGGACAGGGCCACGCGGAGCAGGAGCACCGTTTCGAGCGCCATCGCCGTGAAGACCGCACCGACGGCAACCGCAAGCCCCTGCGCCCGTTTCGCGGCGTCGCGGGCGTGCGCTCCGACGAAGCCGTCGAGCGCCACCCACCGCGGCGCCGGGACGAGCGGCGTCACGGCGAGGCACGAGGCGAGCTGCCGCGCCGGCACGCGCGGATCGCCCGGGGCGCCGCATTCGTCGCGGTCCGCGCCGTACGCCAGGGCCGCATCGTCGCCGCCGGCGACGGCGAAGGCCCGCGCGATCGATCCCGGGCCGAACGAGGTCGCGCCGCCGGGATCGCCCGAAGCGACGACCCAGTAGAGACCCGCCGGGAGCGGCGGCGCCGTCACGTGTGCCGCGAGCGACGTCGTCGCCCACGCGCGGCCGGCCGCATCGTCGATCTCCACGTACCCCGCCGTTCGCGCCGTGGGCCACGTCACGTCGAACGCGGGCGACTCGCCGGGGGAAACCCGATCGCGCGTCGCGAGGTTCGCCGCCCCCGGCGACATCGTGAGACCGCCGATCCACTCGCCGGTCCGGCCGTTCCGGTCTTTCGCCGTCAGGTGCAGGGCCACGGCGAGCCCCACGGGGACCACGTCGATTTCTTCCCAGCCTTCCGGGTCGGTCCGCCCTTGCGCCACGGCGGACGCCACGCTCGCCTCGGGCTCCACGTCGACGTCGACGTCCGCCACGCGTGCGCCGCGCGAAGGCCCCGCGGCTTCCGTGGCGCGCACCCAGACGGGCGTGGCGAACCCGGGCGCGGCGCGTCCCGAGGGGACCGCGACGTCGAGGGCGATGGGCCCCGTGCGTTGCGCGAACGGCATCCAAGGGAGGGCTGGAGTCTGTGCGAGCACGTGCGGCGGCGCCGCGCGGCCGATCGCGAGCACGGTATCGCCGTTGCGGACCTCGATGTCGATGGCGGTGGAAGGCAACGGCGCCGCCGGGAAGGCAAGCAGCGCCTCGGCCACGCCGTCCTCGTTCGTCGTCCCGCGCCACTCGGCGGCGCTCGATCCCGCGCGCGCCGAGACGGCGACATCGAAGCGCGCGAGCGGCGATCGCGCGCCGCGATCGCCTTCGAGCACGACGAGCGTCCACGCGAGACCGGCGCCCGCGCCGGACGCAGGCGCGCCGAACACGATCGCGGCGCGCACGGACGGGCTCGCGCCGAAGCGCAGCCCGAAGGCCACCGCCAGGACCGCTGCCGCGGCGACGAGCAGGTGAATCCACGGCGGCAGGCTCCGGGGTCGGAGCGGTTCGACCGGAAGCCCGTCCGGAGACGCGTCCGCGACCGGCGGCTCGCTCATGGTGCGTCCCAGCGCACGACGATTGCGCCGGCTCCTTGCACGGAGGCATCCACGACGAGAGGCGGAGGCGCGTCGCGCGGCGTCCCCAACGCGCCGGGCGCGAGCCGGATCGCGAGCACCCCGTCCGCGGCGAGCACGTGCACGCCGTCGCTTCGTCGCTCGACGTCGACGTACGCGTCTCCGCGCGGGTTCTTCTTCACGAACCGGACGCCATACGCGGCCACGTCGCCCGCCCGCACGCTGCGGTACGTCACGCGCGCGACGGACGGGATGCGCGCGGCCGCCGCGCGCGCCACGATTTCGCCGACGAAGCGCGCCACGAGCGAGCCCGCGTGGGCCGCACCGGGGACGCGATCGAAGCGCACGTCGAAGCCCCGTTGCGAGAGCGCGGAAGCGAGGACCGCGCTCTGCCGGATCGGCGACGTACGGTCGCTCTCGCCGTGTACCAACCAGACCGACAGCCAGCGCGCGTTGTCCGCGATGTCGAGCGCGTTCACGCGGTGCGCCGCCGCTTCGTCGGGCAAAATGGCGTGCACGTAGGTCGACAGGTCGTATTGCGAATCGCCGAAAAAGCTCGTCACGGCCGCAAAGCGATCGGGGTGGTGGAACGCGATCGTCGTCGCGCCGGCGCCGCCCATCGACGCGCCCCAGATCGAGACGCGCGACGCGTCGATGGCGACCTGCCCCTCGAGCGCATCGATCGCACGCAGCACCTCGTCCTCCGCGTCCGCCGTGTAGAGCGAGTTCCCGAGGCCGCTCGGCATGAGCAGGACGACGTCGTTCGCGCGCGCGCTTTCGAAGAGCCCGTCGTAGCTCGCGTACGTCCACATCGATCCGTTCCAGGGGTGCAGCCCGACGAGCAGCGCCCCCGGGCGCCGTACGTCGTGCCCCGGGGGAATGAATACGAGGGCCTCTCCGCCGCCGCGCGCGGCCACGGGGCTCGCGAAGCGCAGCCGATCGAGACCCTCGATCGTGCGCGCGGCGGGCCCGACCTCGGGCGGCTCGCCGCAGGCGATGCGCCGCTCGTACGGGCTCACCCGGAGCCGCAAGACCACGTCGTGATGGCCTTCGCGAACGGGGCCGATCCACGGTCCGCTCGGCGCCGGGACCGAAGCGCCGTCGATCGCAATGCCCGCGCGGCCCGCGCACCACGGAATCGCGAGCGCCGTCTCCGGTCCGGCCGTCGCATCGAAACGCACTTCGTACTGGCCGGGCTCGAGCACGAGGCTCGCCAGCGCGTCCCATCGGACGTTCGGCCAATCGCCGCCGGACCCCGCCACCGTTGCCTCGAGCACCTGCGTGCCGTGCACCTGGTCGTGAGGCTCGACGACGGCCGGGCTGGGCGCGGCGCTCGCGGATCGCGGCGCCAGCGCGCCGCCCAGTAGGCCGGCGGTACCGACCGCGCCGGCCGTGCGGAGGGCGATCGCAGCGCGGATCACGCCGGCCAAGCGGGTCTGTGCGAAGGAAGCCCCCATCCCCACCGGCTTATCGTGCCAGAACCTTGTAACGGAAGTCACAAGGGCCTACAGCATGCCTCCGATGGCACAGGCCACGGCTCCCACCTCGCTCGAACTCCGAAAGGCCAACGATCCGCGGGTCGCTCGGGCCGACTTTCTGCGCGCACGCCTCGCCTCCGGCCTCGCAATTGCGCCGCTCGGCGTGTGGACAATCGTTCACCTCTGGAACAACCTCGCCGCGTTCGAAGGGGCCGAGGCGTGGCAGAAGGCGGTCACCGCGTATCCGCATCCGTTCGCCCAGGCGGTGACGGCCGTGATTGTCCTGCTGCCCCTCGCGCTGCATGTCATCTGGGGGATCGGGCGCCTTGCGACGTCGCGCCCGAACAACCTCCGGTACGGCTTCTACGCCAACCTGAAGTACGCGCTCCAGCGGCTCAGCGCGATCGGCGTCCTCTTCTTTCTCGGCGCGCATCTGTGGCTCGCGCTCCTCAAACCGCGTCTCGTCGAAGGGCATGCCGAGCCCTTCGCCGACATCGCGCAGGAGATGCACTTTCACGGGCCGACGCTCCTCGTCTACGTGCTCGGCACCCTCGGCGTGGCCTACCACCTCGCGAACGGCGTGCAGACGTTCTGCATGGGGTGGGGCGTCGTCTCGAGCCGCGCCGCGTTGCGGAGGCTCGAGGGTGCGACCCTCGGGCTCTTCGCGATCCTCCTCGCGATGGCCTGGGGCGCCGTCTACGCGCTGTGGGCCGCCGGCGCCGCTCCCTAGGCGCCGCCGTGCTCTCACGGCGGCGAGGCGGCGTCAGCCGCGCACGCCGAGGAGCTTGTTCATCGACGCTTCGTCGGCGGGCGTGAACGGGTATTTGTCGAACTCGGCGCTCGTCACCCACTGGTAGGCGTGAACGTTGCGCGCATCGAGCGTCGCTCCCAGGAGAACGCACTCGTACAGAAAGAGATCCACCACGTAGTGCTCGTAGGGATGGCTCGCGAAGGAGATGAGCTTGCCCACCGTGACCTGGGCGCCGAGCCTGTGATGCATCTCACGCTTCAGCGCTTCCGCGTCCGACTCGCCGTCTTCGACACGGCCGCCTGGAAACTCCCAGAGGAGCGGGAGGACCGCGGTCGTCCGGCGCTGCGTAATGAGGTAGCGCCCGTCCTTCTCCAGCACGGCTGCGACGACGCGAATGGTCCTCGGAGGGCTCATGGCGTCGAGCCGTCCCCTCAGACGGCGATGCGAAAGAGCTGTTGACCCATCAACAGCACGTCGCCGCCCCGGATCTCCGTTTCGGCGGTGAGCCGCAAAAATGTGCCGTTCGAGCTGCCCAGATCCGTCAGGAAGAGACGCTGCCCATCCCAGCTCAGACGGCAGTGCAGACCCGACACGTACCCGTCTTCGGGAAACAGGATGTCGCCGCGCTCGCGCCCGAGATGAACGCCGATCTCCGGAATCGGGAACGCGTTGCCCGTCTCGTCGCGCCCGATCACGAGCGCGATTCGACCGACATAGCCCTTCGCCGGCGCGCCGAGCCGTTCGATGCCGTCCGCGCTCGGCGCCTGGATGGCGAAGAGCTCGAATTTCAGAATCTCCTGACCGATGCGGAAGATGTCGTTCGGCTTGAGCTCGACGGGCAAGTCCCTTCCGAGCTTCTTGTAGACGCCGTTGAGCGAGCCTTCGTCCTTCACGACGGCGCGGCCCGGGCCCGCGGCCTTGAACGACGCGTGCCGGGGCGACAGGTAACTGTCACCCGCGAAGATGCTCCCCGTCTCGCGGCCGATCTGGCCGTTGATGCCCGGAATCTGGTACGTGCCCGCTTCGCTTCCGTCGGCGCGGAGCGCCGTCAGCACGAGGCTGCCGACCGCGGCTTCGGGGGCCGCTGCGGGCGCAGGGGCGGCAGGGCGAGGTGCCATGCCCCCGAGGCGAAAGCCGCACGAGCCGCAGAACAGGTTGGACGGCGAGTTCGTATGGCCGCACTGCGGGCAGATGACCGTACCTGTGCTTGCCGCGGCTCCTCCCGGGGCAGGGGCGGCAGCCGGCGCACCCACGCCTGCGGGAGGGCCGGCCGGGACGCCTGCGGGAACCGCGGCGGGGGCCGGCGCTGCGGCGACCGGAGCCGCCGGCGCCGCGGGCCGAGGCGGCGAGCCGCTCGGGTTGATCGCAACGGTGCCGCCGAACTGCGCGACAGCCGGGGATGGCGCCGCGCCCCCGCCAGCAGCGGGCGCGCCGGCCGCGCGGATTCCTTGCGGAGGCGTCTGGGGCGAGAAGGGCTTTGGCGCTGCATCGCGCGGGAGCTCCGCGCCGCATCCGAGACAAAATTTGTAGTGGTCTTGGTTGTCCTTCGAGCACTTCGGACAGGTGATCACTTCGTCCCTCCGCTGGCCGCGCACGTTTGCCGCGAACTTCCGCGACCATCGAGTATCTACGCCCGCTCACGGGGGTCAAGCGAACTAACGCGGCCCGGCTCGGGAACATGCGCTTCTCTGAGCCGCAACCGTCAGGTAGCCTCGCGGCCATGCCGAACGCCTCGTTCCCTGAAATTCAAGCCCCCGGCACCGGTCAGCTCTATGCTCGGTTCGTCACGACGGCGGGCAATATCGTCCTCCGCCTGGAGGAACAGCGTGCTCCGAAGACCGTAAAAAACTTCGTGGGCCTTGCCACGGGGACCCAGGAATGGGTGCACCCCGGAACGCGGGAGGCGCAAAAAGGCGTTCCCTTGTACGACGGGACGATTTTTCACCGCGTCATCCCGGACTTCATGATCCAGGGCGGCGACCCCCTCGGCCGCGGTACGGGAGGCCCCGGATACAAGTTCGAGGACGAATTTCACCCCGAGCTCCGGCATTCCGGTCCGGGCGTCCTCTCGATGGCGAACTCCGGCCCGGCGACGAACGGATCGCAGTTTTTCATCACCGAGCGGGCGACGCCCCACCTCGACAATCGCCACTCGGTGTTCGGCACCGCGATCGCCGGCCTGCCCGTCGTCAAGCAGATCGCGCGCGTGCAGACGGGGCCCGGCGATCGACCCGCGAAGGACGTCGTGCTGACGCGCGTCGAGATTTTCCGGAGCGAGACCGTTCCGACGGAGTGATCGCTCGCCGGCCGCGGACGGCGGGGGCAGCCTGGCGCGAGACCGCTGCTACGCTTTGCGAAGCGGGCTCTCGCCGGCGCTTCCGCTGCTGCCGGGGCTTGCTGCCGCCGCCAGCAGCGGCCGCGGCGCGGTCCGCACGTCGGATGCGCCGCGCGCCCGGTCGTAGGCCTGAAGGCGTGTCTCGCGAGACAGCGCGAGCTGGCGCAAGAGCGTGGCGCGCGTCGCGTCGGAGAGGCCGCGCGATCGCCGGACGGCGCCGTCGGCGACTTCGGCGTCGTGGACTTTTCCGAGCAAGCTCTGAAAGCGCGACGCACTTCGCGCGACCCCGGCCGCCGCTTCTTCCATGCCGTGCGCTTCGGCGAAGGTCTCCGCGGTGTAGCGCAGGCCCTTGTAGAGAACGCGGAGCTCGTGCAGCGTCTCCGGGGCTTCTTCGGCGATCGCCTTGCCGCGTTCGACTTTGCGCTTCGCCTCGTCGATCGCACGCCGCGCGAACTTCGTGAGGCGCCGATCACGCGACGGCTTGACCTGGAAAAGCAGGAGCGCATCCAGCAATCGAAGCCCCGAGTCGAGCGCGCCGGCTTGCACCATGCGGCGCAAGCGCGCGCGCAGCGAACGCTCGCGGCGACGGCGAATGTCGAGCCAGACGTGCACCTCCGGCCATTCCGGGCCTGCGTCGAGGGCTGCGATGAGCTCGAGGAGAACTTCCTCGTCGCGGAGCGCCCCCGTCGCCTGGTGCACCTCGCGGAATGCGGCGCGAACCTGGTCGGCGTAGTGCCGCCCGAACACGGGCCGCCCGACGGCGAGCACCGTCCGCGCGCGCCGGAGCCCGACGCGCAAATCATGCACCGCTTCCGCGTCCCCCGACGCGAGAAGGCGCGGCTTGATTCCCGCCAGCCGTTCCCGGAGAGCCCCGAGCTTCGCCGTCAAGAACGGCCCGATCGTCTCTCGCGGAGGGGGGGCCGGTGCCGGCTCGGCGGGCGTGATCTCCGCGGCCTTGACCAGGTTGACGTCGTTCATGATCGCCCTCGGGGCGCGCCTGCCGAGCCGGGCCGGCCGAGCCGCACGAGCGTCGTCTCGGTCACCGGCCGAAAACCGAGCACGCGGCCGAGCGCGCGGCGCACCGCCTGGTTGACGCTCTCTTCGACCTCTTCGTCCTTGGGATCGCGCCAGCCGGCCAGCGCGGCGCGCGCCTCGTCCAGCGCGGCCTCGATCAGGCCTCTGTCGTTCGTGCCGTCGAGTACGCCGCGCGACGTGAACGCGATGTCGCGCGCAAGCCGCCCCTGTTCGTCGAGCACCACGGTGAGGTGCACGAAGCCGCGCGCGGCGACGGCGGTTCGCTCGTCGAGGACTCGATCGGGGACGACTCGCCGCCCGAACACGTGCACCCGTCCTGAACGCACGCGCCCGGCTTTTCGAAGCCCCGAATCGTCGAGCTCTCCCACGTCTCCGTTTTCGAGCACACACACGTCCCTCACGCCAGCCTCGCGTGCGAGGTCGGCGTGGCGCAAGAGATGATGCAGCGTGCCGTGCACGGGGACGAACGCCTGGGGTTTTACGAGGCCGATCATGCGCTTCTGCTCTTCGCGATGGGCGTGCCCGCTGACGTGCACGGAGCGATCGGACCACCAGCTTCGGACCGTCACGCCTCGCCGCAGGAGGTCGGCCATGACGCGCATCACGTCGTCCTCGTTGCCCGGGATGACCCGGCTCGACATGACGACGAGATCCCCCGCGGCGAGCTCGAAAGACGCGTGTTCGCCCCGCGCGAGGCGCGCCAGGGCCGCGGGCGCCTCCCCCTGAGAGCCCGTCGCGATCACGAGGACCCCATTTCGCGGCAGCTCACGAAGGCGCGCCTCCGGCCACACGAGCTCCGCCGGCCACTCGAGGTAGGGCGCGCCCGCCTCCGGTCCGGTCGCGCGCGCCGTTGCGCGGGCCACGCGCGCGTGCGTGCCGACGCTCCGCCCGAGAAGCACGATCTTGCGCCCCGTCTTTCGCGCGATGTCGCCGAGCATCCGCAGGCGATGGACGTTCGAGGCGAATACCGTGGCGACGACCGCGCGCTCGGCCGCGCCGATCATCGCTTCGAGGGTGGTTCGGACGCGGTCTTCGCTGCCGGTCGGCCCGGCTGCGTCGACGTTCGTGGAGTCGCTCATCAAGAGCCGCACGCCCTCCTCGGCGATCTCGCCGAACCGCTCTTCGTCGAAGGCCTCGCGGTCGGGCGGTGCGTCGTCGAACTTGAAGTCCCCCGTGTGGACGACGAGGCCCGCGTCGGTGCGGATCGCGAGCGCCGTTGCGTCGGCGATGGAGTGCGTCACGCGAATGGGCTCCACCTCGAACGACCCGACGCGCGTCACCTGCCGCGGGGCCACCGGCCGGAGATCGGCATGCTGGAGGATCTCGTGCTCCGCGGCGCGCTCGCGCACGAGGCCGAGCGCATAGCGCGGGCCGTAGACGGGCACGTCGAACCGCCGCAAGAGGTACGGGATCGCGCCGATATGGTCTTCGTGGCCGTGCGTCACGAAGAGCCCTGCGATGCGCAGGTTCTCGAGCGCGGCGAAGTCGGCGTGGACCACGTCGACGCCGAGACCCCGCCCGTCGAACGTCACGCCGCAATCGACGAGAAGCGCTTCGCCGCGCTGCTCGAGCGCCAGGCAGTTCATGCCGATCTCGCCGAGGCCACCCAGGGGAATGATGCGTAGAGGGGCCATTCTTGGCGGATCGAAAACGCGGGCTCGTGAGCCTAGCGCCCGGCCCGCGTCTCGCCGAGCCGAGCGGGGCCCGGCCGGCCGAAGCCGGGCGAGGCGGAGCGCGCGGGACGCGATCGGCCTCGGCGCGAGCCCGCCGGCTGGTGACTTGCGAGGCCGGTGCTATGGGTGCGCTTCGTTACGGCATGCCTCTGCTCGACGGTAAGCGCTTCGTTTTGGTGACCGGCAAGGGGGGCGTGGGCAAGACGACGGTGTGCGCGGCCCAGGCGGTCGCGCTCGCCGGCCGGGGCAAGCGCGTCCTCGTCGCGATGTGCAACGCCAAGGAGCGCCTCAGCACGATGCTCGGCGTGCCCCCGATCGGAGCCGACGTCGTCGCCGTCAAAGACAACATCTGGGCCGTGAACATGCTGCCCGAGAAGGCGATCGAAGAATACGGCACGCTCGTGCTGCGGAGCCGCCTCCTCTCGAAGACCCTCTTCGACAACAAGTACCTGCGGACATTCCTTCGCGCCGTGCCCGGCATGCAGGAGTGGTCGATGCTCGGCAAGGCCTGGTGGCACACGACCGAAACGCTGCCCGACGGCCGATTCAAGTACGACGCCGTGATTCTCGACGCGCCGGCCACGGGGCACGGGCTCGACATGTTGCGCGTGCCGATGGTCATCCTGGAGACGGTGCCGGCCGGGATTCTCCGGCGCGACGCCGAGCGGGCGCTGGCGCTCTTTCGCGACCCCGTGGCATGCGCAATTGTGCTCGTCACGCTGCCGGAGGAGATGCCGGTGACCGAGACGATCGATCTGTCGCACGCGCTCGGCGAGATGCGCATGCCCATCGGCCAGGTGTTCGTCAACGCCGTCCTCCCGGCGCTCTTCACGGCGGACGAAGCCGCCCGCCTCGAAGGGCTGGGCGCCTTGCCCGTGGCGGGCCCGGGCGACGCCGCGCTCGCCGCGGGGCGCGACCGGGCGACGCGCGAGAGGCTCCAGCGCGAGAGCATCGATCGCCTCGGCCGCGAGCTTCGCGCGCCTACGTCCCACCTCCCCCTGTTGTTCGAAGACGCGGCGAAGCCCGAGCCGATCCGCGAGCTGTCGCGGACTTTGTGACGAAGTTGCCTTGGAGCACGAGGCGTTCGAACGGAGCGTTCAAACGACGGATGCGACCAAAGCTGGGGTCATCCGCGCAGGTTCGCGAGCGCGAAGTCCCAGTTGGCGAGATGCTTCAAGAACGTCTCGATGTACTTCGGGCGCTGGTTACGAAAATCGATGTAATAGGCGTGCTCCCAGACGTCGATCGTGAGCAGCGCCTTCTGGCCATGCTTCAGCGGCAAGTCGGCGTTCGGCGTCTTGGTCACGGCGAGCTTCTTGTCCTTGCCGAGAACGAGCCACGCCCAGCCGGAGCCGAACTGCGTCGTCGCGGCGGCGGTGAACTCTTCGGCGAACTTGTCGAACGACCCGAAGTCGCGGTTGATCGCGTCGGCGAGGTCGCCCGTAGGCTGGCCGCCGCCGTTCGGCTTCATCGACTGCCAGTAGAACGTATGATTCCAGATCTGGGCCGCGTTGTTGAACACGCCGCCGTCGCTCGCGAGAATGATGTCCTCGAGGCTCTTGCTCGCTTCGGGCTTTCCTTCGACGAGCTTGTTCAGGTTCGTGACGTACGCCTGATGGTGCTTTCCGTAGTGGTAATCGAGCGTCTCGCCGCTGATGTGCGGCGCGAGCGCGTTCTTGTCGTAGGGCAGGGGCGGAAGCGTGAACGCCATGGGCATCATCCTTTGTGGAGTACGAGCTGTCGTTTCACGCATGGAATGCCGCGCCGGCCCGCCGTGTCAACCGGACTCGAGGTCGGGGCCCTCCTCCGAAGGACTTGGAGCGCGGCGGCGCTCACCGCGATACGAGCAGCTTCTCGATCAAGTCTTTCGAATAGGTCGATAGTTCGCGGAAGACGACGCCCATGCCCGACGGGTCCTTTTCGACGCGCACGACTTCGCCGACGCCTTCGATCGACTCGATGTCGTCCATGATGACCGTGAAGCGCAGATTGACGCGCGTACCGATGGCGAGCGGCTGCTGCGTCTTGATGAAGACGCCGGTTCGCGAAATGTTCGTGACGTATTCCTGGATGAAAGCGTCGAACGACTCGAACTCTTTGTTGATCGTGACGCGCTCGCCCGATCGTTTTTCCGCGTCGTCCATGATCTTCTCGCCTCGCTCTTCTGGCCGCGCCGCCCGCCCCCGGCGCTAGCGTCCGGACAAATCGAACTGCTCGAGATGATACTCGGTGCGCGCGTTGATTTGGATGCGCCGCATGTAGCGGCTCTCCGCATCCTGCAAAGCGCTGCGCTCGGTGCCGGTAAGCAAATCCGCCACGGCCGGGTGGCAGTTGACGAGGATCGAGTAGCCGGGCAGGTCCTGCCGCTTGCGCCGGATTTCCCGCAAAATGTCGTACGCGATCGTTTCTTTCGACTGCAGGTGCCCGGTGCCGTCGCAGTAGAAGCACGGCTCGTGCAAGAGGCGCCCGAGGCTTTCGCGCGTCCGCTTGCGCGTCATCTCGATGAGCCCGAGCTCGGAGATGCGATTGAGCGTCGTCTTCGCCTTGTCCTTCTGGAGAATCTCGTCGAGCGTCTTCCGGACCTTTTCGCGGTTCGAAAGCTTTTCCATGTCGATGAGGTCCAGAATGATGAGGCCCCCGATGTTGCGGAACCGCAGCTGGTACGCGATCTCCTGCACGGCCTCGAGGTTCGTCTTGAGGATCGTCTCTTCCATGTCCTTGCTGCCCTTGCCGACGAACCTCCCGGTGTTCACGTCGATCGCGGTCAGCGCTTCCGCCTCGTCGATGATGAGGTAGCCGCCGCTCGGAAGCGGGACTTTGCGCGACAGCGCACGGGCGATCTCGTCCTCGATGCCGTACGCGTCGAAGATCGGCTCGTCGTCGCTGTAGTGGACGATTTCCTTCGCCCGTTCGGGCATGAACATCTCGACGAAGCGGCTCAGGCGCTCGTACTGCGCGCGGTCGTCGATGACGATTTCGTCCACGTCGTCCGTGAACAGATCACGCGCCGTCTTCAGTACGATGTCGAGCTCGCTCACGAGCAGGGCGGGCGCTTTCGCGTCCTCGTGCTTCTTCGCGACCTCGCCCCAGAGATGCACGAGGTAGCCGACGTCCTGTTTCAGCTGCTTCTTCGTGAGCCCTTCGGCGACGGTGCGGACGATGAGGCCTCCGCTCGGCGGCTTCATGCTCTCGATCGTCTCGCGCAGGCGCGCGCGCTCTTTTTCGCTGCCGATGCGCTTGCTCACGCCGACATGGTCGAGCGTCGGCAAGTACACGACGTAACGGCCCGGCAAGGACACGTGGCTCGAGCAGCGCGCGCCTTTCGTGCCGATGGGCTCTTTCGTGATCTGGACGATGATCTCCTGGCCCTCTTTGACGACGTCGCGGATCGGCGTCGACTTCGACAAGCGCCCGGCCGCCGGCCCGCTCCGCGAGCGATGGTCGCGCTGTCCGTCACGGTGCCCTGCGTCGCGCGTCTCGCGGCGCTGCGGCCCGCTGTCGCGCGGCGCCGGCTCGCGCCCTCCGCGCCCACGCACGCGGCCGCGGCGCCTGCCACGCCCGCCGCCGCCACGGCCGTCGCGCGCGCCTTCGAGGCGAGGCGCGGGAGCCCGCGGCATCGGCGCCGGCGCGCCCGGATCGCTGATCGTGAAGCCCGGTAGATTCGGGTTGTCGAGCAGGTCGTCCAGATCATCGCCACCGCCCGCCATGGCTGCGGCCTTCACGGGCATGGGCGGCGGTCGGTCGCTCTCCGGGTCCTCGACTTGGGGGCGCGTGGGTTTGTCCTCTTCCGCCTGCGCGCTCGTGCCTTCTCCGGCCCCCGCCTGCGCCGAACCTTCGTCCGCCGCGTCGTCCCAATCGTCCGGCGCTTCGACTTCCACCGTGGCGCGGTCGTGCGTTTCCGCGTCGGCGTGCGCCACCTCTTCGCGCGGCGCTCCGGCCTCGGCCTCTGCGTCTTCGGCGTCCGGGTCTTCGGTCTCGGCGTCCTCGGCCTCTGCGTCTTCGGCGTCCGGGTCTTCGGCCGCGGCCTCCTCGAACGCTTCCGCGACCGCTACGGCGTCCGCTTCGGAAGGCTCCACATCTCCTGCGGACTCGGCTTCCACCGCTTCGTGTGCCGCGGCTTCGATCGCGGCGCGCGCGTCCTCGGCGTGATCCCCGGGTTCGCCGCTCGCGGCGGCGGCGTCGCCCGCGCCGGCCTCCTCGGCCTCGGCGGCGGCGAGATCCATGCCTTCGCCTGCGTCGTGGGACTGCCCGTTGCCGCCGCCGCCGCCGCTCGCGTGCTTGCGGCCTCCGGCCAGATAGGCCTCGAAGTCGTCCGGGCGAATCAGGTCTTCGACGTGCAAGAACGCTGCGCGTTCGAGCCCGATGTCGACGAACGCGGCTTGCAGACCCGGAAGAACACGGGTCACTTTGCCCAGATAGATATCGCCTACGGTCCCGCCGCGGGGCTGGGAGCCGCGCCGTTCAATGTGGAGCTCGGCAATGATGCCGTTCTCGATCAGGGCGACGCGAGTCTCGGTGACATCGCATGAAATAACGAGGATATTCTTGGCCATTCGGAGGCGAGCTTTCCCGCCCAAGACCCCACGCCGCTCGCGGATTGCGCACGCCGCCGGACGGTTCCATCCACGATGGCATCGCGACAACCCCCAAAGAAATACGGGCGAGGGTCTTCGTCACGACATTCGCTGGGGGTGGCCTATGTGGCGCGCTCGAGCCGAAACGGAGCAACTGGGTGCCTTGGGCGCCGCCATGGCCCCGCCGACGTGAATGACGCGCGGCGCCCGGCGACTGAAGTAACTTCGAAGCCCGGGCCGCGGCAAACGTGAACGAGGCGCCGGACTGGAAACAAACCTTTGGACGGTGCGGACGGCGTATGGTGCCGGCGGCCCTTCCTTACCCATTCGATTACCGGAAACTCCCGATCCTCGCCAGGGGATTCTTCGCTCCCGTGTCCGTGCGCGGGTTTAGCGCTCGACGAACGGCGAGCGCCGGAGTATGCACCTGTCGTCGCCAAGGCGCGTGTGGCCCTGCCGACGCGGAAACGTGAACCCCGCCAGGCCCGGAAGGGAGCAACGGTAGCGTGGAAGCGTGTGGCAGGGCCTTTCCTCCTCTGGCCGCCCCGAGGCCAACCGCGTGAGCCCTTTTTCGGAAGTCGAGCTCATCACGAGGCGCGAGCTTCGCCGAACGTTCCGAAGCGCGAAGGGCGGCATTCTGGCCGGCCTCAGCGTGGCGGGTGGAACCGGCGTCTCGATGCTCATCGCGTGGCTCGATCGGTT
Source organism: Polyangiaceae bacterium (assembly GCA_035482215.1). GTDB lineage: Bacteria > Myxococcota_A > Polyangia > Polyangiales > Polyangiaceae > Palsa-1150. The sequence goes on along the minus strand of DATHQY010000487.1, from coordinate 2,818 downwards.
GCAGGCCGAAAAAGTGCCGGTCGAACTCCAGGCACAGGCGCGCGATCAGTTTTTCCAGGGCCTCTATGGGGATACGGGCCACGCCATCGCCGCGAGCCCCTACCCGCTGTGGATGATGCTCGAGGGCGCCTTGTGGCTCGCGCCGCTGCTCGTCGCGCTGATGAACTTCGACGCCGTTTCGGGCGAGCTTTCGCATCGGAGCGTGCGCTTCTGGACGGTGCGGGTCCGGCGCAGCTCGTACATCCTCGGCAAGTACCTCGCGGGGTGGCTCAGCGTGCTGGCGGTGCTGCTCACGATGAACGTCATCGTATGGGGCGTCACGCTCGTCGTTGGGCACTTCGACGCGGGAGCGGTCTTCACCTGGGGCCCTCGCTACTTTCTCGTGCTCCTGCCGGTGACTGCGGCGTGGTGCGGGATCGCGACGCTCGTGGGCGCGCAGTTCAAAACGCCCATGCTCTCGCTTCTCGCGATCTTCGCCGCGTTCTTCGGTCTCTGGTTTCTCCGCGTGGTCGCCGGGTTCTCGAACATCGACGCGCTCGCGTACGCCTACCCGAACTTCTACGATTCGTATCTTCTGTCGACGAACGCCGTGCAACTTACCGCCGGCATCGGAGCGACGCTCGGGATTGCGCTCGTCGCCACTGCGGCGGGCACGGTCCTCTTCCAGCGAAGAGACATCTGATCGATGGTCGTCGCCACCGAGCCGGCCGTGCGCATCAAAGGCCTCACGAAGCGATTCGGCATGAAGACCGCCGTCGACGGCGTCTCGTTCGAGATTGCGCCGGGCGAAGTCTTCGGTCTCATCGGGCCGAACGGCGCGGGCAAGACGACGACCTTCTCGCTCCTCGCCGGTTACCTGAAGCCGAGCGAAGGCACGGTCGAAGTTCTCGGGCATCCGCCGACGGCCGTCGATGCGCTCCGCGCGCGGCTCGGCGTCCTCCCGCAGGACGCGCTGCTGCCCGCGTCCGACACCGTGGGCGAATTCCTCGTCCACATGGCGCGCTTGCAAGACATACCCAAGTCCAAGGCCGAGGGAGCCGCCCGCGACGCGCTCGACGAAGTGAACGGCCGGGAGTGGTGGTCCCAGCGCTGCGGGAGCTTGTCGCACGGGATGGCGAAGCGCGTGGCGCTCGCCCAGGCGTTCCTCGGCGATCCCGAAGTCGTGTTGCTCGACGAGCCGACCGCCGGCCTCGATCCGCGCGTCGCGTGGGAAGTGCGGCGCATCATCCTCGCGCGCAAGGGCCGCCTCGCGATCGTGATCTCGAGCCACAATCTGCAGGAGCTCGAAGAAGTCTGCGACGCCGCGGCGATCCTCGACCGGGGCAAGCTCGTCGCGCACGCGTCGATGGCCGAGCTCACTGCCTCGAACGAAGAAGTGCACGTGAAGGTGGCGCCGGGCACGCGCGCCGGAGCAAAGCCCGGCCAGGTGCAGGTGCAGGCGATCCGCGAGCTGCCGCACGTGAAGACCGCGCATCTGGATGAAGACGCGCTGGAGCTCGTCGTATCGTTCAAGAAGGGCGAGACGGACGCCGAGGCGGTGATCGGCCAGGTGCTGCAGTTGCTCCTGACCCATCAGGTCCGCATCAGCGGCGTCGCGAAGGGCCAGGCTCTCGAGACGAAAGTGATGGCGCTGACGTAGGCACGGCGCGGGCTCGCGTCACCGAACCAGCCTCACGGCATCTGCCCGAGCGCGATTCCCGTAAGGTTGCCCGCCATCGGAATGAGCGTCTCGTTGCCCGTGCCGTCGAGGTTCGCGCGGCCGATCGGGCCGTTCGCGCCGGACGTGTAGTAAACCTTGCCGCGCGCGAGATCGAGCGCGACGCCGATGGCGGTGGCCACGTTCATCACGAGGATCTGCCGATCGGTGCGGGTCGCGGCGGTGACGCCGGCGGGGATCGTGATCGAAGCGCGGCTCACGGAGTTCTCGGCGCGATCGGTCCAGTAGATCTCGCCGGCCCCGAGGTCGACGTCGATGTCGATCGGCTCCGGCAGCTTGTCGTAGAGCACTTCGATATCGGTGCGATTCACGGAGGTCTGGCCGGCGGGGATTTCGATGTGCGCGCGCCGGAGTGTCCCCACGCCCCCGTCCGTCGGCCCTTTTTGCGACCAATAGAGGTACCCGCCGGCGAGATCGAGCGCGACGCCGACGCACCAGCGCGATTCATCCATCCGGTCCGCGTCGGTCTGGCCCGTGGTCACGAGCGCTTCGACGTCCGATCCGTCGAGGTTCGCGCGCATGACGCGCATCCCTTCGCGGTCCGACCAGTACATCTTGCTCCCCGCGAGATCGAGTTTCATCTGCTTCGGGGTGTACGTGCCCCCGGAGGGGACCAGGGTAGTCACGTTGGACCCGTCGAGATTGGATCGCATGACCTCCCCGTCGTTCGCGGACGGATTGCCCATGAGCGTCCAATAAATGTGCCCTCCCGCCACGTCGACGGCCACGCCGTCCGGGCCCTGGCCCGCGGAGGCGACGAGAACCTGCGCCGCCGGCTGAAGCGCGTTGGCCGTGAGCACGCGACCGCCCGTGACGTCGAGGTAGAAGAAGCTCAGCTTCGCGAGATCGCCGGCGTCCGGCGGCGCCCCGGCATCGGGCGGCACGGTCGTCGCGTCCGGCGTCGCGTCCGGCGTCGCGGCGTCTCGCGGCTCCGTTGTACCCGCCGCCCCAGCCGCGCCGGTCGCCGCCGTGGCTCCCGCGGTTCCGATGGCTCCGGTCGCTCCGCTCATTCCAGCGGTGCCGGCACTTCCCGTCGTTCCGGCCGCCGCCGTCGCACCGCCTTGCGCTCCGGAGCCAGCCCCAGCCGGCCCGGACGTGGAC
>DATHQY010000486.1:0-4730 GCA_035482215.1 Polyangiaceae bacterium | reverse complement strand
CCAGCGCAGAGACCCCCGCGGAGAGCGCCGTGGCCCCGGCCGGCGAACCGAGCCGGAGCCGCACCGACGGGGGCCACTCGGCGCCGAGGTACAAGCGGCCGAGGAGAATGCCCAGCAGAAACTCGGGCAAGCGAACGATCGGATCGTAACGCAACACGTTCAGCCAAAACGTGTACGTGGCATGCGTCGCAGGACCGGACCCGTCCGGAGCGAGCCACAGATACGAGAGCGGCGCCAGGAAAGAGAGTGCGTAGACCCCCACGAAGGCGGCGACCACCGCCTTGCGGCCGAGGCCCACGAGGCGCGGCGCGACGAAAGGAAACAGGAGATAGAAAAACGCCTCCGCGGAGAGCGACCACGCCGGCGGATTCCACGCCAACGCGGCCGAGGGGATGAACGCCTGCACGAGAAGCAGGACGGGAAACGCCTGGCGCGCGAGCTCCGCGAGCCCGACCGTCCGGAACGTGTGCCAGAGGAACGTCGGCGCGATGAGCGCCAAGGCGAAGATGTACGCCGGATAGATGCGCGCGAACCGTCGCGCATAGAAATCGGCCGGCCGCGTGTTCGTCCACGGGCCACGCGGCTGGCGCCCCTCGCCGCCCCGCTCGCGCGCGCCGCCCGGGCCTTCCGGCGGAGCGTGGACATAGGCCAAAATGAAGCCCGAGAGCACGAAGAAGAACGCGACCGCCACGTACCCGGCGCCGACGATGTTGCGAACCGCACCGGCACTCCAACCCGACCAGGAAGTCGTGTGATACGAGAGCACGTGGACCGCCGCGACGAAGCGGAGCCCCGTCAGCGCCCGGAGATGCCCGCGCGCGGGCGCCACCGGGCCGCCCGCGCCGGCCAGCCCAACCTGCCCGACGTATCCCGGCGGCGCACCGAAATCGGACCACCGGGTCTTTCGAAGGGCCGGGGAGGGGGGATCGATAGACACTGGGGCGGTGCAATGCTAACTGGCGCAGCGGTTTTTCCCCTACCAATGCTCTGCGGAGACGCATGCTTTTCGCCTCCATCGATGACGGGATTCTCGCGGCCGGCACCTTCAAGCCGCAGGCGATCGACGTCGATTTCGACGCGACGTTTCTCATCCAGCTCGTTCTGTTCGTGGCGCTCACGCTGATCCTGAAGCCGCTTCTGTTCGACCCGATGCTGAAGCTCTTCGAAGAGCGCGAAAAGCTGACGGACGGGGCGAAGGCGCAGGCCCGAAAAATGGACGAAAAGTCGGCGACGGCGCTGGCCGAATACGAAGCGGCCATGGCGAAGGCCCGCGCGGCGGCGAACGTGGAGCGGGAGAGAGTGCGCGCCGAAGGCCTGAAGCGCGAGGCCGAGATTCTCGCGGCGGTGCGCACGTCCACGACGAAGGTGCTCGAGGACGGCAAGAAGACGGCGCAAGCCGAGGCCCAGCGCGCCCGCGCGTCGTTGAAAGCCGACGCGCCGAAGCTCGCGGAGGAGCTCGTGGAGCGTGTCCTCGGACGGAAGGTGCAATCGTGAAGCGCGCGATCGGTGGGGTCTTCGGCATTCGTGGCGCCGCGCTGGCGGTGATGACGCTCGTCACGGCCTGGTCGCTCTGGGCTTGGGCACAAAACGCCAACGAAGCGAACCCCAATCCGCCGCACGATCACATGCACATGCACGGCGCGGCCTCCGCGCAAGGCGCCGCGTCCGCAGCGCCCGGTCACGTGCATGCGCCGGCCCATGCTGCCTCCGCGCATCCAGCGGCCGCCGAAGAGAGCGTGCCGGCCGAAGAACCCGAGAGCGAGAGCCCCGGGCCCGTCAACTGGACGGACTTCGGCTCGAAGAATCCGCCGTTCATCGCGATGATCATCAACTTCGCGATCCTGGCGGCCGGCTACTACTACCTCGGCAAGAAGGGGATCGCCGACGGCTTGAAGAACCGGCGCGACGCGATCTCGCGGGAGATCGACGAAGCGCAGGCGATGAAGCACGAAGCCGAGGCGCGCGCCAAGACGTACCAGGCAAAGCTCGCGACGCTCGAGCAGGAAGTGCGCGACACGCGGGACTCGCTCCTCCGCGCGGGCGAGGCCGAACGCGAGCGCATCGTGAAAGAGGCGGACGCGAAGGCGGAGCGCATGCGCAAGGACGCCGAGTTCATGGTCGAACAGGAGATGAAACAAATACGCCTCGACTTGTGGCGCGAGGCGGTCGACACGGCCGTCGCCGCCGCCGAGACGCTGCTCAAAGACCGCGTGAACGACGACGATCAGCGACGCATCGCGGAGGGTTACCTGCAGGGCTTCGCGGCGCCCGGCCGCGCGGGTGGTTCGTCGGGGGTGGCGTCGTGAGCGTCGCCATCGTCGCGCGCCGCTACGCGCAAGCGCTGCTCGAGATCGGCGTCGAGCAAGGCACGCTCGACAGCCTCGTCGGCGAGGTCGAAACGATCGCGCACGCGTGGGACGAGAGCGCGGACCTTCAGAACGCGATGGAAAACCCGCTCGTCTCGCACGCGGCGAAGACGCAGGTGATGGCCGACGTCGCAGAACAGAGCGGCGTCGGGCAGACCACGAAGAACGCGCTGCGGCTCCTCGTCGACCGCCGCCGCACGAAGACGCTCCCGTACATCGCGCGTGCGCTGCGCGAGCTGGCCGACGCCCGCAAGGGCCTGGTCCACGCCGAGGTGACCACCGCGACGCCGCTCGCCGACGATTACTACGCACGCCTGCAGGCGGAGCTCGAGAAGATGACGGGCAAGCGCGTCGTCGTCGATCGGCGCACGGACCCTTCGCTCATCGCCGGCGTCGTCACGCGCATCGGCGATCGCGTCTTCGACGGCAGCGTGCGCACGCGCCTGCAGTCGCTCCGCGACGCGCTCATGCCGAGCGCGTGACGCCTTCACGAGGCACGCCCCCGAACCGCCGCGCCCCGCGCCCCCGTACCCCAGCCAGTCCCCGCGCCTTTCAGAGTCCACGAAGAGGAACCGACGATGCAGCTCCGTGCCGAAGAGATTTCCGCGATCATCAAGAAGCAGATCCAGAACTACGAGAAGGCCGCGCTGACCACGGAGACGGGCACTGTGCTCAGCGTCGGTGACGGCATCGCGCGCATCTACGGCCTCGACGGCGCGATGGCGGGCGAGCTGCTCGAGTTCCCCGGCAACCTGATGGGCCTCGTGCTCAACCTCGAGGCGGACAACGTCGGGGCCGCGTGCTTCGGCGACGTCACGAACGTCAAGGAAGGTTCGCTCGTGAAGCGCACGGGGCGCATCCTCGACGTCGCCGTCGGCGAAGCGCTCGTCGGGCGCGTCGTCAACGCGCTCGGCCAGCCGATCGACGGCAAAGGCCCGATCGAGACGCCGCACCGCCGCCGCGTCGAAGTGAAGGCGCCGGGCATCCTCGCGCGCCAGCCGGTGCGCGAGCCGCTGCAGACGGGCATCAAGGCGATCGACGCCATGGTCCCCATCGGGCGCGGGCAGCGCGAGCTCATCATCGGCGACCGCCAGACGGGCAAGACCGCCGTCGCGCTCGACACGATCCTGAACCAGAAGGGCCAGGGCGTGTACTGCTTCTACGTCGCGATCGGCCAGAAGCAGTCGACGGTCGTCAGCGTGGTCGACAAGCTCACGCAGCACGGCGCGATGGAGTACACGACGATCGTCGTCGCCGGTGCGAGCGAGATGGCGCCGTTGCAGTTCATCGCGCCGTACACCGGCGTCACGATGGCCGAGTACTTCCGCGACAGCGGTCGCCACGCGCTCTGCATCTACGACGACCTCTCGAAGCAAGCCGTCGCCTACCGCCAGCTTTCGCTTCTCTTGCGCCGGCCGCCGGGCCGCGAGGCGTATCCGGGCGACGTCTTCTACATCCATTCGCGCCTCCTCGAGCGCGCCGCGAAGATGGCCGAGGAGTTCGTCGTCGTCCCCAAGGCCGTCACGGAGTGGGACAAGCGCGGCGACGCTCCCGTCCACAAGGGCGACCTCGGCAAGCACCACGCCGAGGACGAAGTGAAGGGCAAGGCCGAGAGCCACCACATCGTGAAGAACCCGCGCTCGGGCGGCTCGCTCACCGCGCTCCCGATCATCGAAACGCAGGCCGGCGACGTCAGCGCGTACATCCCGACGAACGTCATCTCGATCACCGACGGCCAGATCTTCCTCGAGACGGACCTCTTCTTTTCCGGCGTCCGCCCGGCCATCAACGTCGGCATCAGCGTGAGCCGCGTCGGCGGCAGCGCCCAGGTGAAGGCGATGAAGGCGGTCGCGGGCCGCCTGAAGCTCGAGCTCGCGCAGTACCGCGAGATGGCGTCGTTCGCGCAGTTCGCGAGCGATCTCGACAAGGTCACGCGCGATCAGCTCGAACGCGGCGTCCGCCTCGTCGAGATCCTGAAGCAGAACCAGTACGTCCCCGTCCCCGTCGAGAAGCAGATCGTCATCATCTACGCCGGAACGCGCGGGTTCATCGACAAGCTCCCCGTGGGCAGCCTGCGGGCGTTCGAGCACGGCCTCTACGACTTCATCGAGAAGAAGTACCCCGGGATCTACGACACGCTCCGCACGAAGAAGGCGCTCGACGACAAGACGGAAGCGGACCTGAAGAAGGCGCTCGAAGAGTTCACGGCGGCCTTCGGCACCGGCAAGGGCGAAGGCGCCGACGGAAAGAAGTAGCGATGGCGTCGCTCAAGGTCATTCGCAAGCGCATCGTCAGCACCAAGGCGACGCAGAAGATCACGCGCGCCATGAAGATGGTCGCGGGTGCGCGCCTCACGCGCGCGCA
>DATHQY010000485.1:0-5697 GCA_035482215.1 Polyangiaceae bacterium | reverse complement strand
CAATCGTGGTCACGCTCATCGGCGCGGCTTTCGTCGTCGCCGTGATCATCTCGGCCGTGTTTCTCTGACCGGATGGGGATGCCGCCGCTGCGAAGAGCGACGGCATCGGCGCTGGCGTCGCGGCGCCTTCAGGCGGATATGACCTTCAACCGGCGAGGCAGGTGCGAACGCCCGTCATCGACCCAGTTCGCCGTTCCAAGGGCCGCGGGAGCGAAATCGGGCCGCGAGATCGACCCCGGGTACTCGAGATAGGCCTCCGGCGTGCGCATGTCGCGAACGGCGCTGAAAACGCGGCGGGCGACCCAGGCCTGGCCGCGCCATGTCAGCTTCGCGAGCTCGAGGAGGGCCGCGGGCGTCACCGTCGTCCGCGCGTCGGCCATTCGGTAGAGCCTCGCGAAGCGCTCGAAGAATCGCTGCGGCCCAAGGCGCGGCTGGAGCACGAGGTGCAGCACGTCGAAGTAACTGTAGTCGCTCGTGATCAAGCTCGACTTCATGGTGTCCCAGAGCTCGGTCCCCGGCAGCGGCGTCAGGATCGTGAAAGCAGGGTTCGGCAGCTTCGCGAGCTTCACGAAGGACTCGAGCCGATCGAAATCCGCCTCTCCCCAGGCCGGGTCCACGATCAGGGAGGTCATCGGGGTGATGCCGCACGATCGCAAGATCTCGATCGCCTCGAGGTTCGTGTTGGCTCCGCCTTTGGTGCGCTTGCGCACGGCGTCGAGCCCCTCGTCGTCCACCTTCTCGATTCCGAGAAAGATGTGTTCCATCCCGACCTCGCGCCACTCGCGAAAGAGGTCCTGGAACTTGACGACGAGATCGGCACGCGTCTCGCAAATGTAGTTGAGCTGCAGCCCGTCCCGGCGCACGCGCTGGCCGAGCTCCGCGTAGAAATCGTGATTCAGAAAAGCGATGTCGTCGGTAAAGAACACATGCTTTTGTCCGAGCCTCTTGATGTTCTCGAGGTCGGCGGCAACACGGTCGACCGAGGCACGCCGGACGCGACGCTCGTAGAAGACCCAGATGCTGCAGAAGTTGCAGTCGAACGGGCAACCGCGCGAGGTCTCCACGCACGTCGAGGGCGCGGAGAACCCATGGTGGTAGCGGTTGCGATACGGCCGCGTGAGGTCACGCGCCGGCAACGGGTAAGCGTCCATCGACTCGATGTTGGCGCGCGGCTGAAAGCCGCTCGCTCGGTTCGCAAACGTCATGACGCCTGGCACCGAGCCCGGATCGTCGCCCCGTTCGATGGCGTCGACGAGCTCGACCCCCGTCGCTTCTCCCTCGCCGATGACGACGGCGTCGACCGGCGACGCCGCAAACAGGAAGTCGCCGGGGATGAGCGAAGCGTGGTGCCCGCCGACGAAGATCACCACTCCGGGCAACGTGTCGCGCACGAGCTTGGCGGTCGCGAGCGTCGTGTAGACATCGGACGTGAAGCCGCAACTGATGCCCACGCCTTTCGGTTTCCACGCCCGCAGGTGCTCCATGAGCCTGGCGCCGTCATCGAGGCGCCGATCGATGAGCGTCACGTCGTGATCGTGGCTCCGTATCGACGCGCCCACGCACTCGAGACCGAGAGGCTCGACGCGCAAGACTTTGGTGAACCCGAACCGCGATCCCTGGGGAGGTTGGATGAGTGTGACTCGCATGGGATGACTCCGCTTTAGGACGGTGCGCCGCGAGTAGGCTGCACGGCGCGACTCGAGCAAAACGTGCCTCGCGGGACGCAAAAGTCGAGCGACGATTGCCGCCGTTCTCGCGACCGTGAGGGCGTCCGCGAGGCAGGCCCTGCGCTGCGTTCGGTGGGACTGCCAGCGTCCTCGCCCGTACAGGCGTCTCGCTCGCTATCCGTCGGACATTCGTCGGCTATGGGCTTTCGGGCCGTCTCCAAGGAAATACGAAATGCGCCGCTTCGCGGTGGCACGTGACGCACGCGGCGGCGCGGTCCGCAGGCTCGACGCGTCCGTCCGCGTCGACCGCGTCGAAACGAAACGAGTCCTTCTCTTTGGTCATCACGAGCAGGCCGAACGGCCGATCCCCACGCGTGTCGCGGACGACCGCCTCTTCGACCAGGACCGCACCCTCGGGGAAATCGGCGTCCGCGCTCGCCTCGAGCGCCATCGGGGTGTTGCCCCAGATGACGGCATCGAAGCGTTCGGCGTGACCTCGCGAGAGAAACCGATCCGACAGGCGCGTCATGTGCGACCGGAAATCGGGCGCGACGGGCGGCGCCGGCGGGGGTCCGGCGTCGACGGCTTCGGCGACGGCTTCGGGGGCGCGCGGCGCCGAGAAGCCGACGTTCGACATCGCCTGCGCGCTGCACGCGGCGAGCCCGGCCCATGCAACGGCGCGCGCGGCCAAAGCAACGCCGCGCACGGCCGACGCGATGCGGGATCGCCGGAACGGCAGCGGGCGGCGCCGCCCCGCGGTCAGAACGAGACGCCGGTCTTGAGGGAAATCGTCCATTGCCGATCCCCCGAGATACCCAGATTTGCGTTCTCGTCGCTAGGGTCGGTCAAATCGGCCGCAAATTCGGCGCCAAGATCGATGAGCTCGTAGCGATAATCGACGCCGACGATCCCCCGCCAGCGGTGGATGCGGGCCTGGTTGAACGTGCGGTCGTTGTTGTAGTCGCTGTTGTTGGCGCTCCCGTTCGAGAGCTTGTTCTGGCAGATCGTCGACCCGTCGTAGGGCGGCTGGGCGTTGGGATTGCCCGGTACGTTGGAGCCGAGCGGTCCGCACTGGGCGGCGGGGTCGACGTTGGGGGTGAGGTCGACCGAGGCGGAGTCGGCGAAAATGATGACGCGCTGGGCGCCGACGTACGGGGTGAGAACGGCGCTGTCGGCGAGAGGGATCGGCTTCGACAGCTCGGCATCGAGCGCGACGGTCGTCAGATAGAACGTCGATGACCCGCTGACCGTGCGCACGGCGCCGCCGATCGAGAGGTCGGGCACGTACTTCCAGGCGTCGGAGCGAAACCCCTCGAACACGGCCCATCGCACGTCGCCGCCGCCGACCCAGAGCGACGTATTCGCCACGTACCCGAGCACGCCGGCGATCTCGAAGCCGAAGGGAAGGCCCTTGCGCGCCTTGAGCGCGTAGACCTGGATGAACGAGTCCGGGCTGCGGTTCTGGGTCGAGAACGCGTGCGTGTTCGGATCGACGGTCCCCTGGGTCCCCTGGTGCCAGTACTGCGTGCCCGTGCTGTCCACCGCGTCGGCATTGATGTGCGTGTAGGTCGCTTCGAAGCTCAGCTCGAATCCGCCGTACCCCGTCGTGCGCGCCGGACGCAGCATCGCGGGAGCGAGGGCCATTCCAAGCTCGCTCATGAGATTCGCCCACGCGATGTTGTTCGGCAGGCAGGCGTACTGCGGTTGCGAGGGCGACGCCCCTGCAGGAAACGGCGGATGGAGGACCTGCTCCGGATTCGCCGCGATCGACTGGCAGCTCGTGCCGGCCGGCAGGCCCGGCGGCTCGAGATAGAGTCGGTCCGGCGTGATGTCCATGCTGGCCGCGCGCGCGGGGCTTGCGGCGGTGGCCGCGACGGCAGCCAGGAGCATCGAGAGGGCGATTCGGGCCGCGGCGGCCAATACGACCGACGCGACCTTCGGTTGGCGGGGCAAGGGGGCTCCGGGTAGAAAAGGCGCGGACACGGTTCTCGATGGCGAAGGCTACTCCAAGCACGTCCGACATACCGCGCCTTCGCGCGAGACCCCTCGCCCGGCCCTTCCACGTCGTTCTGGTCGAACCGGAGATTCCGCCGAATACCGGCAACGTGGCGCGCCTCTGCGCCGCGACCGGCTCGCCGCTCCATCTCGTAGGCACGCTCGGCTTTCGCATCGACGCGCACAGCGTGCGCCGTGCGGGCGTCGACTACTGGCACCTCGTCGACGTTCGCACGCACGCTTCTTTCGACGATTTTCTGGCCGCTTTTCAGCGCGAGAGCGGCGAGGCGAGCGCCGCGCGGCTTCACCTTTTCAGCGCGACGGCCACCGCGAGCTACCTCGACGCCGCGCCACGGCCCGGCGACGCGTTCGTCTTCGGCAAGGAGAGCGTGGGCCTGTCGCCCGAGCTTCTCGGGCGCTTCGCCGATCGCGTCGTCGGCATTCCCACGCTCGGTGCCGTCCGCTCCCACAATCTCGCGAACGCGGTCGGCATCGCTCTGTACGAGGCGCTTCGAAGCGTGGGCGGGCTGACGGATCCCTTCATGGGCTGAAGGCCGCGGACGCGTTCACGGTCCGCCCGCAGAGCCGTTCAGGGGCCCGCGGAGCCGTTCAGGGGCCGAACGCGCTGATCCCGGTGACGGCTTGCCCGAGCACCAGCGCGTGGATGTCGTGCGTGCCTTCGTACGTGACGACCGTCTCGAGGTTGCACATGTGGCGCATGACCGGGTAGTCGAGCGTGATGCCGTTGGCGCCGAGGATGTCGCGGCAGGTCCGCGCGACGTCGAGCGCGGCGTGCGCGTTGTGGCGTTTCACCATGCTGACGTGCGCGGGCGAGAGGCGCCCCTCCTCTTTGAGGCGCGACGCCTCCAGCGCGAAGAGCTGCATCGCCGTGATTTGCGTCAGCATGTCCGCGAGCTTGGCCTGGACGAGTTGGTGGCCGGCGAGCGGCGTGGACCCGAACTGGACGCGGTCCTTCGCGTAGTCGACCGCGCATTCGAAGCACGCCGTCGCCGCGCCGATGACGCCCCACGCGATGCCGAGGCGCGCTTCGGTGAGGCACGAGAGGGGGCCTTTCATGCCGCGGACGCCCGGAAGAATCGCCTCTTTGGACACGCGCACGTCGTCGAGGACGATTTCGCTCGTGACGCTCGCGCGGAGGCTCACCTTGCGTTCGACGGGGCGCACGATGACGCCGCGCGCGTCGGTCGGCACCAGAAAGCCCCGTACGTCGCCGCTCCCGTTTGCGCTGCCTGGGTCGTTTGCGTCGTCGCGGTCATTGCGTAGTCGGGCCCAGACGACCGCGACTTCCGCGAGGCCGCCGTTCGTCACCCATTTCTTGGCGCCGCGGAGGACGTACGCGTCCCCGTCGTCGGCGGCGACCGTCCGCATCGCCGCAGGATTCGAACCCACGTCCGGTTCGGTGAGCGCGAAGCAGCCGAGGCATTCGCCCTTCGCCATGCGGGGCAAATACGCGCGCCTCTGCGCATCGGACCCGAACGTGAGAATCGGGTACATGACGAGCGACCCGTGCACGCTGGCGAACGAGCGAATCGCCGAGTCGCCGCGTTCGAGCTCCTGCATCGCGGCGCCCCACGCCATTTCGTCGAGCCCCGCGCACCCGTACCCCTGGAGCGCACCTCCGAGAAGCCCGAGCTCGGCGAGCTGGGGAACGATGTCCCGCGGGAACGTCGCGCGCTCCCAGTCGTCCGCGATGGACGGGAGGATGCGCGCGTCGACGAAGGCGCGCACCGCCGCCGCGGTGGTCTTGGCGCGCGGCGTAAGGTGGCGCGCGACGCTGAAGAAATCTGTGGGGGGCATGTCTGTGGGAGCGATGATCCAGGGGTGCCTCGCCCGAGCTTAGCCGCTCTGGATGCGCCGGTTCGATCTCGACGTGCCGCGATCTCGCTCGTGATCCCGGATTCGGCCATCGCGCGAGCTCATCGCTCGACGCGCACCGTAGGCACCGCGGAGGTGAAGTCGGCGCGCAGGGTGGCCCGGTCGCCCGGGCGAACCGTGAGAACCTCGCTTCGGGACT
>DATHQY010000484.1:0-10912 GCA_035482215.1 Polyangiaceae bacterium | reverse complement strand
CCGACGAAAACTCGGACCACGCACTCGCCGTCCGCCCCTGTTGCTCGTGACATGCACCGAGGTAAAGGAGCGTCCCGAGCGTGCGATCCAGGTTCAAACTCTCGGCGAACTTGGGGCATGCCGTGGCGACGTCACCCGCCTCCATCAGCTGCTTTGCGTCGCGAAACAGAGCCTCGGCGACGGCCTTTCCCGAATCTCCGTCCCCCCGCGCGTTGGTGCTCAGAGTGCCAAACGTGCTTGCCGCAACGACGAAAGCAGTGGCGTATCCAAACGACTTCGACCGAATCATCGAGCCTCCCGCGGCGTCCCCGCACCGGGAGGATTGTACGTCATCGCCCGCAGGGAACGTCACATTTCCCGTTTCGATCTGCGGGACGTTCGGTGCGCGCGTGTGCGCTTCGGTGGTTCTCGTTTCTTGGCGATCGTCCGCTTGGCAGCCGCGGTCCGCTTCGCGCGGGTGGAGCTCCGTGTGCGAGCAACGGGTACGTCCGCGGGCGGCGGACGCTGGGCGCGGGCGAGGATCTCGTCGAACTCGGTCTTCGTGACCGGCACCACCGACAATCGCTGGCGGCGAAAGATCATCATCTTTCCCAGAACAGCGTCCGTGCGCATCTCGTCGAGGCCCACTTCGCGGGCGAGTGCCCGGACAGGAACGACTTCTACCGCGCTGAAGTCTTCTTCGGTCGTGGGGTCGTGAAACGCTTCGCGGGAGACCTCGGCGATTCCGACCACGGCCTTGCCTTCGTTCGAATGATAGAAGAGACAGAGGTCTCCCTTTTTCATCTCACGGAGATTGTTTCGTGCTTCGAAATTGCGGATTCCGTCCCAAACGGTTTTGCCGTCGCGAACGAGCTGTTCGAACGAGTACTTGAAAGGCTCGCTCTTGATGAGCCAATGGCGCGTGGGGCTCGCGGGCATCGGACGCGAGCATAGCCGTTACCGTCGCGGGTCGTCCGGATTCTCGGTGCTCGTCGGCACCGGCTCGGCATGGACGGCGACGTTCGGTTCCGTCGGCGGTTGCGGCTGCACTGCCTCTGCCGAATGGGCGGAACCGGTCAGCAGCGCGTCTTCGGAAACGGGGCCGTCCTTCTCGTCCGTTTCGCGATGGGGCGGGAAGACGGGGGCAGGCTCCACGTGGACCACGATCGGGGTCTTTCGTACGGGCGCTCTCTCGATCCGCGCGGGGGCCAGCGCAGGAGCGACAGCAGCGTGATGCGTTTCGCTCGGCCTTGACGTCGTGGTGGGCGCACCACCGAACATCGGCGCTCCACTGTCGATCCGCGCTGCCGTACTGGCCGGCTCGAACGCGGCGCTCGACGCGAGGGGAGTCGGGCCCGGTCCGGGCGCGGTGACCGGCACGGCATTCGCGTTGGCCGTCGTTCCGCGCGAGTCGTCTACCTCGTAGGTCGCGCGATTTGCCGCGTCGTTCGCGTGCACCGCCGTATACAGGGCGGCGAAGCCGCCCGCCCCGAGCACCGCGAAGACCAAGAAGGAGCCGACGATCATCTTTCCGGAGGGCGCGACGCGGGGGACGCGCCGGGAAGGAGTGTCGTTCGACCAGACGTCGCTTTCGCGGCCTTCGGGCTCGGCGCCCGAGTTCTCGAACTCGGCATCGACGGGCTCCCGGGGCTCGGCGCCAGCGGCCTCCCGGGCCTCGGCGCCGACGGGCTGCTCGGGTCCGCCATCCGGCGGAAGAAAGGGATTGCGGATTCGCTCGAGCTCCGACGCCGGACGAAACAAGGCCAGCGGAGCATTCGGACCATCCAGTCGAACGGTCGCGCCGTAGTTGGCACCAAGGGGCGGGGAGTTGAGGGAGCGCTTCATGGGAATGGACTTCGAGCAATGCGAAGGGCGGTCCATCGACGATCGGGCGCGGATGGGGCAAGGGCGCGTGCGCGGCCCGGGCGACCGACGCGCGGGTCGCGCATTTGTCCCTCCGCTCGCCGCCTGTGTAAGGTTGCGCCCTTTCATGCGAACGGATGCATTCGTAGCTCTCGCGGTTCTCGCGATCACAACCGCCGCGTGCGCTGGCGCCGGGGCGAACGCTGTGACGGGAACGCCCGCGGTTGTCGACTCTGCCACGCCTCCCCCGCTGCCTCCATTGCCCGCGTCGTCCGCTCCGGCAGCCGAGCAAGCGCCGCCCGATGCTTCGGACGGTGCCGCGGCGGCCTTGGCGTCCACGACCGAAGAGGCCGACGCCGGAGGCGAGCCGACGTCCGCGAGTGCGTGCAACGAACAACCTCCGCAGGACTTCCTGATCCGCGGGACCTTCCTGAAAGACCCGCGCGGCAACCAACGCGCAATTCAATACCGCACCGACCAATACGGTTATTTCAAAGGCTTCGGCCGGCCGGGACCCGACGCCAAACCGCCGAGCGCGTCCGTCGTCGACACGACGTTCTTCGGCCTACGGGTCAAGATGCATCGCAAAGTCGTCCCCGCGCTCGCGTGCGTCGAAGAGGAGATTCGTCGCTCGTGCGCCGATCATCCGTACGTCCCGCAAGCCCTCGCGGGGATCCGCTACCGCAACACGTACCGCGGCGGCGAGGTCACGAACCATGCCTACGGGATCGCGATCGACGTCGATCCGTCCATCAACACGTGCTGCGGCTGCGTCCCGCCGTGGAACGACGCGCCCGCTTGCAAACGCCCGAGCAAATCCGAGTACGGGCACATGGCCATGCCCGAGTGCTGGGTCCACGCGTTCGAGCGATACGGTTTCTACTGGCTCGGTCACGACGTGTTGAAAGACACGATGCACTTCGAGTTTCTCGGGGATCCGGACCGCATCGTGAAGAGCGGGCATGCCGCCGACACCGTTCGCGGGGACGCCCACGCGCCTTGAGCGCGTCAGCGGATGCCGAGGGCCCGCGCGAAAAATGCGACGAGCTCGTTGTGCTTCGCACGCGCGTCGGCCCAGCCGATCTCGATGAGTCGGCCGGCGAAAGGCCCGTCGAAGAGCACGTAGGAGAGCAGGTCGGCCTCGCGCTCGCCCTCGGCGATGCGCCGCAGAACGCGGCCGAACACGCCGCGCACGCGTTTGGCGAACTCGGGTGCCCGCACGTACTCGGCGGCGAGAACGCCGATGTCCTGCGACGCACGCAAGTACACGACGTCGAGCGGCCGGAGGGTGCTCTCTCCTCGCCGTCCGAGCTCTTCGTTGAGCGCTTCGGAGAAGCCCGGGCCAAAGCGACGAGAGCCGGCCGCGAGAACGGCGTTCAGTTTCTGGAGGCGATGAATGTCGTTCTCGATTCGATCGAGAAGGAGCGCGTTCATGGCCTTGCCGGCGACGAACAGAGGGTCGGGGTACTCGCGCTCGCGCGCTTCGGCGACCGCGGGCGTCGGCGTCGTTTCTCGAATGTAGCGAGGGTTGATGACGATCATCCCCTCTGCGCCGAGACGCCGCGCCGGCGAAAGGGGCACGTTCTGCCGCAGGCCGCCGTCGCAGTAGTAGCTGCCGTCGATCGCAAGGGCAGGAAAGAGCAGCGGCACGGCCGCTGACGCCAGCGCGTGCTCGGCTCGGATCGTCGCGGCGACGGGGACCATCGTCGGGTCGTCACCCCAGGAAGGCACTCCACCCCCGCGACGCTGCACGAAGACGACGGTGCGGCCGCTCGCGACGTGCGTCGTCGAGATCGTCACCGCGGCGACTAGCCCGCTCTCGAGATGCCGGCCGATCGCCTCGAAAGGAATCGCTTCCTTGACGATGCGCTCGATGCCGGCCGGGTCGAAGATCCCCCCGTGCCGGCCCGGCGTCGAAGGAGGCGAGCGGCCGAGCATCCGGGCCCCGATGTGCAGGATCTCGCGCGGCGACGGACGGATGACATCGCTGAGCTCGAGCGTCGTCCAGCGCCGCTCGAGCGCCGTCCCTCGGGCTTGCGGCTCGTCGGCCCGCGCGGCCAGCATCGCTGCGTTGATGCTTCCCGCCGAGGTACCGGAGATGATGTCGAGCGGCACGTCCTGGCCGAGGGCCTTCGCGACCTCTTCGAGCATGTAACGCACGACGCCGACTTCGTAGGCGCCGCGCGCCGCGCCGCCCGCCAGCACCAACCCGACCTGCGAGGCGGGGTGCGAGCCCGCCTGCGAGCCCAGTCCCGTGCGTGGTGAAATCGTCGGCAAAGACATGGCCCCATTAATGTAACGCGCGAAGGTGGGCGAGGCTTGCGACGGCCGCTCGCGACCGGCGCTCGTGACGGGCGCTGCGCATCAAGCCCATTCTTCTCGCGATACGTCCACGGTAGAGTGCCGGCCGCGCGGGTGTCCGTGGCGCGCCGCGATGCGCCCGCCGAAAGGAGGCGACCTCAAATATGGCCGTAAAGAAGGTGGGCTGGGGAATCATGGGCTGCGGGTGGATTGCTGAGGAAGCCGTCGCGCCCGCCATCCGCTGGTCCCACAATGGCCGCCTCGTTGCCGTTGCGTCGCGCGACTCCGCCGTTGCGGAGCAAAAGGCGCGCGCGGTGGGAGCCGAGCGCGCATACGCCCCCTACGAGGCGATGTTGGCGGACCCCGAGATCGACGCGGTCTACATCGGCCTGCCGAACGGCTTGCACGAAGAGTGGTCGCTCCGTTGCGCCGAGGCGGGCAAGCACGTGCTGTGCGACAAGAGCCTCACGTTCTCTCATTCGTCCGCCAAGCGCATGGCGGCCGCCTTCGGATCGCGCGGCCTCCGCCTCGTGGAAGGATTCATGTATCGGCATCATCCGCAGTGGCAGGTGGTCCGCACGCTGCTGAACGACGGCGCCATCGGCGATTTGCGCGTTCTGCGCGCCGCGTTCTGCGGGCGGCTCAACAAACCCGGAAACCACCGTTGGTCGGTCAAGCTCGGCGGCGGTGCACTCTGGGACCTCACCTGTTACCCGATCAACGCGGCTCGTTACGTCACGCGATCGGAACCGGTGCGTGTGGTCGCGTTGGCGGACACGCGCACGGACGAAGGCGTCGACGCGACGAGCCAAGCCTGCTTCGAGTTCGCCGGGGGCGTCCAAGCGCAGGTCGTGGGCTCGCTCGTCTCGGGGCTCGATCAGTCGCTGTCGATCGTGGGCGACGAAGGCGTGATTGAGCTCTCCCGCGCGTTCGTTCCCGGCTGGGTTCCGACCGAAGTGCTCTTGAAGCGCCGGGGCGGCGACCGCGTCTTCGAAGTGGGGGGGGCCAATCAATTCCTGCACCAGATGGAGCACTTCGCGTCGCTCGTGATCGATCCGAACGCCATCGCCTGGCCCGCCGAGAACGGGGTCCGAAACGTCGCGGCGTGCGAAGCCGTCGCAGCCAGCTGGCGCGCCGGCTCGACCGTAGCCATCGAGCCGACCGTCGATTGAAGACCGCTGCGAGCCGCGAGCCGCGAACCACGCGCTTAACGCACTCGGTGGCGGCGCCGTATGCCTCTGTATCGTTCGAACCCGCGGCAAGCGACAAGGCAAGCGACAGCGAGTGAGTCGGCCGCCGGTAAACGTCACGAATCGGATGAGGAGCGGGTCGGTTGGATACACGCGGGAGGCGAGAAGGAGGAGTGGCGCACGACAGCGCGTTTGCCCTGCCGGGCTACGAGCCGCCGGGAGCTCCTCGCGGGCCGCTCTCTTCGGGCTTTCACGCCGCCGAGGATTCGCGCGTCGACATCGGCACGCGCGATGACGTCATCGCGGTGGTCGTCGACACCGTCGCGCTCCGCGCTCCGATCGTCACCGCGCTCTCCAGCCACGGTTTCGTCGTGGCGGGACCGAGCCTCGTTCCCGAGGCGGCGCTCGTCATCGTCGAAGCCTCGGCCGACATCGATGCGCAGCTCGCCGATCTGAGACGGCGTGCGCGCCCGGACAGCGCGATTCTCACGGTGCTCGGCACGCCGTCGGGCGAAGCCGTCGCGAGGGCGCACAAGGCGGGAGCCTTCGCCTGCTTGCGCGCGCCGCTGGTTCAAGAAGAGCTCCTGGGCTTCGTGACCTCCGCGCACGATTCGCGCGCGGCGCGCGTTCAGGCCGCCGATCTCGCCCGCAAGCTGGATCTGGAGGCGCACCTCGCGTCGATCGGACGGATAAGTGCGGGCCTCTCGCACGAGGTGAGTAGCCCGCTCGGCGCCGCCACGCTCAACATGGATACCGTCGCGCGCGAGTGCAAGCGCCTCGTCGAGGCCCTCAAGTGGCTCGCCTTTTCGCCCGAAGGGGAGCTCGCGCAACGGCTCGGCGTGATCCGCGACCACATCGGCTCCTTCGAGTCTCCGGACGGTTTGTCCGGTGCGATCGAAGACACCGTCGCTGCGCACGAACGATTGCGAACTCTCTTCGGAACGATGCGCGACCTCGTCGGGCGCACGCGGGAAGTGCGGCGCGAGCCGATCGAACTATTGCCTCTGGTCGCCGAGGTTCGAAAGTGGCTCACGCAAGAGCTTCGGGGCGTCGAAGTCGAGATCATCGGCGACCCGCTCGTCGCCATGGCGGACCGCACGCTCCTCGGCCAGCTCCTGCACAACCTGACCTCGAACGCCGCGCACGCGGCCAAGTCGCTCTCCGCGCCGCGCATTCGCCTCCATGTGTACTCGGGAGGTTCGCGCGTCATCATCTCCGTGCGGGACAACGGTCCGGGCATCCCGGTCGAATTGCAAGAACGGATATTCGAGCCGTTTTTTACCACGCGTCGCGGCAACGGCGGTACGGGGCTCGGCCTCGCGCTCTGTCGCGAATACGCGTTGCAAATGCGCGCCGAGCTTTCGGTTTGGAGTCTCCCCGGGCGGGGCGCATGTTTTCGCGTCAGCTTGCCGCCCGCGTCTCTTTGACGGACTTTGGGCCGCGAGCTGCTACGGTTGAGGGTCATGCGAGAGAGCGCGTGGAACGGCGCGGTCTTCAGCGCCTTCTTCGTCGCCGGGTGTCTTGGCGCCGCGGGATGCGCGAGCATCTGGGGCTTTCAGGACGCGATTGACGAGCGCGACGGGGCGGATGCCACGACGGAGAGCGCGCTCGATGGCGAGACCGCCAGACCCCCCGGTGTAGGGGTGGATGCTTCCGTCGATGCGACGGTGGATTCGATGCAGGACGCATCCATCGCGCCAAGCGGAGAGGACGCGGCGGCGGCCGACGTGGCCGTCGAAAGCCCCGACGCGGCCTCGGCCGACGCCGCAGAGGACGCGAGTCCCCTCGACGCGGCGATCGACGCACCCGCGTCGGCGTGTGCCGCATCGTGCGTGCCCGCCGCCCCTCCAGGCTGGCAGGGCCCTTTGCTGATTACCGAGGTGTTGTCGCCGGATGCGGGACCGCCGGGGTGCGCGAACGCCTCCTGGGTGGATACGCTCGATCTCGTCGGCGGCCCGTCCGCGGACCCCGCGTCGTGCACGTGCAACTGCGGTCCCCCTTCGGGGATCGGCTGCTCGGCGCCTAGCGCGAGCTTCTTCCGCGACCGTTACTGTACGCAACCGTGTGCAACGCCCACGGCCGTTGGTTCGGCGTGCACCCCACTGAGCGCGACGGGTTGCGGGACGACTCCTCACTTCGAGATGGGCGCGTCGTCCGCGGACGGGGGCGCTTGCGCTCCGATCGCGACGATGTCGCGACCGCCCTTGGCCTGGTCCTCGAGCGCCTCTCTTTGCGTTCCCGCGCCCTCGCTCGAGTTAGGGGCTTGCCCGTCGGGGCAAGCCTGCGTGCCGGCTCCCGATCCGGCATCCGACCCTCCGGTCCTCTGCGTTGCACAACAGGGGAACGCGGTTTGTCCCGCTGGATACGGGTTCAGGCACGCACCGCGGAGCGAGGCAGGAGCGGACGCCGGCGGCGACGGCGGCTCTCCCTATTTTGAGCAGGCGAACGACGGCCGCGGGTGCACGGCGTGCACGTGCGAAGCACCGTCGGGCGCCGCGTGCACGAGCAGCGGAATCGTCGCGTACGACGACTCCGCATGCACGATGATCGCGATGACGATCGAGCCCGATGCGGGATGCTTGGCGTTCGGTGCGCCCAACGTGACCAATGCGACTTGCGCGGGTGCTGCCGTCTCAGGAGGTAGGTGCGCGCCGACCGGTGGAATGCCCACGGGAGGCGTGACGCTGACGTCCCCATACACAATCTGCTGCAATCGGTAACACCACTACCGAAACGCCTATTCCAATCGAGCGCGCGCGAATCCTCGCTTCCGGGCGCTCGAAGGCGGGGGACCCATTGGCTATACTTCGGGCGAGTTGTCTAAGACGGACTCTGCACCGATTCGCGAGGCGGACGAGCGCGCGCAGGCAACGCGATCGGGAAGCCACGCCGAGACGCTCCTCGCGGGCCTCAGCGGCGGAGCGGGCGCTTCGGCCCCTTCCCGGAGCGCGCAGGCGGCCATGCCGCCGTTCGCGAACGGGTCCATCGTCGCCGGCAAGTACCTGATCGAAGAGACTCTGGCCGAGGGGGGCATCGGCGTCGTCGTGCTGGCCAAACACCTCGCGCTCCGCCAGCGCGTGGCCATCAAGTACCTGAAGCCGAAGACGCTCGGCAACCCCGCGATCGTCGAGCGCTTCTTGCGCGAAGCACGCCTCGCGGCGCAGATCACTTCGGAGCACGTCGTTTCGGTCTACGACGTGGGGACCGTACCGGACGGCGGTCCGTACATGGTCATGGAGTACCTCGTCGGCGAGGATCTCGGCCGGACGATCCGCGGAGGCCCGCTCCCGACCCCGCGCGCCATCGACTACATTCTGCAGGCGTGCGATGCCCTCGCCGAGGCGCACGCGCTCGGGATCGTGCATCGCGACATCAAGCCGGAGAATCTCTTCGTCGCGCAACGAGCTTCGAGCACGCCGATTCTGAAAATCATCGATTTCGGCATATCGAAGGCGACGGCGAAGAACGGCGAAAATGCCAATTGGGCGCGAGAAACGGCAGTCAACGATCGATTCGGAACTCCGCTCTACATGTCGCCCGAGCAGCTCCGGTCGACGACCCAGGTCGACGCGCGGACGGACATCTGGTCGTTGGGCATCGTCCTCTACGAGCTTCTCGCGGGGGTGCCTCCCTTCGGCGGAGACGACTTGCCGCAGATGTGCACCAACATCATCGCGGGCGAGCCGGAGCCGCTCGTCGAGCTGCGACCTTCCGTTCCCCCCGAGCTCGAGGCGATCGTGCTGCGCTGTCTCGAGAAGGATCCGGCGAAGCGCTTTCGCAACGTGGGCGAGCTCGCGGGCGCGCTCGCTCCATTGGGACCGCCCAACGCGACGTCCCGCGCCGGTCGCATCGCCGAGATTGTTCGCCGTGGCGGAGGGAGCGTTCGCCCGCCCGCACCCGCCTTGTCCGCCTTGTCCGCGCCCACGCCGTCTCGCGAGGTAAGTCCGGCGTTGCTGTCCCCCGCGCGCATCACGCAAACGGACGCGCGCGCGATCGCGACCGTGACCATCCGCGGCGTCGTGAAGCGCGGGCGGCCCGCAGCGTTCGCGGCGGTCGGCGGAGCCGTGTGCGCCCTGGCCGTGATGGGGGGCACGGCGTGGCGAGCGGTGCACACGCCGGCGACGACGGCACACGCGGCGCTCCAGCCGCTCGACCCCCCTCAAGCTTCTGCGCCCGAGGCGCCCCCTTCGCCGCCGGCCGGTCTGGCGTCTGCGCCGGCCGAAACGCCGGCTGCAAGCGCTCGCGCGCCGTCGGCGGCTCCGGTAGCGCCGTCTTCGCCGGCGAGCGGCGCCAACGCGCGCTCGTTGGCGCGGCCCCGACCCGCGCCGCGCGTTCGGGCCTCGACGGCCGGAGCCCCCACGCCGTTGCCGTCCGACCGGCGCACGCAGTTCGGAGAGCGCGAATGAAGGGGCGCCTTCGACGGCGCCTCGTTTCGTTTCGCATGGTCACCCGCATCGCTCCGGCCCTCGCCCTCTTCGCCGTCGCGTTGCGGGCGAACGCCGACCCGGCCGACGAGAAAGCCGCGGCGCAGGTCCTGTTCGACGAAGGCCGTGCGCTCGTCGACCGAGGGGACTTCGACGGCGCATGCCCCAAATTCGCCGAGAGCCAGCGGATCGATCCCGGCCTCGGCACGATGCTCTGGTTGGCCGATTGCTACGAGAACAACGGGAAGACCGCGAGCGCGTGGGGTGCATTCATGGCGGCCGCGGGAACGGCGGCCTTGCGTCACGACGACCGCGAGAAGGTCGCGCGCGAGCGCGCCGCCCATCTGGAGCCGAAGCTCGTTCGGCTGCGAATCGGAATCCCCGCCGAGCTACCGCCCGGACTCGTGATCCGGCGCGACGGGGTGACGCTGGGCAACGCCGAATGGGACGTAGCCGTTCCCGTCGATCCGGGGACGCACGTCGTCACGGCCACGGCGCCGGGTCGTTCGCCGTGGTCGACGTCGATCCGCGTCGAGGTGGACGACGGGCTCGCCGCCGTGGCCGTACCCGCCCTGGAGCCCGTGCCCAGCGCGGCGACCAAACCTCTTGGTCCTGCACCCGCCGCAGCCGCCGAAGCCGTGGAACCCGCGGGCCATCACGTTGGGACCTCGAGGTCCGACGGGACGTTGCAGCGCACGGCGGGGCTGGGCGTCGCGGGCGCGGGGGTCGCGGCCCTGCTTGCGGGCGCGTTCGTGTCGTTGCGCGCGAAGGCGACGTACGACGAGTCGAACGCCGGTACGACGCCGCATTGCCTGCCCGACAACGAATGCGATCCAGCCGGCAAGGCCTACCGGAGCGATGCCGAGTCGCTCGCGACCGTTGCGACGGTTGCGATGACCGCGGGCCTCGTCGCAGCTGTCGGTGGCGCCGTGCTCTACTTCACGGCTCCCTCGGCGGCGCCGCGGGCCGTCGCGCTCGCTCCTTCGACTGGGTTCGCCGGCGGAACCGTTCGCGTGCGCTGGGAATGGTAAGGTACCGCGCATGTCGACGGTGCACCTCATCTGCGGCTCGACGGGTGCCGGCAAGACGACGTACGCCATTGCGCTGAGTCAGCGAATCAAGGGAACTCGCTTTTCGATCGACGAGTGGATCGGC
>DATHQY010000483.1:0-21555 GCA_035482215.1 Polyangiaceae bacterium | reverse complement strand
CGGCCGTCGTGAAGCTCGCGACGCTGTTCGCCATGATCTGGCTCGCGGCGCGCGCCCTCTTGGCGTGCGATGCCTCGTCCGCCGGTGCGTGCCTGCGATTCAGCGACTGCGCCAGCGGACTGACGTGCGCGAACGGCGAATGCGTGACGCCCCCGTCAGGCGACTCGGATGCGGCGACCTCCGGTTCGAGCTCGGGGTCGACGACCGGCACGAGCGGAGACCAGTCCACGTCCGGCGACACCAGCGGTGCCGCGACCGGCACCGGCGACGACGAGACCGACGAAAGCGACGATTCGGGCACGACGTCGACCGAATGACGGCGCCGCCAACGGCGTGACGACGCGTGCGCCTGCGCCGGCGAACTCCGCGATCGCGATTCTCCGACGACCCCCTGGCGAGAGAGAGAGAACAGGGAGGAAAGGAGCCGAGGAGGTCGAGAGGGCCGCAGGCCGCCGGAGGGCTTGGCGAAGAACAATCTCAATCCTCCTTTCCTCTTCCACTCCCGGTTTCTCCCTCTCTCGATCCCGGCGAAGAGCGGTCCTTCGGCGATGGCACCGAACTGGCAACGCAACGGAGCATGTTCCGATCGCTCAACGTCGCCGCGACGGGTATGGCCGCGCAGGAGACCCAGCTCGACACCATCGCGAACAATCTCGCGAACTCGAACACCACCGGGTACAAGGCGCAGAGTGCGCAGTTCGAGGATCTCCTCTACCAGAACGACCGCTCGGCAGCCCCGAACTCCAGCGGCCAGGTCGCGCCGACGAACACCCAGCTCGGTACCGGCGTGCGCATCATCGCGACGACGCGTACGTTCTCGCAGGGCACGCTGCAGCAGACGAACAACCCGCTCGACCTCGCCATCGAGGGCAACGGCTTCTTCGCGGTGCGGCAGGCGAGCGGCGACCTCGGGTACACGCGCGCCGGATCGCTTCAGATGGACGCGCAGGGCCGGCTCACGACGAGCGACGGCCTCCCGATCGACCCTCCGGTCTCGATCCCGTCGAACGCGACGGCCATCACGATCGCCGGCGACGGCACGATCAGCGTGACGCAGCCCGGGTCGACGACGGCCAACTCGATCGGCCAGCTGCAGCTCACCACGTTCCCGAACCCGAACGGCCTCGCCTCGGACGGGCACAATCTCTTCACGCCGACGTCGGCGAGCGGCCAACCCGTCACCGGCGCACCGGCGGCCGACGGACGCGGGAGCATCATGCAGGGCTCGATCGAGCAGTCCAACGTCGATGTCGTCGACGAGATGGTCAACATGATCCGGACGCAGCGGTCGTACGAAATGAACTCGAAGGTCATCTCCGCGGCGGACGAGATGCTCCGTAACGCAACGCAGAGCCAATGATGATCCGCTCGCTCTTCGCCGCTTCGGTCCTCGCCACGCTCGCGTTCGCGGGCTCCGCCGCGGCAGCGCCTCCGCAAGAAGTCGTCGTGACCGGAAGCCGCATCCGCGTCGGCGACGTCGCCCCGAGCGTCGACGCGGCCGTTGCCGCCGTCGATATCGGCCCGAGCCCCTCGCCCGGCGCGTCGCGGCTCGTGACGAAGAGCGACATCGCCGCGGCGCTGACCGCGAAGGTGATCCCCGTCCCGGCGGCGTTGCCAGACGCGGTCCGCGTCGTGCGCAAGGCCCAGCACCTGTCGCCGGCGGAGCTCGACGGATTGGTCCGTGGCGCGCTGGACGACAAGCCGCTCGGGCACGGCGTCACGCTCTCCGCGGTTCGCGCGAGTCATCCCGTCGATGTGGCGGATGGCTGGGCGCACATCGACGTCGACGTGCCCCATGCGCCCAAGCGCCAGGGCGCGTTCACGACGACGGCGATCGCTTCGTTCTACACCGCCGAAGGCGAAGCCATCGCGCGCGTCCCGGTTCCGATGGAGCTCGCGGTCTCGGCGGAAGGCGCCCTCTACGACACGCCGCGCGGCGCGTCCGTCACGCTCGTGATTCGCCGGAACTACATCGAAGTGCGCACGACGGGAATGACGACGGCGGACGCCGATCTCGGCGACGCGGTGCCGGTGCAGCTCCGCACCTCTGGCCGCGTCCTGCGCGCGCGCCTCACGGCCAAGGACGAAGCCGTCGCGATCGAGGACGGGCAATGAGCCACACGACGCTTCTCCGCGCGGCCGCCCTCGTGGCCCTCGCGAACCTCGCCGGCGGTTGCGGCCCGCGCCACGTCGCGCCCTTCACGCCGCGCCAGCGCATCTACAGCGCCGGCAACTATGCGCAGAAAGAGGTCACCGCGAAGCCGACCGAAGGCTCGCTCTTCAGCGACGCGAATCCCGGATTCCTCGAAGACACGCGCGCGGTCCGCGTGGGCGACTTCGTGCTCATCCACATCAACGAGAGCGCCAACTCCACCGGCGACGCGAACACGAGCCTGAGCAAGAACAGCACGGGCACGACGGCCGTCAACGGCTTGCTCGGAATCATTCCCGCCCTGAAGCGCGCGTATCCGAGCATCGACCCGACGCAGCTCATCAACTTCGCGAGCCAGTCCGCGTTCACCGGGGCAGGCACGACCGAACGGTCGAACGCGCTGACCGGCGACATCGCCGTCCGCGTGGTCAAAGAAATGCCGAACGGAGACCTCTTCGTCGAAGGCACGAAGGTCGTCCTGCTCAACGAAGAGGAATACCACCTCTACATCTCGGGCCTCGTGCGCCCGGCCGACATCGCCGAGGACAACTCCGTCACTTCGAATCGCCTCGCCGACGCCCAGGTCGAATTTACCGGCCGCGGCGACCTCGCCGATCAACAGCGCAAAGGCTGGTTCGCGCGGCTGCTCGACACGTTCAACCCGTTCTGAGGACATCCCGTGCTCCGCAAGATCCTGCTCAGCGTCTCTCTCGCCCTCGCCTTCGTGGTGTGCCCCGCGCGCGCACACGCCGAACGCCTGCGCGACCTCGCCGACGTCGCCGGCGCCCGCGACAACCAGCTCGTCGGCTTCGGGATCGTCACGGGCTTGAACGGCACGGGCGACGACACGACCGTCCCCTTCGCGCAGCAGGCGATGCTCTCGATGCTCCGCCGATTGGGAATCCAGGTCGACCCGAGCCAGGTGCGTATGCGCAACGTCGCCGCGGTCACGGTGACGGCCACGCTGCCTCCGTTCGCGCGGCCCGGTACGCGCATCGACGTCACTGCCTCCTCGATCGGAAACGCGCGGAGCTTGGCGGGCGGCGTCCTCGTGCAAACGATTCTCAAAGGCGCGGACCAACGTGCGTACGCGGTGGCGCAGGGCAGCCTCCTGCTCGGCGGTTTCAGCGCCAAGGGCGGAAGCGGCAGCAGCGTCCAGAGCGGCAGCACGACGGCCGGTCGCGTTCCGGAAGGTGCCATCGTCGAGCGCGAAGTGCAGACGAGCCTCGTCAACGCGGGCACGTTGAGCCTCGAGCTCCGCAATCCGGGGTTCACGGTGGCCTCGCGCATCGCGGACGCCGTGAACAAGAAGTTCGAAGGCGCGGCGAGCGCGCCTGACGGCGGCGCCGTGACGGTACGCATTCCCCTCGAATACAACAACCGCACGGTCGACTTCGTGGCGGCGCTCGAAGACCTTGAGGTGACGCCGCTCCGCCGCGCGCGCGTCGTCATCGACGAACGCACGGGCACCATCGTCGCCGGCGGCGACGTGCGTCTCGCGCCGGTCGCCGTCGTGCACGGTGCACTCACTATCGTCGTGAAAGAGACGCCGACCGTGTCGCAGCCGGGCCCTTTCAGCAAGGGCACGACCGCGGTGGTGCCTCGCACGGAGATTCAGACGAGCGAAGGCAATAGCAACATGGTCTATGTGCCCGCGGCTCCGACGTTGGCCGACGTGGCCTCCGCGCTCGGCACGATGGGCCTCTCCGCGCGTGAGCTGGCCAGCGTCCTGCAAGCACTGCGAGGAGCAGGCGCCCTCGAGGCGGAGGTGGACGTCGAATGAGCATTCCGATTGCACGGGTGGGGCAGCTGCCGCAGGCGTTCGCGACGAGCGCTACCAACAGCGCGGCGATGAACGGCGCTGGAACGACCGCGCCGGTCAGCGCCGCGACGGCCGGGAGCGCGGCCACGGCGACGGGGAACGGAACCACGGCGACGGGGAACGGCGCGGCCGCGACGGGAACCGCCGCCGGCGCCCACGCGCCGAAGGACGCGCGCACGGCGAAGCTCGAGAAAGCAGCCGGCGAGTTCGAGCAGATCTTCGTCAAACAGCTTCTCAAAGAGGCAAAGGTGGGAGGCGCCGGGAAAGAAGGCGGCTACGGCGACATGGCCGTCGACGCGCTCGCGAGCGGCGTCCAAAAGGGTGGTGGCCTGGGCCTTGCTAAACAGATTGAAGCGGCTCTCGCCGCGCACCACCAGGCGCCGGCCACGAGCGGCGCCACGACGAACCAGGTTTCACCCCACGTTCCTACCGCTCCCCTACAACCCGCCACCCGAGCGGCGAAGCGCTAAAGCTTTCGCACGACTCGCCGTTCTGACCTCGTACAAGGCAGAGCGCACAGGGAAGGCATGATGCGAATTATCGACCGTTACGGACAGCAAAACGCGTTGCCCCTCACCGCCACCAAGCAAGGTGCCGCGGCCAAGGGGACTCCGCCTGCCCAGTCCTCGTCCACGTCGGCCCAACCTGCCGCGGGCGAGAAGGTGACCCTGTCCGCCAAGGCGCAACAGCTCGCCGACCAGACCTCCACGGCAGACGCCAACAAGGTGAGCCAGCTTCGCTCGGCGATCGCGAACGGCACGTTCCAGATCGATCCGCGCGCAATCGCGAACAAGATAGTCGACGGAAACGAGGGATAGTGATTTGAGCGACGACCCCATTACCCAACTCGAGAGAGTGCTGCGCGAAGAACGCGAGGCGATCCGACGCCTCGACGGCGCGGCGGTGCTTGATCTCGCGCGGGAGAAGGAGTCGTCCATGGCCGCGCTGCAAGGCCTTCAGGGCTCGCTCGACGACCGCCAAAAGGCGCGGCTGCGCGCGCTCGTCCCCGCTCTTCGTCAAAATGGGATTCTTCTCGCCCACGCGCGCGACATTCTGCGCGACGCCATCGCGGTCGCCCGTGCGGCGCAGAGGCCGGCGAACGGCGCTCCGGCCGCCCGCATGCCGACGCGCCTTTTGTCGGTGCGAGGCTGACGTGGGCTCCCTTTTTGGTTTGCTCGGCACGATGGGCAGCGCGCTTCAGGCGCAGCAAGCCGCCATGGATGTGACGGGCAACAACGTCAGCAACGCGAACACACCGGGGTACGTGCGGCAGACCGCCGTGCTCCAGGCGGTGCCGGCAACGGCCGACAGCGACGGCGGCGTGACGGTCTCTTCGATCCAGCGCGCTTTCAACTCGTTCACGTACGGACAGGTGCTCGTCCAGACCGGCCTGCAGGGGTCGGCCGACGCGCGCAACTCGGCACTGACCGAGGCGCAGGCCACCATCGCGCCGACCGGCGGCGGTGCGGTCGGCGATTCGATCAATTCATTTTTCTCGGCCGTGCAGACGCTCTCCGCGTCGCCGAGCGATCCGTCCGCGCGATCCGCGGTCCTGCAGCAAGCTACGCAAGTCGCGCAGGCGTTTTCGACGACGGCGAGCGGCCTGCAGCAGCAGCAGAGCGGGATCCTGACGCAAGCGCAGGGCCTCGCGACCACGCTCAACACGACGCTTTCGCAGATCGCGTCGCTCAACGGGCAGATCGCGCAGGCGAACGCCGCCGGCCAGTCCCCGGCGGACCTCGAGGACCAGCGCGACCAGCTGGTGACGACGGTGGCCCAAGGTATGGGCGCGAGCGTCGTCACCGATTCGACGGGCGCAGTGACGCTTTTCTCGGGCAACACGGTTCTCGTCAGCGGCAGCAACGCGTCGACGGTCAGCGTCGGGATCGACGCGAACAACGCGATGCAAGTGAACGTGCAGCGGCCCGGGGGCTCCACGATCGACATCACGCAGAACGTGACCGACGGAACGCTCGGCGGCCTGCGGGAATCGCGCGATACGGACATCGCGCAGAGCCTCCAGTCGCTCGACCAGCTCGCATACAGTTTTTCGAATGCGGTCAACGCGGTGCAGTCGTCGGGTTACGGGCTCGACGGGCAAACGGGGCGAAACCTCTTCACGGCGCCTACGCAAGTCCAGGGCGCAGCGGCGTCGATGGCGGTCGATCCGTCAGTCGCCGGCCAGCCGAACAACATCGCGACCGCGTCGGATCCGAACGACCTCCCCGGTGGAAACGACACCGCCGTGGCGCTCGCGCAAGTCGCGAATCAGTCGCTCGGATCGATGGGAACCGCGACGAGCGCCTTCGCGGCCATCACGGCGCAAATCGGCAACGCGGCGGCCGCCGCGAGCACCGACTCGGCGACGCGCGCCGAGACCGTGACGCAAGCCCAGAACCTGAACAGCAGCGCGAGCGGAGTGTCGCTGGAAGAAGAGTCGGTGAACCTGACGAAATTCCAGCAAGCGTTCGAGGCCGCCTCCCGCGTGCTGCAGGCGGCCGACAGCCTGCTCAGCGATTTCATGACGACCATGTCAACGAATTGACGGAGACCCCCGCGTCAACGAATTGGCGCGGCCCCTGGAGACGAGCGCGATGCGCATCACCGAGACGATGACTTTGAACACCGTACTCCAATCGGAGTCGGTGGCCGCCCAGCGGATGAACCAGCTGTCGAACGAGGCCTCGAGCGGCCTCGCCGTCTCGCAGCCTTCGGACGATCCGGCCGCGTACGCGTCGATTGTCACGCGAACCGCGCAGATCTCCACCGTCGAGGGCCGCAGCGAGGCCGTGAAAGTCGCCGCGGGCGATCTGAATCTCGCGGAAAGCACGCTCGACCAGGCCGGTACGCTGATGTCGGAGGCGAGCCAGGTCGCGATCGAAGCGTCGAACGGCACGATGACCGCATCGGATCGCGCGAACGCGGCCACACAAGTGAATTCCATCCTCCAGCAGATGGTCGGGCTCGCGAACACGAAAGGCTCCTCCGGTTACCTCTTCGGCGGCACCAAGAACAACACACCTCCCTTCGACTCGAGCGGCAACTTCTCGGGCAACGACACCGTGACGCAGGTCGAAGTGGCCGACGGAGTTTTGGCGGTCTCGAACGCCAACGGCGCGACGGCGTTCACCGCCGAGGGCGGGACGAACGTTTTCAGCGCTCTGCAAGGCCTCGCCACCGCGCTGACGAGCAACGATTTGACGGGGATTCAGTCGTCCGTCCAGACCCTGTCGTCCGCGCAGACCCAGCTCATCTCCGCGCGGGTCGACGCCGGCGAGAGCGCCGCCCGGTTGACGTCGGCCGGCGACGCGATGACGAGCGCGCTCACCCAGATGCAGATTTCGCTCGGGGACGTGCAGGACGCGGACTCCGCGACGACGTTTTCCAATCTGACGGCGAGCCAGAACGCCTACCAGCAGGCCCTGCAGGTCAACAAGCAGGTCCTTTCCATGGCACTCTCGGTCAGCAACTAAAAGCGGACCCACGAAAGGTCGAGGACACGATGCTCATTCTTCAGCGCCGGGTCGGAGAACGAATCGTTCTTTCCGGTGGCATCGAGATCACCGTCACGGGCATCACGAAGCGAGGCGTGCGTCTTGCAGTGAATGCTCCACGAGGCGTCGCCGTACTTCGAGGCGAAGTGCACGACGCCATCGCGGACGCGAATGGTCGCGCCGCGGATTCGGAAGGCGACGAGCTCGACTCGATCGTCCTTCCGGCTGCTGCAGGAGGCTCGCTGTGATGCAATTGGTCAGTACCCGGTTCGGGAACATCGAAGTCGACGACACCAAAGCCATCGTGTTCCGCCAGGGACTCATCGGCTTTCCGGACGCCCGGCGGTACGTACTCCTCTATCCGAACGGCCGCGGGAAGGTGGCTTGGCTCCAGTCGCTCGAAGTGACGGGCCTCGCGTTCCCGGTGGTCGACGGTGCGATGCTCGGCAACGACTACCCGCAGCCCACCGCCGCGCGGCTCGCCAACGAGGCGGGGATCGGCTCGACCGACCTCGCGATCCTCGTCGTCGTCGCCGTCCAGAAGGGCGTCGGGCTCATCGCCAACATGCTCGCGCCCCTCGTCATCGACCTCGAGACGCGTTCGGGCGCCCAGATCGTGCTCGACCCCCAGAAGTACTCGGCTTCGGCGCAGCTCGCCCCGAACGCCTACGCGAGCGCGAACGCGACCGCGAACGCCGCTCAGTAAAGCTTTCGCGAGATCCGCCGTTCGCCATGTTCGGTAGGGCGATTGCCCGAACATGGAGAACGGCCCCGTGACACTCGCAGAAGACTCCGGTCTCTTCGATTCGACGCCTGCGGAAGTAGGCGGCTCGCTCGTGCCCCCGAGCGAGTCCGAACATGAAGTCGCGCTGTTCGACAGCCCCGCCGCGAGCGAAGCTTCGATCACGGCGCCGAGCGACGAAGAGACGGGACTCTTCGGCGACGCGAACGGGTCGGGCCCCTCGTCCGAAGAGACGCACGCATCGGACGCAGACCCGGTCGGCCGGCACGCCGGTAGTGCGCGGCGAGCCTCCGGTGGACGGCGAAGCGGCAAGGCGGAGCGAGGGCGCTTCCACGCGCCGGCGAAGCTCGCCGCCGCCGTCGGCAAGCTACGCAAGTACGAAGACACGATTGCCGACAGCGTGGTCGCCGCCGACCAGCTGGTGCGGCGCCTCGAATTGCGCGGCGTGCACGCGGATGCCGGCTACCCTTCTCCTGCGGACTTCGAATGCCGCATTCTGTCCGCCACGCCGCTCCTCAAGGGCCTTCGCGAGGGGCTCGCCGCAAGCCAGGCCAAGCGCGCCCGCGGAGCCGTCGGCGCTGCGCGCGGCGCAGCCGGCGCGACGAACGCGCGCGGCACGACCGGCACGCGCAGCGCGAGCGGCGCGCGCGGAGCCAGCCAGAGCGCGTCCGGCGCCGCCGCCGCCACGCGCGGCGCGAACGGCGGCGACCGAGCCCGCAAGACGAATGCGCTGAAGTCGATGGCGACCGCCTTCGCGCGCCTTCGCGAGCTCGACGTGACCGTGCAGGACGCGGCGCTCGGGGCGGCCGAGGTCTTCGAGGCCATTGAAGCCGGGCGCTTGTTCGAGGAATGCGGGTATCTGACGTTCGAAGAGTTCTTGGAGCGCGCCCTCGGGCCGAGCCCCGTGCTCGCGTCCGCCGTGGCCCTTGCGGAGTTCGAACCGCCGCTGACGCCGGAGGAGGAACCGGCGGAAGAACAGTCGGCGGAGGCGTTTGCGCCGAACGAACCGAGCAACGAAGCCACGTCGCAGGACGTTTTCGCGAGCGCGCTGGACGAAGGGCCCGGCCTCGGCGGGAGTGTCTCCAAAGAGGCGCCCGACGAGGACGCGCCCACGCCGATGCACAGCGCAGCCCTCGACGACGAGATCATCGAGATTCCGGGGGCGCGCAAAGCGCTCTCGTTTCCGGCGCAGCTCGTGCTCACGCTGGTACTCTGCCTCGCAGCGACCTTCGGCGGCGGCGCGGCCGGCTCGTGGAGCGTTCTGCACGCGCTCGCGCAGGTCGAGAACCCCGAGTCCACCGACGGCGCCAACAGCCCCGCGACGGGTGCGGACGAGAAGACGCCCCGCGCCCCCCAGAAGGCGCGTCCAAGCGCGGCGGCCGACAGCGTCCCCACGCGCGCCGGCAAAGACAAGAGCGAACACGATACGACCGGCTCGAGCCGCGAGGGAGAACGCGCACCGCGGACCCCGAAGCGCGAGAGCGCACGCGAACCGCAAGCCTCGAAGAGTGCGCCGGCCGAGATCGACCCGCTCGCCATCCCCGTAGTGCTGCCCCATCCCCGCGCGAGCGGTCCGCGAGAAGCCCGCCGCTAACACGGGGCTCCCGCGTTCCGCGGTGTCCCGAGGCCATGCCGGGCCGGCCATGGACACCCCCGCGCGCTTCGCGGGGCAAGCCCTTCTGGCCCCGCGGCCCGACTTTCGGGCAAGCGCGGATCGTTGCCGTGGCCATGATCGGGCCATAGCTGGCCGAGTTCGTCGCGCACACCGGACCTGCGTCCGTTTGGGACGTGCGCTGGGCGCGCGCTCGCTCGTTTGGCATATGACGTGCGATGGCGTACGGGCATGCACGCAGTCTTCTTCGGATTGAGACGGACATACTACGCGACGCTGGGGCTCACCCGCCGGACGCTGCGGAAAATGGGGCTCACGGCAGCCCGATTCGATATGCTTTATGCGCTGACTCGAGCCAGCAAGTCGGGCACGTTGCAGAGCAGTCTTCGCCACCATTGGTGGTTTGCCCGTCGGTGGTGAGTCGTATGCTCAAATCGATGGAGCTGCTCGGCTATGTGAATCGTGATTACGTAACTCGCGACAAGCGCCAGCGATGGGTCGAACTCACGTACGAGGGCGCGCCTGCATCCTCAGGGCGATTCGGCAATTCATCGGATGGGGTTATATCCACCTTGCGCTGTATTCGGTGCTCGAGCCGGAGCTCTGGCACAACGAATGGCGCGCGCTCGTCGCGGTTTCGAAAGCCGAAGGCATCATGCGAAAGATCCGGGATGGATTCGGTGACACAGCGAGGCCCCATTACCCGTGGGGGCTCCAAGGGGGGATGCCCCGATTGTGGCCAAGCACTCAACCCGTGTGAGGCTCGGAGACCGCGCGTCCCGGCTCATACGAGCTTTTCGAGCGAGCCGAACTGCCGCGCGTAATGCAAGAGCGGACGGCCCGGGTGCACGTCGGCGAGAAGCACGCGACCGATGAGGATCGTGTGATCTCCCTCGATGTAACGCGCGTGCTTGCGGCACTCGAGGTGCACGAGCGCGCCCTCGATGAATGGCGCGCGCCAGCGGCCTCCCTTGGGCGGCTCGCGAAGAGGCACGCCATGAAACCGGTCGATGTTCGATCGCGCGAACTGAAGTGCCACCCAGGGCTGGTCGACGCTGAGAATGCTGATGCCGAAGTGTTCGCCGGCGACGACGGCGTCGTGCGCGCTCGCGTCTTCGTCGATGCATACCAGCACGAGCGGCGGCACCAGCGAAACCGAAGTGAATCCGGTCGCGGTGAACCCGACGGGACCTTCGGCCGTCTCGACGGTGACGACCGTGACCCCGCTCGCGAAGTGCGAGAGCGCCTCGCGAAATGCCGTGTTCGAAACGCTCGCCTCTTCCGTCATCAGATGCCCGTCATGCCTCGTGTTCTCGCGACCTCGCGAATTTCTTCGCGCCGCTTCGCGAGCTCGTCGAAGTCTTTGACCGGCAGAAACCGCGAGAGCGCCCCTTCGCGCGACACGCGCACGTACGCCGCGTCGGTCGCGGACGTAAGCTCTTGCAAGAGCCGCTCGAACTGAACTGCGACGCGACCCTCGACCTTCTTCTCGACTTCGAACCACTTGTAGTGGACGGGCATGCGCAACAGGGCGTCCGCCTTCGTCAAGAACGTGTTCGTATTGAACACCCGGACCGCAGCCGCGTCGAAGCCCTTCGGCAACCGGAACTCCTCGAGCACTTGCAGCCGCCGCACGCGCTTTCCGTCGGGGCCCGTCGCGCGCGCCACGTCCGCCCAGACGGGGATGCCGCCGCGATCGCCTCCCTCTTTCGGCGCCACTTCGACGAGCACGTTTCGGTCGCCTTCGATGAAGTGACCGAGCAGCGCCTCGTCGATCGACGCGCCGAGGTTGTCGAGATTTGCGATCCACACGTACTTACCGCCGCGCGCGACGAACGGCGCGAGCAGCCCCGATCGGCGAAGCGCATCGGGGAGGTCGCCGTGACCCGGAGCGTACGTGCTCGGCTGGCCGTCGCCGCCGCGAAAGAGGGCGCCGTCTGGGGTCAGCCGGAGCCCGAGGTCCTGACCGAACGTCGCCACGTGGGCAGGGGCATGCGCAGCGGCAAGTGCGTCGCGAATCGGTCCCTCCGTGGCCTCGCTCGTCATGAGCCACAAGGGCACAGGCGTGCCTGCGCGTTTGGACCAAGCCGCGTTCTCGCCGAGGCGGAGCGCGAGAAACGTGTTCCCGTC
Source organism: Polyangiaceae bacterium (assembly GCA_035482215.1). Classification (GTDB taxonomy): domain Bacteria; phylum Myxococcota_A; class Polyangia; order Polyangiales; family Polyangiaceae; genus Palsa-1150. Next base: position 9,603 of record DATHQY010000483.1, on the reverse strand, counting down.
GAAGGCGTCGACGAGCGCCTTCACGACGCCTCCCATGCGCGTCGCCATTCCTCCCGCCATGACGCAGAGCGCGAGCTCACCTCGTCCGATCGCCCCGAGGCCCACGGACGCGAGGCGGCGGTGCTCGCTGGTCCCAGGCGCGGGCAGATCCGGCACATCCTCTCGGCGCGGCAGATCGACCGCACCTTCGACACGGTTGCGATCGTCCCGGTCGAGGGTCGCTTCGGCGCGCGCACGGGCAAATAGCGGGGCTGCCAGCGCGAGGAGCCGTTCCGGATCAAACCCCGACGCATCAAGTCGTTTTCGGAGCGAAGTCGGGAGATTCGCGAGCTCTTGGCGAAGCGTGGATTCGGTCATCGACGGTGCCGCCATTATCGCGCGACTCGCGCTCGACTCCAAAAGCGGCGCGGGCGAAAAGGAGGTGCTTGCTCGAAAAGTGCGAGCGGAGTGGTAAGCTCGGCAACGATAACGGGCTTTTTTCGGGGGCACCCTATGAACAAACCCGTCTTCGCGGGCGTCTTTCTTGCTGCGGCTTTCGCTGCAGGGTGCGTGATCGAAGCAGGCCCCGCGCCGGCGGGTGTGCCCGTCACGGGACCGCCGCCGCAGCCCATGGCCGAAATACCGTCACACGCACCCGCCCCGCAAGCGATCTGGGTCGCCGGGTACTGGCACTGGACGGGAATGCAATACACGTGGATTCCCGGGCACTGGGAAATTCCGCCGCCCGGCTCGCTCTGGCGCGCGCCGCGGTACTCGCTGCGCGAAGGCACGTACTTCTACGAGGCTGGCTCGTGGACGCGGAAGTGAGCACCAAGACGAGGCGAAACGCGATTCGGGAAACGCGTGCGGGCGCCAAGCGACAAGCCGTGGCGGCGGTGCTCGTGATAGCCGTCGCGTGCGCGGCGGCCATCGCGCCAGCGGCACACGGCGCACCCTCGCCGGTGCTCCACGAGCCCATACCCCCGAACCCCGGCGAAGACCTCGCGATGCACGTCGTCCTCGACGGCAATCTGCCCGCTGCGATCCAGACACCGCGCGGCCCGGTCGAGGCGCCCGATCCGCAGGCGTTGCCCGGCGACTCCGACGCGACCTACGGCACAGCATCGAATCAGGACCAATTTCGGCCCGACCGCGATACGAGCCGGCCACGCGTCAACGGCTACGACGATCCGTTCGTGCCGGGCACGGCCCCCTTCAAGCGATTGTCCGCGTTCGACGGGGTGCGCGAGGACTACACGCTTTATGTCCGCGAGGGGCAGCTCGTCCCGTTGTCGCTGGGGTCGGCGCCCGCCTCGGCGGACGACGTGTTTTACGCCGATGCAGTCGTCGACCTTTCGTCCGGCGAGCACGTGCGCGTTCCGTCCATCGGCCCGGGCGCGCGCATCGTTCGCGCGCACCTCGGAGTCGGCTCGCAAGACGTGCCGTTTCGCATCGTCCGCGACGGCGCGGACAACTGGTTTCTCGAGGCGACCGGCGGGCGCATCGCGCCCCGCGCGAGCGATGCGCGCGCGCGGCTCGTCATGGAGCTCACGATTGCGCGCGCGACGTTCGGCGGCCCGATCGGCGACCCCTCGTGGAACGACTTGCCGTTCGTCGCGCGCCTTCCCGACAACGTCGCGCGCGATGCGGCCGTCGTCGCGGGGGCCATCGGCGTGAGCCGCCGCATGCGCCCGCAGCGCGCGATCGCGGCGCTCGTTCGTTACTTTCGCGAGTTCGTCGATTCGCCCGAGTCGCCGCACGCGCACGGCAACGTGTATCTCGACCTCGCGCTCTCGAAGAAGGGCGTATGCCGCCATCGGGCGTTCGCCTTCCTGGTCACCGCGCAGAGCCTCGGCATTCCCACGCGCATGATCACGAACGAAGCGCATGCGTGGGTCGAGATTCACGACGGCACCCTCTGGCGCCGGATCGACTTGGGGGGCGCCGGCGAGTTCGAAGACGCCTCCGTCACGGCGACCGACCGCCTGCGCTACGAGCCGGCGCCCGAACCGTTCGATTGGCCCGCGGGCGCCGACCGGGCTGACCGGGGTGACGGGATGATCGAGCGGGCCGCTGCGCGCGCCACGAACTCGCCCGGAGCGCCGAGATCAGCGGTAGCCTCGGCGCCGAGCGCCAGCGACCCGGGCGTGCCCCCTGCGCCGCCGCGGAACGATGCGGCGAGCGCGTCGGAGGGCGCGGAACGCGAGCGCGCGCTCGAGGCCCTTGCCGGCGAGGCCCCGCCGACGTCGCGCGTCACGCTCACGCTGGTCGATGGCGCCGACGTGCATCGCGGCCTCCCTCTGCGTCTCCGCGGACAGGTCCACGCGGCGGGCGAGCCGTGCGCCGCGATCGCCGTCGACGTATCACTCCGCGACACCACGACCCGGCGGCGCCTCTACATCGGCTCGCTGGCGACCGACGACGACGGCGTCTTCGTGGGAAGCCTCGTCGTGCCGTCGTCGTTCGTGCTCGGCGACTACGATGTCGTCGCGTCCACCGCCGGCGACACGCGCTGCGGCGCCAGCCCCAGATAGAGGGTCATTCGCGCGGGCCGGCGCGAATCGCACGGTCAGCGGCTAATCGGCAGGCGCCGGCGCGAATCGCACGGTCAGCGGCTAATCGGCAGGCGCTTCTTGCCACCCGGACCGCCGCTGCGATCGATCAGCGGTCCCGCGTCGTCCCCGTGTGCCTCTTCGCAAAGCTCCACGACGCGATCCGCGATCGCCGCGAACGCCTTCGAAGCATCGCTCGAAGGCAGCGCCTGCACGACCGGCGTCCCTTTGTCGCCCCACTCGCGCACCGCCATCTCGAGCGGCACTTGCCCGAGCACGGGCGCCCCCGCGAATTCGGCGACCATCGCTCCGCCGCCCTTGCCGAAGAGCTCCGTCTTCACGCCGGCGCTGTCGATGAACCAGCTCATGTTCTCGACGATTCCGAGGATCGGGATGTTGACCTTCTTGCACATGGATACGGACTTGAAGACATCGTCCGTCGCCACCGCCTGCGGCGTCGTCACCATGATCGCGCCCGTGACTCTCACGCGCTGCGACAGCGTCAACGCGACGTCCCCCGTGCCGGGCGGCAGATCCATGACGAGAAAATCGAGCTCGCCCCAGGACACGTCTTTCATGAACTGCTGGAGCGCGCCGTGGAGCATCGGCCCGCGCCAGATGACCGCGGCTTTCGGGTCCTCCAGAAGAAAGCCGATCGACATCAGCTTGATCCCGAAGCGCGTGAGCGGCTCGATCAGCTTGCCGTCGAGCGACACGGGGCGACCCGTGACCCCCAGCATTGTAGGGATCGACGGCCCGTAGATGTCCGCATCGAGGAGCCCGACGCGATAGCCCGCACGCGCGAGCGCCATCGTGACGTTCGTGGCGACGGAGCTCTTCCCCACCCCGCCCTTGCCACTCATCACGAGCACGATGTTGTTCACGGTCGGAAGCGGATCGTCCGGCCCGACGGCGCGGGCCTTGAGCTCGCGGGGTGCAGCGTTCGACGGACCTGAGTCACTCTCGGCAGGCATGAGGGACCCGATATAGTGGTCCTGAGACCGTTTTCCCAGCCGCTCTCCCAGTCAGCGCGCCGACTGCAACGGCTTCGCCGCAGGTGGCGGGACGCTCGCGCGTTGGGGCGGCACGCTCTCGCGCTTCTCGAGCCGGCGGTCCACTTCCGCCAGTACCCGGCGCATCGCGATCGAGCGCGACCGCAGACCCGCCGCAAGCTCGTACAGCGCATCCGCGGCCTCGGCGACGACGCGCTCGTCGCTCTCTTTCTCGAGCGCCCGCGCAAGCTCGCCGGCGCCTTCGCGAATCTTCGCCGCGACGGTCGGCGCATCGTCCGCGGGACGATCGCGCGTCGCGAGCTGCGCTTCGAGCCCGGCGAGGGCCGATTGCGGCTGCGCGCCCGCCTGCCCGAGCTGGTCGCCATAGAACGCCTGGAAAAAGCAGCTCGGTGCGCCGGAATGGCACGAAGGGCTCAGCGGATCACTCGAATAAATAACGACGTCGGCGTCGCAATCCGCGAGCACGCGGACGACCGGCGTCTCGAGCCCGCTGACGCGGCCTTTCTGCCAGAGCTCCCCCCGCGACCGGCTCCAAAACGTGCCTCGCCCCGTCTCCAGCGTGCAGCGGACGGCCGCCTCGGAGGCATAGGCAAACATGCGTATTTCGCCCGTTACATGATCCTGCACGATCGCGGGCACGAGGCCCTGCGCGTCCAGTTTGAGCGGCAATTGCGACATGGTACTCCCGCGGGCAACGGTGGATTGTTTCTGAATGGTTACCGAAATTTGCGCGTCTCCCGGCAACGGTATTCCACGGCGCCGCGCGAGAAGCAACCGACCCTCGTCACGCGAACGTTTCTTGCTGCCCTGCCCGGCTCCGGCCAACCTTGGCCTCCGTTTACCTCGTTTTGCGGGCTCCTCGGCCATGAACGCGCGCTTCTCGATTGCCGTCTTTTCGATCGCAACCTTCTGGACCGCCTCCGCGGCCGCGACACCGACCTTCCCCGGCGACGTCGTCGCGCAGCTCGGCCTCCCGATGGTGACGATCGATCCGCCGCTGGGCTGCAAGCTCTGTCACGCCAACGAGATCGGCGGCGATCCGCTCACGGTTTTCGGCGGCCTTCTCAAGTCGTTCGGCGCGATGGCGTACAACGATGCGAGCCTTCGCGCCGCGCTCGCCAATGTGCAGTCGAACTATCCGCAGCTCGTCACGGACATCCAGCAGAGCATCGACCCGAACACGGATCCCACGATCGGCAGCCGGCCGACGCCGGAGTACGGATGCGCGGCGATCGCGCCGCTACCAGCCGAGGAAAGCCTCGCCGTCCCGGGCACGGCGTTGGGTCTCGCGCTGATGCTGGCCTCGCGCCGTCGTCGCCTCAAGGCTTAGCCGCCGGCGCGCCGGCCACCGCTACCGAACGACAAGGAGCTTCCGCTCGGTCATCTCTTCGATCGCGAAGCGCACGCCTTCGCGTCCGAAGCCCGAGTCGCGGACGCCACCGTAGGGCATCGCGTCCATGCGGAAGCCGGGACCGTCGTTGACGATGAGGCCCCCGACGTGGAGCGTGTCGAACGCCTCGGCGATGCGCGCCTGCGAGTCGGTGAAAATGCCCGCCTGCAGCCCGTAGCGCGTGCGATCCGCCATCGCGAGCCCTTCGGTCCATGTCTCGTAGCGATGCACCGTGAGCACGGGGCCGAAGACTTCTTCATCGACGACCTTCAGCCCGCGGCCATCGCCGTCGACTTCGATCACCGTCGGCCAGTAGCGATTGCCGTCGCGCTTCCCGCCGCAGAGAATGCGCCCCCCGCCACGCTCGGCGTCTTCCACCCATTGCTGCACGCGCCTTGCGTTCGCGACGTCGATCATCGGCCCGCACAGCGCCGCCGGATCGAGCGGCGAGAGCGGCTGCACCTTGCGCGCGCGTTCGAGGACCGACTCGACAAACGGCTTGGCGATCGGCGCATGCACGTAAAGGCGCTGCACTTTGATGCACACCTGCCCCGCGTACCCGAAGGCTCCTGGCACGACGCGGTCGGCGGCCCGATCGAGCGCCCCGTCTTCGTGCACGATCGCCGCGGCGTTGCCGCCGAGCTCGAGGAGCACGCGCTTCTTGCCGGCGATCGACTTTAGGTGCCAGCCCACGCCCGCGCTTCCCGTGAACGACAGCGTCGCAAAGCGATCGTCCTTGACCATCGCCTCGGCGACCGGGATTTCGCAAGGAACGACCTGCACCGCGTCTTCGGGTGCGCCTGCTTCGCGGATGCATTGCGCCAAGAGCAGCGCCGAGAGGGGCGCCTGTGGCGGCGGCTTGAGCACGACCGAGCACCCGCAGGCGAGCGCCGGCGACAGCTTGTGCGCCACGAGGTTCAGCGGAAAGTTGAACGGCGCGAGCGCGATGACCGGGCCCGCGGGAACGCGCTTCCACAGGCCCGAATAGCCACGTGCGCTCTCCGCGAGGTCGAGCGCGAGCGCTTCGCCGTTCATGCGCGTCGCTTCTTCGGCGCCGAGTTCGAACGTGGACACCGCGCGAGCGACTTCGGTCCGCGCGAGCGCGAGCGGTTTGCCGGCCTCGCGCGCGATGAGGTCGGCGAATGTGTCTTTCTGGGCTTCGATCTGGTGCGCCACGCGCGCGAGCACCGCTTTGCGCTCGAAGCTCGCTTGCCTGCGCGTGCGATCGAACGCGCGCACGCTCGCGGCGACGGCTTCTTCGGCGCGCGCGGCGTCCGCAAGGACCACGCTGGCGAGCTCTTCGCCCGACCATGGATCGCGGATGACGCTGCGCGGGCCGTCGTCAATGCGACGGCCCGCAACGTGAAGCGCGCCCTTCGAAACGAGATGCTGCAGGGTCATGCGTTTCGCCGAAGCCGTGTTCGCTTCGCTCCAGGCGAGATCCTAGGACGAGAATTACGCGCCCGTGCTTACCGTGGCGCTCGCGGACACCGAAACCTTGATGTTCGCTTGGATATTCGTGATCGCCGTGGTCTGCGAAGTGATGCAGGTCAACCCCGCGGCGCTCACGTTCCCGATCGTGGTTGCGGTCTCCTGGACGACAGCCGTAATCGACGACGACAGCTGCGTCGTGGCCTGAAGGGCGGCGCCGATGTCGGCTGCGTGGGCCTGGAAGGAGGCGAACATCGCGTCGTCCCCCGTAATAGCGATGGTCGCCTGCGGCGGCGTGCAATTCAGGCTCGCGCTCGCCTGCGACGTGCAGTTTGCACTGCAGCTCGCGCTCACGTTGCAGTTGAGCGTGCCCGTGCAAGAGGGCGGCGTGGTCGTGACGGAGCAACTGCCGTGGCAAGTACCCGTGCACGTCGCGGAGCCCGGCATGTACGAACACGTGCCGTTGCACGTGCCGTTGCAGGCGGCCGCCGCGGCGACCTTGCACTTGCCCGTGCACATCCCGGAACACGTGCCGCCGGAGAAATTGCCCATACACTGCGCCGCGCAGCTACCGCTCGCCTTCGCGTCGCAAGTGCCCACGCACATCCCTTTGCACGCCGTCCCGGTGGCCGTCGATCCGTCGCACATGCCGGTGCAATTGCCACCGCAAGAGCCGCTGAAGCTCGCGGAGCACCCCACGTCGCACGTGCCGTTCCACATGGGTGCGTCGCAGCTGCCGGTGCATTCGCCCGTACACATCGCGGCCGCAGTCGCCGTGCACTCGCCCTCGCACGTGCCATTGCACGCGACGTTCGGCGCCGTCACATCGCACTGGGCGCTACAGGTACCATTGCATCCGACCACGACGTCGCCGCCCGTGCAGTTTGCCTGAACGTTGCAATTGGCGCTCGCCGCGCACTGCGCATTGCAGCTCGCTTCCACATTCACGTCGGCTACGCATTGGGGCGCAGAGACCGTCACGGAAACACTGACGGAGGTCTCACCCGAAATGTGCGTCTGGAGCACGGCGCACGCAGCCTGCGCCGTCGTTTGCGACGCGTCGAGGCCGAGATCGGTATTGATCTCATTGCAGACGGTGAGCCACTGGGATTGCACGTTCGTGGCGGCGGTATTCAGGGCGCCAATCGCGGCGACCCACGCCTGGACCGACGCGTCGGCTTCATTGGTCAGATCGAGTCCGTCGCATCCTTTCGCCGCGTTTTCCGCGCTGGTCACAGCGGAACAGCCATTGGTGAGGGCGCCGATCCCGACAAGACCGGCTAGAAAAATACCCGGAACGTGACGAAAGCCCTTCGGATGCATCATGATCAAGCTGGCTCCTTAGTTTTGAGGACTCGCCGAAGCGCGGCACACGAGAGACAAGGCGCTCGACGGTTGGACGGGACACTTCCCCCGTTGATGCAATCCTATAAGTTGGCAAGGTCGTACCGCCAGTTCCCGACGAAGTCGTGGCCGCTACGATTTGCGCATTTGCACTATCGGTCGTCAGGGCGCGTACACGAATTCGCCATGTGATGGGATGGCGCCGATGTGGCGATTGCCGACACTTTCTTGTTCGCCGTCGCCGGCAGTTCATCCGAGCTCGATCAGCGCGGAAACGCCGCGGCATTGCCGCCGTCGACCGTGAGGACGCCGCCGGTCGTCGCGCGCGCCGTCGCGAGATAGACGAATGCGTCGGCCACATCCTGCGCGGTGACTTCGCGCGAAAGGAGGTTCGCGCGAAAGTAGTCGTCCACGCTCAGGCCGCGCGCGTTCGCACGCGACTCGAGCACTCCGCCGGCGAAGAGCTGCGTGCGAATGCGGTCCGCGTTGATTGCATTGGAGCGAATGCCGCGCCCGCCGAGGTCGACCGCATATTGGCGCATCAGCGCGACGAGCGCCGTCTTGGCCACCGCATACGGACCGAACCCCGGGCCGGGGTTGAACGCACTCTTGCTCGCGTTGAAGCAAAGGCATCCGCCGCGACCCTGCGCGAGCATCACGCCGATGGCCGAACGCGCGACCGTCGCATGCGAGAGGCAGTTGATCTCGAGCGACTCGCGCAGATCCGCCTCGCCCTGCGCGGTCTCGAGCTTGCCTTGCGGAGCCGTGCCCGCATTCGACACCACCGCGTCGAGCCCGCCCCAAGCCGACACCGTGAGCCCGATCGCCGCTTGCACGGCGTGCTCGTCGCGCACGTCTGCGATGATCGGAAGCAGCGTGTCGCGGCGCGGCCGGCCCAGCGACTCGACGGCGGTGGCGAGCGTGTCTGCATCGCGATCGACCATCGCGACATGCGCGCCCGCCGCCATCATGCGCTGGGCCGTGGCCAGGCCGATGCCGCTCGCCGCCCCCGTCACGAGCACGATTGCGCGCGACAGCGGCTGCAGCTGCACCGGCTTGATCTTGGCTTGCTCGAGGCTCCAGTACTCCACGTCGAAGAGGTCCGCGCGCGAACACGGCGCGTACGTTCCGACGTCCGCAGCCGTCGCCATCACCGACGCCGTGTGCTCGTATACATCGAGTGCGGCATCGGCTTCGCGCGCCGTGCCGCCGACCGCACACGCGCCGAACCCCGGGAGGAGGATGACGCGCGGCCAGGGATCGAGTTTCTTCTTGGTGACGTTCTTCGTGCGGCACATCTGCTCGAAGTACGCATCGTATTTTCCGGCGTAGTCGAGGAGCGCCGCTTCGAACGCCACGGTGAGCTTCGCCGCGTCGTCGTAGGGCGGATCGGCAACGAGGAGCGCCGAGGGCTTCGTGCGGAGCACGTGGTCGGGCGTCATGCAGCCCTTGGCGACGAGATCCGCGACATCGGGGCGCGCGAGGAGCTGGAGGAACGGGGCCGTCGTGCGCGTGCGAAGGATGGGGCCACGCTCCGTCGAATCGCCGGCGAGCTTCGCGAGCGTACCGCGAAGGCGCGGGAGCAGGTCTTCTTCGCGGACGTTCGGTCGTGGGGGGTGCGACGACGAGGTAGCGGGCTTGTTGCGGCGGTGCTCCTCGGCGTAACGCTCGCAGCGTGTCACGGCGTCGATCGTGCGCTCGTAGCTTTCCTTCGCGGTGTCGCCCCACGTGAAGAGCCCGTGCTTCTCGAGTACCATCACCGTGGGCGTCTCGATGGCCGCGACGCGCTCGTAGAAGTCGGCGCAGCGCTTCGCGAGCGCAAACCCCGGCATCACGTAAGGGATCCACACGAGCCCCGCGCCGAAGATTTGGCTGAAGATGCGCTTCGCATCAG
>DATHQY010000482.1:0-3692 GCA_035482215.1 Polyangiaceae bacterium | reverse complement strand
GAAGAGAGCTCGCGGAGTTCTGCGGTGAGGTGGAGACAACCGCGCGCGAGCTCGAACAAGACGAGGACTTGGCCACCACACCTGAGGTGCGGATCGCCATTCGCATGTGCGCGGCCAGGCTTCGATCGATGGTGCGTAGGTTGCTGATACCGGCCATGCGACGCGCAACCGCTGGGCTACTGCCAGTCGCGACACGCCAGCTGACGCCGCGTCGGGACCGCCGCCCGGGCCGCGCGCCCCATCGACGCGTACGCGTTGCCGCTCGTGTAGTGCGGGCCGATTCCGGCGACGCACCACCAGAGCCACCTCCAAAGCCGCAGCCGCGTGGAGCGGCGCCCAGACAGGCAGGGGGCCATCCCCGTCTGGTAGGTGAAAGATGAGCGCGCGGAAGCGCGCCATCAAGCGCGAGGCGTGGCGCGTTCGCGAAGCGCTCGAGCGCCTTGTGACGGGTCGTGGCGATCAGTGCCGTGATCAGGACGGCGCGGTCGTTCCGTCCACGAACGCGTATCTCTCCAGCGGCTCCGAACTAACGTTCGACTTCTCCGGCGGCCGCCAGGGCGGTGCCTCGTGAATGCGCTCCTGAACGAAGACGCGCTTGAGGCGCGCATTCGGGAGATCGCGCGCGCGGAGGCTGCGCGGCCGGCGCTCTGCAGCCAGCGTACGGCGCCGAACGTCGTCGGCATTGACGGCCGCGAGTTCCTCCGTCTCGCTCGCGCGGGGGCATTTCCCTCTACGAAGGAGCGGCGGACCATTGTCGCTAGGACGTCCGATGTCCTGGCGTACTTCGAGAGCCGGTTAGCCACGCAGGCAGGGCCGACGTCGCCCGAGTTCGGGCATTCGCGGTCGGGATTGCGGCGGGTGTCGCCATGAGCTCGCGAGATCGTGATCTGGCCAGGCTTCTTGAATTGCTCGCCGAGATCGAGGCGCTCGCGACTTCGAGGAAGATCCATGCGCTCCGTGCCGAATACCGGGCCGCTGTTCGGCTCGTCGTTCGCGTCATGACCGAAGGGGGCCACCGATGAGCGCGCCGATCGAAGTCTCCTTCGAGGTCAGCGGGCCGCCCGTCCCCAAAGGGCGTCCGCGCTTTGGCAAATGCGGTGGTGTTTACACGCCCGACGCGACACGCCGATACGCGATCGGCGTCCAGGTAGCAGCTCTCGCCGCCTGCATTCAGCAGCGCTGGCCCCGGGGGCAGCGTGGCGACTTCGCCGTCGAGATTGATCTCTACATGGCGGACGCACGACTCGCGGACGTCGACAATTGCGCGAAGGCCATACTCGACGGCGCGAACAAAACCGTGTGGGCGGACGATCGCTACGTCTCGAGTCTGACTGTTCGGCGGCACATTGATCGCGAGCGGCCTCGTGCCGAGGTTCGCGTTCGTCGGCTCGATATCCAACTCGAGATCGGGGGTGCGCGATGAGCCGTTGCGATCACCCCATTAGCGAGTGCACGTGCACCGAGTCGGAGATCGACGTGCTCTACATCTCGCCGGAGCGGTTCCGAGCGAGCCCACAGGTCGGCGTCCCGTGCCGAATGCCATGGGGATCACTCGGCGCATACCTGTCTCGCCCGAGCATCGGCGATTCGAAAGACGAGGCGGGTGCCTGGTCGCCGGCCCTCTATCGCGACAACATTCGCCGAAAGGCGAACCTCCTATCGATCGGGGCTCTTGTTCTCGACTTCGACGAGAACGGCGACGTCGATCTCGTCGCAGACGCGCTCTCGCTTCACGAGGCGATCATTCACGAGACGTTCTCGTCCACGAACGACGCGCCCCGATGCCGTGGTGTGCTTTTGCTGGCGGAGTCTATCGACGCCGCGACGTACGAGACCGCGCATGCCATCGTGCGAATGCGACTCGCTCAAGTCAGAATCGTTGCAGACGACGGAGCGAAGGACGCGAGCCGTGTCAGTTATTCGCCAGTCCGGCGAGCAGGGGCCGGATATCGCGTTCGCGTGACGCACGGGGAGCCGTTTGACGCATACAAGGTGATCGAGACGAATCGGCCGAAAGCCGTTGCTGGAAATATCCAAGAACGGCTACCGGTCACGCCTACGGGCGATCGGTATATCGACGCCGCGATCTCGGGCGAATGCGATACGGTGGCGAGCGCACCGGAGGGGTCGCGAAACGACACGTTGAACAAGGCGGCGTACAGCCTGGCGCGCCTGCATATCTCGGATGGGCGGATCTTTGACGCTCTCTCCGACGCCGCGAAACGGGCCGGCCTTTCGCAGCACGAGGCCGAGAAGACCATCTCGAGTGCCCTCCGCGCACGACGGAGGGCGTCGTGATGGGCGTGGATTTCATGAACGGCCCGCCCGACGACGATAGGCCTTGGGCCGATGATGTGCCGGGGTATCCCACGGCGACGCAATCGCAAGAGCGTGCCCAGATCGCGCGCGAGCAAGCGGCGATATTGCCGAAACCCATCTACGGCGCAGAGCTCGCGGAGCCACTTCCGCCAATCGACTGGCTCTGCCCAGGCTTACGCCTTACGTCAGGGTCGCACACGATCGTCGCCGGCAACGCGTACTCGGGCAAGTCGCTCGCTTGGGCAGACGTCCAAGTTGCGGTCGCGACCGGAGGAGACGCGTGGGGCACGTACCGATGCAAGCGCGGTCGCGCCCTCATGCTCGATTTCGACGGGCAGGGACAACGGATTTCGCAGGAACGATTCCAGCGAATCGCGCGCGCTCGCGGTGTCGACCTTCGCGAGCTCGGCGACGCACTCGGGTATCTGCGCCGACCCGGATTCTACTTGGACGAGCCGCACGCGGAGGACCGTCTCCTTCGACTGCTCGACGGTATCAGCCTTTGCGTCGTCGACTCATGGCGCGGCGCTACCCCCAACACGGACGAATGGAAGCGAGGGCCCGTCCAGCTTGTCGCCGATCGACTTGAGGCTGTCAGCACGAAGACGGGATGCGTCATCATCGACATCGATCACAACGTCAAGCCATCACGCGATGGCAATTCGATGCGCTCTAGCATGCACGACGTGCACGGCTCGACCGCCAAGTCGGAGACGGCCCAATCTCATTTCGTCTTCACGGGTGAGGAGGGCGAATCTCTGACCCACGTCGCGCACAAGAAGGAGCGCGTTCAGGGGCACACGCTGGCACCGTTCGCGATTCGGTTTGATGACGTTCCACGTGACCGCGATCCGCGGTGGGGGCTCTCGGTTGCCCATGTGGATCGAGCTCAGCTCAACGGCAAGACGGACGAGCAGGCGGCAAGGGAGGCCGCGAACCTCCGAGAGAAGGTCCGCGTCTACATCGAGCGGAACCCGGGCGTTGCTGGCGCCGATAACGTCGTCTCGGGAATGGGAGGCAGAGCCGGCCCGATCCGCGCCGCGGTCAAACAGCTTGTCGCTGAAAGCATCGTGAAGGCGGTCCACGGGCGGGGGAATTCCGTCCGTCTTTACCTGGCCCACATGGCTCCAGCGGAGGCAGCGTGACCCTATCTCGACCACTCGTCCCAACTCGTCCCGGTCTCGTCCGGGACGTGTCTCGACCACTCGTCCCGTCCCTTAGAGAGGGACGAGTTAGCACTACTGTCGCAGCTTTTTTGGCCGTTTCGGGCGAGTTCGGCGAGATGTCCCTATGGCGTACACGCTCGACGCGGCCGGCCAGGAACGATTGGATGCTTACTTCGACGGGATCGGAACGATCCTTCGACGGCGCGA
>DATHQY010000481.1:0-9188 GCA_035482215.1 Polyangiaceae bacterium | reverse complement strand
TACTACGACCGCGGCGCGCTCGTGAAAGTCACGACGCACACGGTCATCGAGAACCTGCTCGTGGGGATGGGGCTCGTCACGACGATCCTCCTCATCTTCCTCGGCCACTCGCGCGCGGCGCTCATCACCGCGATCAACATCCCCATCGCGCTCCTCATCGCGTTCTGCGGCCTCGTCGCGACGCACACGTCGGCCAACCTGATTTCGCTCGGCGCCGTCGACTTCGGCATCGTCGTCGACTCCACGGTCATCATGATGGAGAACATCTTCCATCACCTAGGCCCGCACGGCAAAGGCACGATGATCGAGCGCATCGAGCAGAGCGCCCGCGAAGTCGCGACGCCGATGACGTTCTCGACGCTCATCATCGGCGTGGCGTTCCTCCCCCTCTTCACGATGACGGGCGTCTCCGGCGTCATCTTCGCGCCGATGGCGCGCACGTACGCCTTCGCCATCGGCGGCGCGATCTGCCTCGCGCTCACGCTGACGCCCGTGCTCTCGTCGAAGCTCATTCCCGCGAAATCCGAGGAAAAAGAGAGCTTCGTGATGCGCGTGCTGGGGCACATCTATCACCCGCTCTTCAGCTGGGGCGTGCGGCGCGCGAACATCGCGGCGCCGTTCGCGCTCGTGCCGATCCTCGCCACGGTGTTCCTTTTCCCCGCGCTCGGCCGCGAGTTCATGCCGAAGCTCGAAGAGGGCAATTTCTGGATCCGCGCCACGCTCCCGATGTCGATCTCGCTCGACCAATCGGCGAAGTACGTCGGCCGTATCCGTTCGATTCTGCGCGGCTGCCCAGCCGACCCTGCCCAAGTGTGCGACGAGGCGCATCGCCTCCATCCCGAGGTGCTCACCGTCGTCTCGCAGCTCGGACGGCCCGACGACGGGACCGACGTCTCCGGCTTTTACAACATCGAGCTCTTCGCGCCCCTCGCGCCGTTCGACGAGTGGCCCCGCGGCGTCACGAAGGACAAGCTCACGGACGAGTTGAACAAGGAGCTGTCCGAGGCGTTCCCCGGCGTAGTCTTCAACTTCTCGCAGATGATCAGCGACAACGTCGAAGAGGCCGTGAGCGGCGTCAAAGGCGAGAACTCGGTCAAGGTGTTCGGCAACAGCCTCGAGAGCAACGAGAAGGTCGCCGACGCGCTCGTCGACGTGATGGGGCACGTCGACGGCATCAAGGACCTCGGGCATTTCCAGTCGATGGGGCAGCCGAACATCCGCATCACGCCGAACCGCGAGCTCTGCGCGCGCTACGGCCTGAACACCGGCGACGTCGATGCGGTGATCCAGGCGGCGATCGGAGGCCAGGCGGTCGTGCAGGTCTACGAAGGCGAAAAGCACTTCGACCTCACGGTTCGCTGGAAGCCCGAGTACCGCATGAGCCTCGAAGCGATTCGCGAGATCACGGTGTCCACGCCGGAAGGCGCGCAGGTCCCGCTCGGCGAGCTCGCCGACGTCCAGATCGTCGATGGGCCGGCGATCATCTATCGCGAGGACGCCGTCCGTTATTCGCCGGTGAAATTCAGCGTCCGCGGGCGCGACCTCGCGAGCACGATCGCCGCCGCGCAGACGACCGTCGAGCGCGAGATTCCGCGCTGCGACAAGACGACGGGCGCGAAAGTCTGCCGCCCGTACGACACGCGCCTCGAATGGGGCGGGGAGATCAACGAGCTGCACGAGGCGGAAGGGCGCCTGCAGATCATCATCCCGATCACGATCCTGCTCATCACGTTTCTCACGTACAGCGCCGTCAAGACGTGGATCGACACCATCCTCGTCCTCACGAACATCCCCGTGGCGTGCACGGGAGGCGTGCTGGCGCTCCTCGTGACGCAGGTGAATTTCTCCGTGTCGGCCGCGATGGGGTTCATCTCGATCTTCGGGATCGCGATACAGGACTCGATCCTCGTCGTGACGTACTTCCAGCGGCTGCGCGAGACCGAGGGCCACTCGATCGAGCAGGCTGCCCGGGAGGCGGCCGAAAAGCGCTTGCGTCCGTGCCTGATGACCACGCTCGTCGCGATGATCGGGCTCTTTCCCGCGGCGATCTCGAACGGCATCGGTGCGCAGACCCAGAAGCCGCTCGCGATCGTCGTGATCGGCGGATCGATCATGCTCGCGGTGGTCGCCCGTGCGGTTCAGCCGCCCCTCCTCGTCGTGGCGCATCGCTGGTTTCACGGCCGCCGCGACGGGGGAGGACACCCCTCCGAGGGGATTCCCGACGAGTACGTAGAAGCGTAAATTCGGAGGCGATGCCCTTCGAAAAAGTTCTGGTGGCGAATCGCGGCGAGATCGCTCGGCGGGTCCTGCGGACCTGCCGCCGGCTCGGAGTGCGGACGGTCGCCGTTTACTCGGAGGCGGACAAGGATTCGCCGCACGTCGCGGAAGCCGACGAGGCCGTCTTGCTCGGGCCCCCCCCTCCGAAGGACTCGTACCTGAACGTCGCCGCGCTCGTGAACGCCGTGCGTGCGACCGGCGCGCGTGCAGTGCACCCGGGATACGGCTTTCTCAGCGAGAAAGCGGAGTTCGCGCGGGCGGTGCGCGAGGCCGGCGCGGTCTTCATCGGACCGCCTCCCGAGGTGCTGGAGCTCCTCGGCGACAAGATTCGCGCGCGCGGCGTGGCTCGCGGCGCCGGGGTCTCTCCGGTCCCCGGGAGCGACGGCGCGATCGCGGTGGGAACCGAGGCGGGTCTGGAGGAAGCGCGCCGCGTGGCGACGGCCGTCGGGTACCCGGTCATCGTCAAAGCGGCGGGCGGGGGCGGCGGCATCGGGATGCAGATCGTGCCGAACGAAGACGGGCTCGCCCGCGCGCTCCAGAGCTGCGCGGATCGCGGAAAGGCGGCCTTCGCCGACGCGCGTGTCTACATCGAGCGGTACGTGCTCGAGCCGCGGCACATCGAAGTGCAAATCTTCTGCGACGCGCACGGCAACGCGTATGCGCTCGGCGAACGCGAGTGCAGCCTGCAGAGGCGCCACCAGAAGATCGTCGAAGAAACCCCTTCGCCCGCGGCGTTCTTCGAGGGACCCGCAGGGCAGGGGCGTCGCCAAGGCCTGTTCGACGCGGCTCTCCGCATCGCACGCGCGGCTGGTTACGTCGGCGCGGGCACGTGCGAGTTCGTCGCCGACCCCGCAGGGAACCTCTTCTTTCTCGAGGTCAACGCGCGGCTCCAGGTCGAGCACCCCGTGACCGAAATGGTGACGGGCCTCGACCTCGTCGAGCTTCAACTGCGCGTGGCGGCCGGCGATGCGCTGCCGGATCTCTCGCGCATCGAACGGCGCGGACACGCGATCGAAGCGCGCGTGTGCGCGGAGGATCCGAGCAAAGGATTTCTCCCGCGGCCCGGCCGCATCGATCAACTCGTGTGGGCGGGGCACGCCGGCGGGGGCGAGCCGCAATCGGCGGGGCTGCGCGTTGAGTCCGGCGTCCGCGCCGGAAACGCGGTGACGCCCTACTACGATTCGATGATCGCCAAGGTCGTGGCGTGGGGCAAAAACCGCCACGAGGCGGTGGCCGCGATCGACGCCGCGCTGGCCTCGACGGAGATCGTTCCCGTCACGACCAACATCCCGTTCTTGCGCCAGCTCTTCGCGCAGCCCGAGTTCCGCGAGGGGCGCTACGACACCCATTTCGCCGAGGCGCTGGCCAAACGGCGCTAGCGCGAGGATCGGTGCCCAAACGACTCGATCGGCGACCTCTTGGAGCGTGAGACGTCGTCGATCGAGTCTCTTCTTGGCGCGTCGGGACGCCCCCCTCGTCGCGTCGGCTCTACGCGCGCATGCCGCGTCCGGCGACGAGCGAAATGACGGCGATGATCAGGAACGCGAAGAAGAGAATCTTCGCGATGCCCGTGGCGCTGGCGGCGATACCGCCGAATCCGAAGACGGCGGCCACGATGGCGATGACGAAAAATACGGCAGCCCAATGCAACATGGTGATCTCCTCGATGACGTGAGTGGACCGCACGCGGCGATCCGGTGGGGTCTCCGAATCAGAAATTGCCGAGCGCGAGCATCCCGTACCCGCCTGCGCCGAGCGAAGCCGGCGTCACGCGGAACGAGGGCTTCTCGGACGCGGTCACGGAGCGCGTCGTCGTGTGGACCTCGGGGTTCAAGAACGCTTCGATGATCGTCAGCGCGCCGATGGCCTGGCCGATCCCGTCGGCGACGAGGAGCACTCTGTACGTCGTCTCGACGTCGCACGATCGGCCGCTGTTGCCGCCGCAGCCGGGGCGGTCGGCGAAATCCATCCATGGCCCCGCGATCGGCACGAACAGCTCCTGATCCGCTGAAAGAGAGCTCGTCGCGCCGACGATCGCGCCGGCGCCGTAGGTGACGCCGAGCGTGATGATCCCGCTGCTCAGCATGATGCGGCTCGGTCCGCCCTTCTGGGTCACGGTCTCCGAATTGGTCTGCGTCGGTGCCACCGGGGCCACGACCGTGGTGGGCGGTGGCGCGGTGTCCTGCGCGTGGGCGAACTCGGAGATTGTGCCCGCCGCCAGGATCGAGACGAACGCGGCACTCCATTTCATGAGCTTCATCGAAAGCCTCCAACGAACGGCAAAGGAGTCGTTGACAAGAGCGCGCGAAACGCGCGCCGACGCGCCCGTTCGTTCGAGCATCGAACGAAAGCGCGGAATCAAAAGCGGTTATCGCCTGTGGATGCCGGGCGGCTCGTGGCGATAAGCCACCCAGCGGCCGCCATGGTTGTGGTACCAGCGACCGTTCACGTTATAGACGTATCCGTCTTGGAATTCGTAGCGGGGATAGGTCTCGACGTTGACCGGTGCATCGACGTATTCCGCGTCGTAGCCGTCGACGGTCGCGAAGTGAGCCGCGCACCCGTCGACGAGCCCGACCTGGAGAGCGGCCGGCAGAACGAGCGCGATCGACATCACGCTTCGAACGATGGTGTCTTTCATCATGCCTCGGGCGGTGGCTAAAGCAGGAGACGTACCGCGCAGCGTTTCGTGCCTTTTTCGCGCGCGTTTGCGCGCGACGCGAGCGCGGCGCGAGAACGGCCGAAGCCGGTGGCGAGGCGGCATGCGTGCCCCGTGTCTAGGCGTTCCTGCCACAGGCCGGGCGCGCGACGCCAAAAGCGCGAGGCTATGGCACTCTGGCGTCTGCGGGGCGCTCGCGACACAGCCCGCGGCCGAACGCGCGATCGCCCGCCACTTATGCCGCCGCGATCTTCGCAGGATGGGCTTTGGCCCGGCCGTTGCAATTGCTCCGCGCCAATCGCAATGGTCGCGTAGCCCCGAGCGTCGGCGCTTTCTAGACGATGTGCATGATGGATCGCACGAAGTAGGGCGCCGAAAACCAGTGACGGGCGTCGGAACCATTCGCGAATGGAGGTAATTTCAATGAATCGCACCATCGCACCGCTGACGCTTGTCATCGCTCTGTCCGCATCGGCTTTCGCGTGCGACAAGCCCGGAGCCACGGAAGAGCAAAAAGAGATGAAGGCGAACGAGCAGTCTGCGCAGGCTCGCAACAGCGAGCAGCAGAGTGATTTGAGCGCGCAGGCTCAGGCCGACAAGAAGATCGCGGCCGCACAGACGGACTTCATCAAGACGCGCGAAAATTACCGGCACGCAAAGTGGCTGGATCTCGCCGACCTCGACAAGAGGATCATGGATCTGCAAGCGAAGGACCTGACGGCGACGGGCAAAACGCGGGCGAATATCGACGCCGCGCTCCCCACGATTCGCTCGAAGCGCGAGCAGTTCGTCAGCGACATGCAAGCCATGGACTCGCTGCAGGGCTCGGCTTGGGACGACGCGAAGGCCAATCTCGACAAGGAGTGGGACGGCCTGAAGTCGAGCGTCGATAATGCTCGCTGACATGCGCGGGAAACTCCGCGCAGACTAGATTCATGGTGCGCGCGCGGCGGCGCGGCTACGGGCGAACCCCGTGACCGACGTCGCCGTCCGTGCAAGTAGCTTTCGAATACACGAGCCCCTGCGATCGAGCCCCCGATGCCCCCCCCCGATACCCTTCGATTCTTGAGCGGCGCCCCTCCCCATTGTCCGTCGACCGTGCCCTCGGTGCGCGACGCCTCGGAGAGCGGCATCCGCCTCGCCGTGGGCACCGTCATCGGAGGCGCGTACCGCGTGATCGATCATCTCGGGAGCGGATCGATGGGGACCGTCGTCCTCGCGTACGACGACACGCTCGACCGGCAAGTGGCGATCAAGTTCGTCAATGACAACTTGAACGACTCGGGATTTCGCGAGCGCTTCATGCGCGAGGCGCGGGCGATGGCGCGCGTGAACCACCCGAACGTGCTCCAGATTCACACGTTCGGAGAGCAGGGCGGCGCGCCGTACTTCGTGATGGAATACGTCGACGGGCAGACGCTCGAAGGCTGGTTGTCCAAGCTGGGCAAGCCGCCGCCCCTCGATGTCGCGCTCGAGATCCTCGATGGCGTCTGCGCAGGCGTCGACGCGATTCACTCGGCGGACGCGCTCCATCGCGACATCAAACCGAGCAACATTCTGCTCGATTCCGAGCTCCGGCCGCGCGTCGCCGACCTGGGCCTCGCGGTGTTGTCGCGTGACGACATGCCCAAGAAGGCCGAGCTCGTAGGGACGCCTGCGTATATGGCCCCGGAGATCGTATTCGGCGACGTGGACCCGGCGATGCGCGAGCGGGTCGACGTGTACTCCCTCGCGTGCGTCGCGTACGAGCTCTTCACGGGCAAGCCGCCGTTCGCGTCGGAGACGAATCTCGGGCTCTTGCTCCAGCACGCCACGGACGCGGTCCCGCCCATGAACGCGACGCGCGATGACCTGCCGGCCGAGCTGTGCGAAGCGGTGCTCCGAGGCCTCGCGAAGAATCCGCAGGAGAGGACGCCTACGGCGGAAGCGTTTCGCCGGGATCTCATCGCCGGTTGCCGCGGCACGCGGGAACCCGTGCGCATTCTCGTGGCCGAGGACAACGACGACTTCCGCGAGGCGCTGAAGTTCGTGCTCGAAGCCGAGTTCGTCGGCGCCGACATCGAGTGCGTCGCCGACGGAGAGGCGGCCTTCGCGGCGTTCGATCGCAAGCGGCCGTCGGTCGTGATTCTGGATTTGCGCATGCCGGGCAAGGACGGGATGGAGCTCACCGGGCTATTCCGCCAGCGGGATCCCAAGGCGACGATTCCGATTCTCGTGCTCACGGCGTCGGGCGGCGCCGAAGAGTGGCGCCAGCTCGCGGCGCAGGGCGCGGATCGGCTGCTCGTGAAGCCCGTGGTCCTCGACGACGTCGTCGCCCTCGTACGCCGATCGCTCAGCGAGAAGGCGAAGAAAGGCCCCGCGGTCGCGGCGGCCTGAAATCATCGAGCGGAGTCACTCGGCGTCGAAGGGGACGACGTTCACTTCGGTGAGCCCGGGGATCGCCTTCCGTAGCGGTTCCAGGACCTCGGACGCGGTGCCGACGACGACGCACAAAAGGTTCTCGGAAACGATCCGCCGCGCGACCGCTTCGCTGGCGGAGGCGGCCGTGACCCGTTGCACGTGCTGCGTCCATCCGCCGAAATAATCGGCGGGCAGATCGAGCAGCTCGACGTCGAGGGCCTGGTGCAGCCGCTTCGGAGCGGTGTCCACGTCGAACGCGTGCGAGCGAACGAGGTACCGCTGGATGAAGGCCACCTCGCGCGGCGTGACGCCGCCGGCGATCCACGCGTCCATGAGCTCCACCGAGAGGGCGAGGCACGGACCCGCGTCGGCGGCCGCGGGGAAGGTCCCCATGGTCCACGCTTGCCTGTGGCGGTCGATCGAAGCGCGTGCGCTCGCTCCGTACGACCAGCCACGCTTCGAGCGAACTTCTCGCATGAGGCGCGAGGTGAACGTGCCTCCGAAGACGGCGTTCGCGACGACGAGCGGTACGTGGTCTTCGTCGCGCGGCAAGGTCCCCATCGTTCCGACGATGATCTGCGTTTGCGTCCGTTCGGGTTTGTCGACGAGCAGGAGCCGGCGCCCGGGGCGGAGCTTCGGCTCCACGACGGCGTCTTCCGCCGCGGTCCCCTCGGCCAGACCGGCGATGAGGCGTCGTGCGGCTCGCTCAGCGTGCTCGCGGGTCATGTCGCCCGCGATGCCGATGACCAGATTGCGCCGGACGAAATAGCGCCGGTAAAACGCGATCACCTCGTCGCGCCCGATCCGCGGGACGCTCTCCGTCGTGCCGCCGGCGTTGCGGCCGTAAGGGTGCCCTTCGAAGAAAGTGCGCTGCATCGCTTTCTGCGCGATGACGCGATCGTTGTCGCGCGCCTCGATGATCTCCGCGACGGTCTCGCGCTTCAGGCGCTCGAGCTCGTCCTCCGGAAACGTCGGCGAAGCGAGAAGGCGCGCGAGGAGCTCCACGAACGGGTCGACGTTGCGCGCGATGACCTGCGCGTGAATCGCCACGGTGGACGAGGACGTGTCGACCGCCATTTCGGCGCCGAGCGCATCGACGCGGAAGTCGATCTGCTCCGACGAAAGACCTTCGGCTCCGCGCCGAAGCATGCGCGTCGCGATCCGCGCGAGGCCGCTCTGCCCGTCGGGGTCGACCGCCGAACCGCACCGCAGCGCGACGACGAAAGAAACCAGCGGGACGTCGTGCGAAGGCTCGAGGAAGGCGAGGGTGCCGCCTTCGAGCGTGAACTGTGCGGGCGCCGCGGCGCGGGCAGTCGCGCTCATTGTGCCGCCGATGCCGCGGAGGCCGCCGGGGCCGCCTCGCCGGGGGCCGTCTCGCCGGGCGGGGCGGCCCGCTCGGGAACGACGCGGAGTACGGTCCGCGAGGCCTGCTGCAAGTAGCGGCGGGCGACGCGGCGCAGGTCGCTCGCCGTCGTGCGGCGGAAGGCTTCGACGCGGCGGAAGGCATACGTCGAGTCGCCGAGCACGGTCTCGAAGAAGCCGATCTGCTCGGCCTTGCCCGACGCGGTTTCGAGCTGCTGGAGCGACCCGAGCTCGAGCCGTGCTTTCGCGCGCGCAAGCTCGTCTTCGGACACGAGCTCGTCGCACGCGCGCGCGAACGCCGCGTCGAGGAGGGGCAGGACCTCCGCCGCCGTGTGCTCGCCGCGCGCCGTCACCCAGCACTCGTAGAGGCCCGGATCGCGGAACGTCGACACCCACCCGCGCACGTCGATCGCGAGCTCTTTCTCCACGATGAGCGTCCTGTAGAGGCGCGACGCGCGGCCGCCGAAGAGGACCTCCGAGAGGACCGTGA
>DATHQY010000480.1:0-12132 GCA_035482215.1 Polyangiaceae bacterium | reverse complement strand
TCGCTCGCCGGGATTCTCAAGAGCCCGGAAGGGCTGTCGCTGACGGACGCCGACCTCGGCCTCGCCGGAAGCATCTATCTCATGGGCTCGGTCCTCGGGGCGCTCGTCTTCGGCTACGCGACCGATCGCCTTGGGC
The DNA here is from genome assembly GCA_035482215.1 of Polyangiaceae bacterium. Taxonomy (GTDB): domain Bacteria; phylum Myxococcota_A; class Polyangia; order Polyangiales; family Polyangiaceae; genus Palsa-1150. The sequence continues at coordinate 11,996 of DATHQY010000480.1, read as the reverse complement.
GCAAGAAGCTCTTCAGCCTCACCCTCGTCGTGTACCTCAGCGCCACGGCGGCGACGGCCTTTTCCTGGAACTTCGCGAGCTTCGCGTTTTTCCGGGCGATCACCGGGGCCGGGATCGGGGGCGAATACGCGGCAATCAATTCGGCGATCGACGAGCTCATACCCAGTCGGGTCCGCGGCCGGGTCGACCTGATCGTCAATGGCACATTCTGGATTGGTGCGGCCATCGGTGCAGGCGCGTCACTGATCCTGCTGAACACGACCCTGATCCCGCCGGCTTTCGCATGGCGATTCGCCTTCGGCATCGGCGCCGTCATCGGACTCGGCGTGCTCCTCTTGCGGCAACACTTACCCGAGAGTCCACGGTGGCTGATGGTGCACGGCCGCGTTCGCGAAGCCGAGACGACCGTCGATGCGATCGAACGCGGCATTGCGGAGTCGCGCGGCTCGCGGACGCTGCCGCCCGCCACGGACACCATCGTCATCACGAAACACGAACACACGCCGTGGCGCGAAATCTGGCACGCCATGATTCACGAGCACCGGCGCCGCTCGATCCTGGGGTTCACCCTCATGGTGACGCAGGCCTTCTTCTACAACGCCGTCCTCTTCACGTACGGCCTCGTCCTTCTCCGGTACTACCAGGTGCCTGCCCCACGACTCGGGCTCTATTTGATTCCTCTCGCGTTCGGTAATTTTCTGGGACCGCTCTTCATCGGCCATCTTTTCGACACGGTCGGCCGCAAGCCGATGATCGCCGGGACCTACATTCTGTCGGGCGTTCTCCTCGCGATCACGAGCTGGCTCTTTCGGGCCGGCCTTCTCACGGTGTTCACGCAGGCCCTCTCGTGGAGCGTGATTTTCTTCGTCGCGTCTTCGGCCGCGAGCTCGGCATATCTCACGGTGAGCGAAATTTTTCCCCTCGAGATTCGTGCGTTCGCGATCGCCTTGTTCTACACGTGCGGGACCTTCGCGGGCGGAGTTGGCGGCCCCGCGTTGTTTGGGTATCTGGTCGGCACCGGTTCGCGCGAGCTTCTCTTCCGCGGGTATCTGGGCGGAGCTTTCGCGATGATCCTGGGCGGCGTCGTCGAAGCTTTTCTCGGCGTCAAAGCCGAAGGACTCTCGCTGGAGGCCATCACCAAGCCGCTCGCCACGCGCGAGCGTCGATGAAGCGCGCCGCACTCCTCGCAGAGTGCGGCGCACGTTCGTGACTACTTCAATGCGTTTGTGCAGTCTTTGCGGTATTCGAGGTACTCGCGGTATTCGGCGTCCCCGGCGTCCCCGGGGTATTCGGGGTACCGGCGGGGGCTCTCGTGGGATTCGAAGGACTCGTGGGATTCGCCCCTGCGCCCAGCAGCTTCTTCGCTTCGGTCGCGGATTTCTCCGCCGCCTTCACCACGGTGGTCGCCGTGTCCGTTGCGGCGTGCTCGGCGCGGGCGACGATTTGATCCCGCGCTTCTCCCATCATGGCGTCTTCGCGCCGCGTGCGAGGCAGTGCGAAGCCGAGCGCGGCCCCGGCGACGAGCGCGGCGGCTCCGAAGGCGAGGGGAGTCTCGTGGAGCGCAGTCTCCAGGCTCTGCTCGGCGCGGCGACCCCGCGCGAGCGCGTCCCCGGCGAATTGGCTCGCGGCCCCTTCGGCGCGATGGGCCAGCGCCGACGTCGATTCGAGCGCGGCCGAGACGGTATCCGAGGCCTGCCGCACGGCGCTATTCGCCGCGTCGGAAGCCTGGTGCGCTACGTGGCTCACCGCATCCGAGGCACGGTGTGCCGCCCACGACGCATTTTCGGACGCGTGGTGCGCGGCCGAGCCGACGTCGTGCATCACCGCACCCGCGCGCTGGCCGACCTGGCCCAGTGCGCTCTGCCCATGACTCGGCGCCGAGGAGGGGCCATACGCGTTGGCGCGTCCGCCACGCGCGCGCGACGACGAGCTCCGGTTCATGAAGAGCCAGACCAGCCCGATGCCGGCGAGCGCCGCGGGAATTGGATTTTGACGTACGGTATCGATCAATGTATCGCGCGTGTCGTTCATAGTGTCTCCTAGTTGAGTTGCGAGGTCTTCGACCCGTCCGACAGTGGCCGCGCGAACGGATCGTTTGGCCCCTTCGATGGCCTCTTGCACATCCGTCTTCACGGTTTCGCGGGCCTCACGGAGTCCTTGCCGGACTCGCTGTTCCACGTCGACCACCTGCTTTTCGAGCAGGCCTTTGGCTTCCGAAAGCTCCTCCTTCACCAATGCTTTGGCCTCGGCCAGATGTTCGCGCACGGCTTCGCCCACCTGCTCGCGAAGCTCGCTCGGACTGAGCTTGCTCTCGAGCGCGCTCATCGTCGCGGTCATCTCGGCCCGCGTATTCTCGATGTTCGCCTTGATGCGCGTAGCTTCGGCGTCACTCCGTTCCGAATCGTTCATCGCATGGACTCCTTCACCAATGTCGTGTCGGTCCGGATCTCACGGACCGCTTCTCGCGGTATCGGGTCGATCTGGCTCAGCGCGCGGATGCCGGCGCGGACCACGAGGGTGCCGGTGGCGGCGACGACCGCGCCCACGATGAGAGCCCCGAGCCAAATCGGCATGACGGCCCCGAGGCCCGCGACGAGCGCCGCCAAGAGGGCAAGGGCGCCGAGATGGATCGCGGCGCCTCCCACGGCCACGACGCTTGCGGCGTGGCCAGCGTGCAGGGCCTTGGCCTTCGTCTCCGTGACCGCAAGCTGAAGCTCCTGGCGCACCAGGACCCCCGTTTCGCGGCTGAGCGCGCCGAGAAGGTCCCCGACGGAGCGCGGGTCTCGCGCCTCGAGCTCTGGGTTCATGTGGCCCCTGGGCTCTTCGATTCTGCGCCGGCGCCGGCGCCCCGCGCGCCCGACGTCGCCGGCGTTTTCGAGCTTTTCAGGAAGCGCCCGCCCAAGAGCCCCGCCGCGAAGGCCGCTCCCAAGAAGAGCGCCGGCTCCGATCGAGCGAAGGACTCGACGTCACCCATGACCTCCGCAACCGACTTTCTTCGAAGGTAACTCGCGGCATTGTCGACTTGACTCGCCGCGCGGTCGAAGTAGTCCGTGAAGGACCCGTCGCCGGCCTCGCGGAGGTGTTCGCCCGTTTTTCGGACGGCATTGGCGACGGCGCCCAGCCGGTCGATGGCCTGGTCCTTCCCGACGGAGACGCGCGACTCGGCCGCATGACGGGCTTGACCCGCGAGGTCGCTCGCCGTGTGCTTCACCCCTTCCGCAAGCTCGCGCATTGTGTCTCGCGGCTCGGTGCCCGCTTTCGCGTCGGTGCCTTCTTTCGCCTTGTCCCGCTGGGGTGAGGTCCATCCCTCGCGCCCCGTCGCATAGCTGCTCCCGATCGGCTTTTCGTTCATGGCATCTCCCTACTGAATGGCTCCGCTACTGCTTTTTCTTGCCGGCGCGTTAGCGCCGGCTCGCAGAGCGGGATTGCCAGTGGCATGCCATCGTCGGAATGCCTACGGAGCTTGCGCCGACCGGGAGAAAACGGCTCGGAACGCGATTGCAGCCTTCGGCGACGCCGAAACGATACGAGGCAGAGTGGTGAATTCGCGCAGGCGTGGCACGACGCCATGGGCGAGCTCGCCGCGGCGGAAAACAGCGCTGGCGCTGGTGCTCAGTCTTCCCAAGCGTCGCGCCACTTGGCGAGTCCCTCGGCGGGGACGACGCGGCGTCGCGTGGAGCGATTCTCCCGCTTGGGCACGAGCGCGCCGTCCGACTCGCTGAGGATGACGTATTTGTACGCGATCACCTTGCCGGCCGAGGTTTGGAACGGTAAGCCCATTTGCCAGAGATTGTCGTTGATGTATTCGAGGCGGTAAGCACGCCCGAGCTCCCACTCTCCGAGCTCAGGGCAGTCCCCGGTAATCGCGACGAACTCGCCCGGCTGCGTCGGGCATCGATTGATCTGGAAGCGTACGATCGCCTTCGCCTCGACCGGAGGTGCTTCGACGCTGAGGACGAGGGCCGATCGGGCGCCGAGCTCGAGCCCGGCGATCCGCCCATGATCGACGTTGAACGACCGACCGGATAGGGCGCACCGATGGCTTCCGTTCGGCAAATCCGTTTCGACGGTCTCGATCACCGTGGTGTCGCCGCGGTTCAGCGCGACGAAGCAGCGAGAGCCCCCGTACCGCCTGGAGAAGCAATAAATGTCGGGCGTGAGATACTTGTTCCATTGGCTGCCGAATTGCACCGCAGCGTTCTTGCGCCGGAGGTCGGCAAGCTTTCGAATCTGGACGAAGAGCGGCGTATCCGTGTCGAACTTGGGCATCATCGGCCGGTTGTAAGGGTCGTTTCCGCCGTTCGTGTCGTCGTGCAGATATTGCTCGGTGCCGTAATAGAGACAGGGCGTCCCTCGCCCGAGCATGATGAGCGCGACGCCCAAGCCCAGGCACTCGCCGTCCGCCCCGAGCGATTGAAAGCGCGGCATGTCGTGATTGTCGAGGAACGTCACGAGCTCGCTCGGGAAGCGGTAGTTCTTGTCGAGCGCGAGCACGTCCGCCACGAGATGAAAGCCGGCGGCCTCGCGGGACCCGAGCGCACCGCGAATGGCGAGGCACAAGCCGAAGTCGAGAATCGTCATTCCGGACTTGTTCGCGAACTCGACGGCCGGTTCGATCGACGGGTGGCTGAAGATCCACTCGCCGAACATGAAGACGTCGGGCCGGTGCGAGACCATGTCCGACGTGAACTCTTGCCAGAACCACAACGGCATGTGCTTCACCGTGTCGACGCGGAGCGCGTCGACGCCCTTGTCGAGCCACGCGCGAATCGCGCCCTTCATGTACCGGCGGTAATCGTCGTTGTTTTCGTTGAACGTCGCGAGACCGGCGAGTTCGCAATTCTTGACTTGCCAGTCGCTCGACCAGTCCTGCACCGGGCCGTAGTGGTGGTACCAGTTCTTGGCGTCGTCGTTGAAATCGGCGACGAGCTTGCCGTCGTCGAAGAGCTGGCCCTTTGCGCCGTTGACGTCGGGAGAACTATGATTGCAAACGATGTCGAGCACGAGCTTCATCCCGCGGTCGTGCAGAGCGGTCACGAGGCGGTCGAAGGTGGTGTCGTTCCGAGCGAAGACGCGAACCTCGTCGGTGCCGGCCACGAAATGCGGATTCAGCCGTTTGAAGTCGCGCGCCCAGTAGCCGTGAATCGGCGCGGCTTCCCACGCCATGGCCTCGATCTGCTCGAAAAGCGGGGTGAGCCATACGGCCGTGACGCCGAGCTTCTGCAGATAATCGAGCTGATCGATGACCCCCTGCAGATCGCCGCCCCAGTATTTGCCCCAATCCTTGCGCGCCGGGTCGGAGAGGCCCTTGTCGAGGCTCGGGTCCTTGGACGACACGCCCTGATGGAATCGGTCGACGACGATGAAGTAAATGACCTCGCCGCGAAACTCGATGTCGGTCACACCGTGCGTCGGGCTTCGTGCCGCATCGTCGCTGACTTCGCTGTCTTTCGCCGCCATGGTGACGGGTACCATGGCGCTCTCGCTCTGTCGAAAGCGGACCGTCGAAGCGGCCTGTCAGCGCGGTATGATCGACGTGTTGTTGATGGTGAACGAGCAGCTCGTCGCTTGCGCGGCGTAGCTGATTGCGTTGTACCAGAATTGCGGCACTTGAAAGACTTGCGATGCCGATTGCTGATAGCAGGCATTCGTCGGGTCGGTATAGGGGTCCGTGCCTCCGTCGCCCGCGGGCACGCCGAGCCATTGGCTCGTATAGGTCACCCATTCGTCGCACCACGCGAAGATGTGACCTGCGCCCACCGTTTCGTGAGCGGCATAGACGACGCTCCCGCCGTCGCCGGCGCCGAGCGCGTCGATTGTCGCCTGGCCCGGGTTGATCGATCGACCGTGGTAAGCGCCGATCTGCGTGACGTTGTCGCCGATCGGCCCGGGCGTCCACGGCCCAACCGGTACGGTGTTGCCCCAGCAGGAGCAAGAGAGCGACGCAGGGCAGGTGCCTAGAATGTCGTCCGTGTTGTACGAAATGTCACTGAAGGACAGGAGCGTGTTGAGCGGGCCGACTTCGCCGGTGGCCGGCTCGTAGCCCGAAAGGGTGATGAGGCCTCCTCCACGCTGCACCCAACCAGCCAACGCCTGGACTTCGGTCGGCGAAAACTGCCAATAGGCATCGCGGCCGCCGGTGCCATCCGAAAGCCATTGAAGGATGATGACGTCGTATTGGTCGAGAAAGGCGTCCGTGAGCGTCGGCTTCGTCTGGTAGAGCGCGACGGTCGCACTGCTCTCGGTGTTGAGCCAGTTGATGAGCTCCGTCGAGCCGTTCCCGTACGACCCGAGATGGCCGATGGACGCGACGTTGAAGCAAGTGCATCCGGCGTCCGTGCATCGCGGTAGCCGCCCGCTGTCGCTGGCGCTCGCGGTGCCTCCACCGTCCGTAGGGGATGACCCGGTCGATCCGGAAGAAGTCAAGAAGGACCCCGATCCCGACGTCGCGACACTGCCGCTTCCCGTCGTGCCTACGGTGCCCGACGAATTGCCGCTGTTCGTCCCCGCGGCACCGCTCGAGCCGCCGGCGCCCGTTCCGTTGAAATCGCTCTGTTTCGCGCTGACGCCGCAAGCGGTCGCTGCGATTCCCAGCACGAGGGGGACCAGCATGACCGTTTGCGTTGCTCGGAGCTCGTTTTGCGCCATCGCTGCACCTCTCTCGTTTCGAGTGGGACTACCCCGTCCCTCCGTATGGCCGGCGCGAAACGCACCCGTCATGCGGTCAACAGGGGGGTGCCACCAGCCACTTCAAAGTAGGCGGAGGCGCCATCGTTCGACGAAAACAAGCCGTGTGGCCGGAAATATGCGTTTGGCGCGAAATGCGTCGCGACGAAACGCGAAATGCGTCGCGAAATTGGGGGGCATCTTGCCCAGGGGTTCGATAGGGACATCTCGCGTCGGTCCCTCCGGTACGCTGCACGCGGTAACCGCGATGCGCGTCAGCGTCTGCATGATCGTGCGTAACGAGGCGGCGACTCTGCCGGAGTCGCTCGAGAGCTTGCGCGGGCGGGTCGACGAGATCGTCGTCGTCGACGGCGGGTCGACCGACGCGAGCGTGGCGATCGCGGAAGCCGCCGGCGCCCGGGTCTCCATCGATCGCGGGGATGTGGCGGCTGCGCGCAACCGCGCCTTCGCGGAGGCGACCGGCGACTGGTGCCTCATGATCGACGCGGACGAGGTCGTGCAGCCGGAGACGTGGCCCGCCTTCCTCGAGTTCGTGCGGGCCGCGGACCATCCGAAGGGCCGTATCCTCCAGGTAAGCGACACCGCCGAGGGCGTCGCGAGCGTCTGGGTCACGCGCGCGTGCGTGCGCGATCCTCGCTATCGCTACGAGGGCTCCATTCACGAGCAACTCGTCGGCCCAGGCTCGATCGGAGACACGGGGCTCGCGGTTCTCCACAGCGGGTACCGGCCGGACGTGCTCGCACGCAAGGGCACCTCGGATCGCAACCTCCGCCTGCTTCGCGCCGAGCTCGCGCGCAAGCCGGACGATCCGTATCTGAATTACCAGCTTGGCAAAACGCTCCTCGTCGCCGGGCGGCCTGGTGAAGCCATCGCGCCGTTCGCCCTCGCGGCGGAGCACGTGGCGCCCGCGGCGGGATATACGAGCGCCCTCGTCTGCGACTATGGATATGCGTTGAAGGGGGCCGCGCGTCCGGCGGACGCGCTCGCGGTGATCCAGCGGTTCTTGCCGCGCTATCCCGACTACACGGACCTCTGGTTTCTCGCGGGGCTTTGCCATATGGCGCTCGGCCAGGCGCGCGAGATGGTCGGCGCTTTCGAGCGATGCGTCGCGCTCGGCGAGGCGCCGCGCTATGCGACCGTGCGTGGCGTCGGGTCGTTCCGGCCGCTCTACAATCTGGGGCTCTTCTACGAGCTCGGCGGCGACCATGCAAAGGCGCGCGAGTGCTACGCCCGGGCGCTGGAGGCAGAGCCTTCGTTTGCGCCCCCGGCGGAGCGGCTGCGGCGACTTTCGGCCGGCGCAAAACTCTAGAACGCCGCTCAAGCGACTGGCTCACTTGGCTCGCGCAAGCAGCCCCTCGAACACCATCGCCGCAACGACCCTGGCCAGCTTCGCGCCCTCGATTGGACGGTCGAAGCGACCGAGCTGACCTTCCACGAGCAGCACCGCGAGGCCGTGCATCGTCGACCAGAGGGTGAGGGCGAGCAGCATGGGATCCCCTGCGCGGATCGCTCCGCTCTGCTGCACCCCCACGATCAGCCGCATCATCTCGCCGTGCCCTTCGGCGCGCGCATGCCGCAGATCGGGCGCGTCCTCTTCGACCGTCGCATAAGGCGCATACATCACCCGAAAGGCGGCGGGATGCTCCGCGGCGAAGAGCACGTACGCCTCGACTGTGGTGCGCAGGCGGCCCATGGGGTCGGTGGCGGCCGCGAGGCGCGATTCCATGAAGGACGCCGACATGCGATAGCCCTCGACGGCCACGGCAGCCAGAAGTTGCTCCTTCGTCGTGAAATGCCGATAGGGCGCGCGAGGGCTCACCCCCAGGGAGCGCGCGAGCGCGCGCAGCGACAGCGCGCCCACGCCGTCGCGCTCGATCGCGCGCAGCGCGGCGGCGATCAATGCTTTCCGCAGATCGCCATGATGGTAGTCGGCCTCGTCCTTCGGTTTCGGTTTCCGGGGTAACCTTGACATGGCGGCAATCGAAGTATACACCGCATACATGGCGGATGAAACGGTCCGGCTTCCGTGTCGCGTGCCCATCGGCTTGCACGGTGCTTGGATTTCGAATCCGGCATGAAGGTGAAGCGCTCGCCTCAACGGCGGCGGCGATCGGGAGTACGATCGCCGCCGGAACGGTGGAGCGATGCGCAATGAGTGGCTAGCGATCTTCGTGGCGTGCGGAATGGGCCCGGCGTGCAGTGGCGGCTCCCAGGTCCCCGCATCGTCGGCCTCGGCGCCGGCGGAGTCATCGTCGGCATCCGAGCGCCCGGAGACGGCGGGGGCCGTGACATCGGCGACGCCCGCGGCCTCCGCGCCGGCGTCGACGCCCTCCGTCGGAGCGTCATCGTCCGCCGGGCGCGCGAGCCCCCCCTCCGCGACGGGCGGGTCGGTTCTCGTCGGGGAGATCGCGGGGACGCCCAAGTTCGATCCGAAGCCCCCGATCGAGGGCGTGAAGGCCGATCTTTTGGACTGTTTCAATCAGGCGCGCGGCGCGAACCCCGCGCTTCACGGCAAGCTCACACTGACGATCGTGGTCAACGAGGCGGGGCGCGTGAACCGCGTCGACGCGAACCCCGGCGGCCTCGGCGACGATGCGAGCCTGCTCGCGTGCGTCAGTGACGTGTTGAAGGCCCGCGCCCAGTTCGCCAAGCCGGGCGGAATGGCGACGGTTACTGCGCCGCTCGTGTTTCGCCGCTGATGTCGCCCGCCATGCGCAGCGTGCGCATGGTCACGGTGGCTCCGGTGCCGACGAGGGTCGCTTCGAGCACCGGATCGCCTTCCAGCGACACGAACAGCCGGCTGTGCTCGGGCGACGCGTGCGGCAACAGCGCCTCCAGCACGGCGCGCGCGCATCCGGGCGAGCGCGCCCAGAATCCGGTCGCACCCGGCAACGCCGGGTCGAAGGCCACACAGGCGACCGGGACACCGTCGGTCGATGCGCCGACGAAGAGACGTTCCGGGCGCAGCGCCCGATACGACGAGAGCTCTCCGGGGGCAAGGTCGAGAGCGTGCTCGAAGCGCGGGTCGTCCGCGGCTGCAAGCGAGCTCGCTAGGGTGCCGGCCGGGGGCAACGGGAGCCTCGCAAGATCGGCCCAAGCGACGTGCAGCCTCACGCCTTCGAGAACGCTCCTCAAGCCGCACGCCTCGTAGAGCCCGCGCGCCGCCAGGTTTTCAGGCTTCACGCGGAGCATCCAGCGATCGAACCCCATGGCGCGCCCTCGCTTCGCGAGCTCCTTCATCAGCGCTCGCCCCACGCCCCGGCGCCGGTACGCCGGATCCGTAATCACGACGACGACATGCCATTGCTCTCCGCGCGGCCGGGACCAGGCAAATCCCACGATCGTTTCCCCCTCTCGCGCGACGATCGACTGCGGCGCGATGAGCCCGGCGAAGAGGTCTGCGGTCGGCAACGGATCCACGACCCCGAGCTCCGGAAACAGCCGGGCGAACGCGGGATAGTCGGCCGCTGTCGCACTCGAGAGGACGAACGAGCTCACGTCGCAAAAGTACCATCCTCTGGCCTCGGGCCAGAACGGGCCGCGGGAAGCCGAAGAGGCGTTGAGGAGCCAGGTCCGTTCTGGCACCATGGCGGCGTTCAGCCGCGGGCCGCTGACGGCGGTCCTTCCGGAGGGTGAGAATGAATCCACTCCGCGTTCACGAGGACGTCGTCGTTCTCGTGCCGGGCTTTCTGGGCTTCAGCATCATCGGGCAATTTCCTTATTTTGCGGATCGCGTGCCCGGAGTGCTCGGCGCGCTGCTCCGCGAGAAATGGGGACGAGAGGTGTCGATCGTCGCGGCGACGACGGTACCGACGGGGCCCTTGCAGGCGCGAATCCTGAGACTCGCGGCGTTTCTCGGCCGGCTGGCGGCCGCGGGCGCCAGACGGCTGCATCTTGTCGGTCACAGCACCGGAGGCGTCGACGCGCAGCTCTTGATGAGTGTTCGACCCTTCTGGGGCGGTGAGTGGAGCGGCAGCGTCGCCGATGCGCGAAGAGCCGTGGTGTCGGTGGCGACGATCAGCGCACCGCACTTCGGGACCGCGCTCCTCGAGAGCAGCGCGGCGCGTTTCCTCGAGCAGGGAAGCTTGTGCGACGCGCTGCCTTTCCTGCGGGCCGCCGGCCCTTTGCTGTCGCTTGCCGTGAAAGACATGTCGCAGCTCGATCAGCTGTTGAACCTCAACGCAAAGCAGCTCCCGACCGTGTGGCGCTTCGTCTTCTCCGTCGTGCGACACCACGAGCTCCTCGAGGAGCTGCGTCCCGCCGCGATGGAGGGCGTTCGCGCGCGAACCGCGCCTGACCCGAACGTCAAGCTCACGTGCTTCGTGAGCGGGGCGGACACGGTCGCCGGTCCGCGCCCGAGTGATCCGTTCTACAGCGAGATCGTGGCGTTCTGTCGAATCGGCGCGCAGCTGCCCCCGACGCCCGCGATGCGCGCGAACATCGAGCGCCTGTGCACGGCTCCGCCCTCCCTGTGGATCCGCGACCCGGCCACCGCTCCGTACAGCGTCGACGCGGGCACCAGCGATGGAGTGGTGAACACGGCACGCCAGCTCTTGGAGGGGGCGGAGCTGGGGGGAATCGTCTTGGGCGACCACGCGGATGTCATCGGCGACTACGACCGGTTCGACGTCGCGAGCGAACAGCTCGTGAGCGCGGGCATCTTTCGAAGCGGCGCCTCGTTCAGCGACGATCAGCTCTTGGAGTTGTATCGACGGGTTGCCGCGGCCGTCTGATCGGGCCACCAGGCCGCTCGGGGAAGGCGGAATGCCCCGACCCCTCCATCGGCACGGCCGAGCGTGTCAGAAGCGCGCAAGAGGTGTGCAAGCGCGCCCACCCGGGTCCATTCGGCGTCGTCTCGGGTCTTCCGATTTCGACGGGGGGACTAGAACCCCTCGGAACCGAGCTCCTGCGTGCTGCTTCCTTCGCTATTCGACCCGAATTTGCGCTACAGCGCCCCTTGGGAACCCAGCGAGGCCTGCGCCTGCGCATTCCGAGACGTAAAACCGGTCCGAATGCCACTGCTGCTCGCTGCTACTGTTTCGACCGGCGTGCCCGAGGCCGCCGGGATCCTTTGGAGTGTAAAATGAAATCGACGATGCGCGCATACTCCCTCCTCCTCGCGACGACCGCGGCGGCTGTGTTCGTCGCGTGCGGTTCGAGCACCTCGGGAACGTCAGGCGCCAACTCCGGGACGTCCGGCACGGCATCCGGATCGAGCGGCGGCACCGGAGGAACGGGCGCGAGCGGCGGCGGGACCGGCAGCACGGGGAGCGGCGGTGGCACGGGCGGGACCGGCAGTAGCGGCGCCA
>DATHQY010000479.1:0-10262 GCA_035482215.1 Polyangiaceae bacterium | reverse complement strand
ACGGCGATGAGCGCGGGCGCGCGGAGGCCGCTCTGGTAGGTGTATGCGGCCAGGATCACGAACGCGATGAGGAGCGGCAGGTCCGCCGCGAGGCCGCTTCCGCCCACCCCCATCGCGGCGAGGACGACTTGAATGCCCACGAGCTGGAGCGCGATGTACGGCATCGTCGCCAGAATGCCCGTGAGGGCGATCGCGAGAGCGAGCAGCCCGCTGTCGAAGCGGCCGCGCACGAAGTCCGCGGCGGTGACGTACCCGTGACGGTGCGCCACGCTCCACATCCGCGGCATCGCGACGAAGACGAGCGGGTACGCGATGACCGTGTACGGCAGTGCGAAGAAGCCGACCGCCCCCGCCCCGAAGACGAGCGCCGGAACGGCCATGAACGTGTACGCCGTGTAAAGATCGCCGCCGAGCAAGAACCAGGTGACGACGGTGCCGAAGCGGCGGCCGGCGAGCCCCCATTCATCGAGCTGGTCGAGGTCTCCGCTCCGCCAGCGCGCGGCGACGAACCCGATCACGGTGACGAGCAAGAAGAGCGCGACGAAGACGGCGAGCGCGGGGTAGTTGGGCGCGTTCATCGGGAGAGAGAATTCGCCTCGGGTTCGCGTGGGTGCGCTCAGGTACCGTCATGCGTCGCGAAGTACACGAGGGCCGTGAGGCTCGCGGACACCGCGATGAAAGCGAACTGGTACCAGTAAAAGAAGGGAACGCCGCCGAGGCGAGGTTCCACGGAGTTGTAGAACGGTACCCACAGCATTCCGACGAACGGCACGACCAGGAGCGCGTGCCACGCGTACGAGGCGCGCCTGCGGCCGGACGAAGGGGAAGGTTGTGACGACGGGGGCATCGAAACGCTCGCTACGCTCGCACGCGCGCATAACCGTTACCATCGATGCGCCGCGGACAAAACGGCCTTCTGGATCCGGCGAGGGGTGCGCGCGAGGAGGTCGTGACATGAAAGGCGGCCTGTACTACGTTCGCCCGCCTCCCCATGGCTGCCGTTCGCACGACGACTCGCAATGAAGAAGCACGCATCGGCAGCGGCGCGCGCGTGCACGGACGCATCCACGGTGACGGCGATCTCGTCGTCGAAGGACAGGTCGAGGGTGACGTCGCGCTGCGCGGCAACCTGACGATCGCCGCCGGCGCAAGCGTGTCGAGCGAAGTCGTCGAAGCGCACGCGGTGACGATCGCCGGGTCGCTCGAGGGAGAATTGAACGCGAGCGGGCCGGTGCGGCTTGCGGCCGGCGCGCGCGTCCGCGGCAACTTGCGCGGCTCTGCCGTCGCCATCGAAGACGGCGCGCGGTTCACCGGCCGACTCGACTGCGAGTTCGACCTTCCGCCCGAGCTCGGGGGCGCCGCGCGCGCCGAGCCACGCCCGCGCGCGTCGTCGCGGCGCTAGCGGCACTCAAAACGGGAAATCGGGCGGCGCACGCGGTCGGCACACGAAGGCGCACACGAAGGCACGGGAGACACATGGCGAGCACGGTCATCGGCGCAGGCATCACGATCGAGGGCGATATCACGACGGACGACGACATCGTCGTGCAAGGGACCGTCCGTGGAAAGGTCACCGCGAAAGAGGGCGTGACGATCGAGCATGGCGCGAGCGTCGAGGCCGACGTGACGGGCAGCTCACTCACCGTGGCCGGCGCGCTCACGGGCAACGTGAACGCGAACGATCGCGTCGACTTGCAGTCCGGTTCGCGCGTCATCGGCAACGTGAAGGCCGCGCGCGTGACCATCGCCGACGGAGCCCAGTTCAAGGGCAACGTCGACATGGATGTGTAACCCATGGCCACGGTCGGCATGACGGCAACGGTCATCGGGCGGTCCGCTCGCATCGTCGGACGGATTGCAGGCGACGGCGACGTCGAAGTGGAGGGATTCGTCGAAGGCGACATCGCGGTCACGGGCGACGTGACCGTCGCCGCGGAAGGCCTGGTCGGTGCGGCGGTGAAAGGCCGCCATCTCGTCGTGCGCGGCGCCGTGAAAGGCGATCTGACGGGCGACGTGTCGGTCGCCATCGAGGCCGGGGCGCGGGTCGTCGGCGACGTGCGCGCGCCGCGCGTCACCATCGCCGAAGGGGCGCTGGTTCGCGGTTTCGTGCAGACCTCCGACGACGAGCTTCGGACCGAACCGTCGCGCGGCGCCCATCGCGCGTTGCCGGCACGCGCGGACGCCCGCGGACGCTCGCAAGACGCCGCTTCGCGCCCCGCGCCGCCTTCGCCTCCGTCGCGCGCTTCGCTGCCCAAGCCCGAGAGTGCGCCTTCCGCGGCAGCGACTCCGGCCGCATCGCAGGCAGGGGCGAAGCGCAGTCCGCCTCCGCCGGTCGTTCCGGCGCTGAAGAAGCTCCGCGGGCAGGTCGTCCGCAAAAGGGAGCGCTAACCCGTGAGTGACGCAGCGGCGCCCGCGCGCGTCGACGCGGGAGCGCGCGCGCGCCTCCTCGGCTTGCTGCGTGTGCGTTCGTTCGCGCGAAAGCGGGTCGTTCTCGCCTCCGGTCGCGAGAGCGACTTCTTCGTCGACTGCAAACAATCGGTGCTGACGGCCGAGGGCCACGCGCTGGCCGGGCAGGTCATGCTCGACGTTCTCCAGGCGTTCGCGCCGGTGACGGCGGTGGCGGGGGTAGAGCTCGGGGGATGCCCCCTCGCTAGCGCCGTTTCGCTCACGAGCTTCCAGCGCGGGACGCCGCTCGACGCCGTCTACGTGCGCAAGGACGTGAAGGATCACGGCTCGCGTCGCACCCTCGAGGGCAACACGACGCTGCCCGCGGGTGCGCGAATCGCGCTTCTCGAAGACGTGGTGACGACCGGCGGCTCGACGATCGCCGCTGCCTCGAAGCTCCGGGACGCGGGGTACGAAGTGGCGGGCGTCGTCGCCATCGTGGACCGGCTCGAGGGCGGGCGCGAAGCCATCGAAGCCGCCCGGCTGAAGCTGGCCGCGCTTTTCACTCGGGATGACTTTATCCCGCCTGGCGAAAGCGCCTCGCTCCCGTAGCGCTTTCGCGTTGCGCTCGGTGGCGGCTTTCCGCGCAGCCGGGGTATGACGAAAGACCTGGGGTCGTCGTCGGTCTTCGTTCGAATCGCGTGGGCGGGCCTCGCCGCGGGGGGGCTCGCTGCGCTCGCGTCGTGCAGCCACGCGCACGAGCCGGTCGGCGACCGCAGCGGCCCACCGCCCGGCACGACGGCGCGCGCGACGGCCGAGAGCGCGCCGCCGTCGTCCGCCGTGTCCTCCGCATCGCGGGCGTCGTCCGCGTCTTCGCTCGGGCCACCGGCCCCCGCGCCGCGATGCGACGCCCCCCACGAGCCGTTCTTTTTCGTTTCGCCCGCCCACCCCGTGGCCGGAAGGCCCTTGCGCGTGCTCGCCGTCACCGACGACGCCGTCGACGCGACGCTGTCGTTTGCGCGTGCGTCCACGCCCGCGTCCGCGGCCGGCGGCGACCAGGAACCCGTCGTGCAGACTCGTGATCGCCGCGGAGGCCCCCCGTACGCGTGGCTCGCCGACGTCGACGCCGCCGCGGCCGGCAAATGGCGCCTCCAGCTCACGAAGTCCGACGCGTGCGGTGGAGGCTCCCTCGGGGCGCACGATGTCACCGTCTACACGTGGGCCGCCCCCGTCCCCGACGCGCCGCGCGCGGTATTGTGGAGGACGCGGCAGCTCTGGTCGCCCGCTCTCGAGAACCTGTATTCCGCGTGGATCGGGCACCTCTTCGACGCGCCGGCCGACGCGCAACCGAGCTGGGACACGCTCGCCGACGTCCTCCGCGATCGCGATCGCAATTGGCTCTTCGACTACCTGGGCGCCAAAGAGGACGAAGAGGGCGTCGCGATCAAGCCGGATTGCGCGGACCTGCCGTATTTCTTGCGCGCGTACTTCGCGTTCAAGCTCGGTCTGCCCTTCGGCTTCTCGCATTGCTCGCGCGGCGAGAACGGCGCGCCTCCGCACTGCGCGGACTTCGCCTCGAACGAGGACCCGTTTCCGCCCGTGGACGACAAACCGCAAGCGGTCCCCTCGTGGGCCGATCCCGATCGCCCGCCGGGCGGCCCGTGGGACGACAGCATGAAGCGCTTCGGCGAGTTTCTGCGGACGACCCTCGCCGACGCCGCGCAGTCCGGAGCGGGCCGCACGCCCGCGGCCGACGAAGACGGCGATTACTATCCGCTGCGCCTGTCGGCGGACACGCTCCGCCCGGGGGCCATCTTCGCAGATCCGTACGGCCACGTTCTCGTCGTCGCCGGGAGGCTCGCGCAAACGCCGTCGTCCGCCGGCGTTCTGTTCGCCGTCGACGGCCAGCCGGATGGCACCGTCGGTCGCAAGCGATTTTGGCGCGGCAACTTTCTCTTCGCGATCGATCCGGCCCTGGGCAGCGCGGGGTTCAAGCGGTTTCGCCCGGTCGTGCGCGACCCGAAGACAGCGAAGTTGCACGAGGCGCAGAATGCGCTCATTCGCGATCTCTCGGTGACGGACCAATACGAAGGGGGCGTCGAAGGGTTCTACGACAAGGTCGAGGACGTGCTCTCGCCGTCACCGCTCGATCCGACGCGCGCGCTCCTCGAGACGATCCAGGCGTTCGAAGAGCAAGTGAAGACGCGCGTCATTTCGGTGGAGAACGGGCGAAAATTCCTCGCGTCGGGCAAGGGCGCCGCCGACATGCCCGACGGCGAGAAGATCTTCGAGACGACCGGAAGCTGGGAAGACTTCTCCACGCCGTCGCGCGACCTCCGGATTCTCATCGCGATCGACGTGGCCAGAGCCGTTCCCGCGCGCGTCGCAAGGCGGCCCGAGCGCTACGCGATGCCGGCGGCCAAGACCCCGGACGCGGTGCGCACCGAGCTCGAAGCGCGACTCGCCGAGGAGCTCCACGCCCGTAAGTTCGCGTACACGCGCACGGACGGGAGCTCCTGGGAGCTCTCGCTCGACGACCTCGCTCACCGGGCGGAGGCCCTCGAGATGGCGTACGATCCGAACGACTGCGTCGAGCTGCGCTGGGGAGCGCCCGCCGGCAGCGAAGAGGCCTCGACGTGCCGGGCGCACGCGCCGGACGCGCAGGTCGAAAAGATGCGCTCGTACCGGGAGTGGTTTCACGAGAGGCGCCGCCCCCCGCGGTGACTCGCCTTCGCGACGCGTGCTAAACGGGATTGACCGGACCATGTACTTTCAGGAAGTGATTCTGGCCTTGCAGGACTTCTGGGCCAAACGCGGCTGCCTCATCGTCGCCCCCTACAACAGCGAAGTCGGTGCGGGCACGTACAATCCGGCGACGTTTCTTCGCGCGCTCGGCCCCGAGCCGTGGAACGTCGCGTATCTCGAGCCGTCGCGCCGGCCGACGGACGGGCGCTACGGCGACAATCCGAACCGGCTGCAGCAGTTCCACCAGTACCAGGTGATCCTGAAGCCGTCGCCGATCGACATCCAGGACCTGTACCTCGAGTCGTTGCGGCAGCTCGGCACGGTGCCCGAGGACCACGATGTGCGCTTCGTCGAGGACGACTGGGAATCGCCGACGCTCGGAGCGTGGGGTCTCGGCTGGCAGGTGTGGATCGACGGGCTCGAAATTTCGCAGTTCACGTACTTCCAGCAAGTCGGCGGCATCGACTGCCGGCCGGTCAGCGGGGAGCTCACGTACGGTGTCGAGCGCATCTGCATGTACTTGCAGGACGTGCCGAACATCTACGACGTGGCGTGGGCCCCAGGCATTGCGTACGGCGAGATTTGCAAGCGCGCCGAGTGGGAGTGGTCGACGTACAACTTCGAGCAAGCCGACGTCCCGTTCCACCAGGCGACGTTCGACCAGTGCGAGCGCGAGTGCAAACGCCTGCTCGCTCTGAGCGACGATCCGCTGAAACGGCTCGTGCTTCCCGCGTACGACTTCGTAGTGAAGGGCGCCCACGCGTTCAACGTGCTCGACGCGCGCGGAGCGATCGGCGTGACCGAGCGGCAACGGTTCATCGGGCGGGTGCGTGCGATGGCCAAGGGCGTCGCGGAGTCGTGGCTCGCGCAGCGCGAGGCGCTCGGGTTTCCACTCGCCAAAACGAAGGCGGCCGCGGAGTGAAAGGCTTGCTGGCTGGGGCGCTCGTCGTGGCGGCCGCGTCTTGCGGCGGCGGCACGCCGGACGCGCGCTACCCCGAGCGCCACGCCGGCTGCGCGGTGAAGACGTTCCCCGCGGCCGCGGAAATGCCGGTGGACGACCTCGGTCCCGTGGCGGTCGACTGCGATCCCGGCGGCGGATCGTGCGAGCGCAAGCTCCTCGACGCCGTGTGCGCGCGCGGGGGCGACGTTGCGTGGGGCCTCGGTGACAACGCGCTCACGGCGGCGCACCTCACCGCGCACGCCGGCCATTCGAAGCGCGTGGCGGGCGCCGGGCGCTCGCGGGGCTGCGCGGTCCAGGCGTTCACGGAAGCGCCACCGATGCAGACGGAGAACGTGGGCGAAGTGACGGCGATTTGCTCGGCGGACGATTCGCGCGAGACGTGCCTGCGCGAACTCGAAGACCAGACCTGTCTTCTCGGCGGGGACGTCGTTTGGCAGGTGCAAGGCCCGGCGCCTTTCGGCGACAAGCAACGGATGCGCGGGCAAGCCGCGCACAGCAAGTAGCTACTCCACGCACTTCTCGAGCGCGTCCGCCGTGAGCGCGCGCATCGCGCACTCGTATTCGGCGCGGCTCACTTCGGAGCTGCAGTTCTTGAACGCGTCGTCGCCGCGCGCCTCGACCTTCTCGCGTTCCTCCTCGGCGTGAATTTGCGTCGCCGATGCATCCGGGAACTTCTCCATGACGACGAGCCGCGCGTACTTTCCCAGGAGCTCGTCGCATTCTGCCTGGCTCGCCTTCGGTTTGCACGCGGCGGGCAGAGAGGCGAACGCCGCGAACGCGACGAGCGCGCGCGCCCCTGTCTTCAACGAAGGCATCGATCGAGCTCCTGGCTGGTCGTGGCGGCTTGCACGCACGCCATCGTCTTGCTCGAGACGCGGCGGCCTTCGCACGATTCGATTTCTCCCTGCAGCTCGGCTCGCACTTGCTCTTCGCGCTTCGCGACGGCGGAGGCGTTCGTCAAGCTCATCTCCTTCATCTGAAGCTCGACACTCTTGTTGACGATCAGCTGGCAGTCGCTCTCCGTCGCCCGCCGGCCGCAGCCACCCACAACGGCGGCCGCTGTAACCATCGCGGCCAAGACGAGGCTCGAGCCGTTCTTCACGCGCGCCACCGGTAGCACGTTTTGTCTCCACCGCCGGATGAATGGTAAGCTCATGCACGTGACGAAGGGGAGACGTGCGGCGGTGGCCCGTTCCTCCGCTTCGTCGGATTCAGGCGGGTCATCGTCGTTGGCATCGCCGTCGTCTTCCGCGGCGTCGTCGCCGGGATCGTCGGCCGCGACGGACGCCGCCGCGGGCCCGCCGCCCAGCGCGGAGGAGATGCTCCGAAAAGCGATGGCCGCGAGGTCTGCCGTCTCGCGGGCGCGATGGGCGCAGAAGGGCCTCAACGCCCATCCGCCGCTCGACGACACGACCCACGCGATGCTTCTCCGCCAGCTCTATCTCTCGCACTACGAGGAACGCCGCTTCGACCGGGCTCTCTCGACGGCCGTGCGCGCGCTCGACCTGAACGTCCTCGTCGACGTCTTCTACCAGGATGCGGCGCGGGCCGCGCTCGCCGCGGGAGACCTCGCCGCCGGGCTGTCGCATCTGCGCGTGGCGGCGCGTCGCGGCCCCGCGTCGCGAAGGCCGTTTCATCTCTGGACGCTCGGCAGCGTTCTCTTTTTGGCGCAGCGGTACCCCGAGGCCTCTGCGGCGCTCGCGCGCGCCGTCCGCTGGGCGACGAGCGACAAGCCGCTCTACCGGGCGCACCTCGCGCTCGTGCGCCTTTCGGCGGGCGAGCGTGTCGAGAACGTGTCGGCGGTCATCGAAGAGCTGGCCCTCGCGCCGTGCGGGCAAGGCTACGGACGGTTCGTGCTCGGGCACCTGTCGTACGCGGCGGGCGCCTGGGAGTCGGCGACGCGTTTTCTCGAGGCGTTCGTCAAGCGGACGGAAAGCGCGCGCCCCGCGCTTGCGCTCGCGCTCGACGGGGAGCTCCGCATGGCCCGGGCGACGCTCGCCAAGATGCAGACGAACTGACGCGCGGACGGTGCGACCAGCCCTGGGTGTGGGCGCCCGGTAGGCCAGTGGTAGGCTAACGGGGCCGTGAAGTTCAATCGCCCGCTCGCCTTCGTCCTCCTCCTCCTCGGCATCGTTCTCTGGCCCCTTTCTCTTTGGGCCGAGCCTTCCGCGGGCTCGGACACGGGGCTCTTCGAGCGGACGCTCTCGCACGGTGTTCTCGCCGTCCTGGCCGCAAGCTACGGGTTCGGGCTTCTGACGAGCCTCACGCCGTGCGTCTATCCGATGATCGCGATCACCGTCTCGGTCTTCGGCGCGCGCGAAGCCAAGTCGCGCCTGCAAGGCGCGTTTCTTTCGCTCTCGTTCGTCGTGGGGATCGTGTGTCTCTTCGTGCCGATGGGCGTGGCCTCGGCCGTGCTGGGCAAAGGCTTCGGCAGCGCGCTCGGGAGCCTGCCCGTCGTCGCGGCGATCGCGCTAGTCTTCTCGCTTCTTTCGGCGTCGCTCTTCGGCGCCTTCGAGATCGCGCTTCCTCAGAGCCTGAACAACCGATTGTCGGGCGTCGGCGGCACGGGGTACGTGGGCGCGTTCGTGCTCGGCCTCGTCTGCGGCCTCGTTGCGGCGCCGTGCGTAGGTCCTTTTCTTTTCGGCCTGCTCGGCTGGATCGCGAGCACGCGCAACGTCGCGCTCGGATCCGCGGCGATGACGTTCTATGCGTTCGGCCTCGGCACCCTCTTTTTCATCGTCGGCGCGTTTGCGGTCAATCTGCCGAAGGCCGGCGCGTGGATGATGGGCATCAAGTGGGTCGGTGGCGTGGCGCTCGCGTACCTCGCGCTTTCCTATGTACGCGACGCGCTTCCGCATGAAGTGGTGGCGACCTGGGTGAGCCCGGGGCTGCCGTACGGCATCGCGGGGGCCGTGCTGCTCGTCATCGGCATCGGGCTCGCGGTGACGCACGTGGTCGCCGAGCGACGTCATTCGCCGATCGCGCATCTGTCCAAGCTCGCGAAGCTGGCGTCGATCGCCCCGGCCATCGCGGGGCTCTTCATGGTCGTCAGCTGGACGCACATGCACGTACCGGCGCTTCAGTGGGAATCGAACGAGAGCGCGGCCACGGGCCTCGCAGCGTCGGCGCACAAGCCGCTCCTCATCGATTTCGGCGCGACGTGGTGCGCGGCCTGCAAAGAGCTCGACGAGCAGACCTTCGTCGACCCGCGCGTGCGCAACGAGGGCGAGCGCTTCGTGGCCCTCCACGTCGACGCGACGAACGAAGACGACCCCGAGGTCACGCGCGTGCGGCGAAAGTACGGCGCGACCGAAGGGCTGCCCGTGGTGCTCCTCTTCGGGAGCGACGGGCGCGAGGCCTTCCGGTTCACGGAGTTCGTGCCGCCCGATCGGTTCGTGCAGGCCCTGGCGAGCGTGAAGTAAGACTCCCCCGCAGGCTAGGCTTCGAGCTTGGTCGAGGTCGGCGCGCGCTACGGGCCCGAGCACTCGACGCGCGTGGCGGCGACGTGGAATCCCTTGTCGCCCGATTCGAGAAATCCGATGAGACCGTGCCCCGCGGAGGTGACGGCGGCCTGGCCCTGGCCCGCGTTCGATCCGGCGCTCGAGACGTCGAGCGGGTCGCCGATCGGTTTGCCGTCCTCGGAGAGCGTGAGGGCGCGCACGTCGTGGTCGGACACGTGCCCTTCGGCCCAAACGAGCAGGAATCGCCTGTCGGGCAGAGCGGCGACCGAGGGTGACATCGCCTGATCGCCTTTGCCGCCCGGCGGGGGCGTGAAGGTCATCGGGGTTCCCGGGGAGTGGCCGCTCTCGAAGCGCACCCACCGCAAGGACCACGGCGCGTCGTTCGATGCACGGTCAGCCCACACGGCAAAGACGACGCCGTCGTTGATCGCGATTGCGGGCGAGCCGACCCCTCCGCCCAGCCCTTCGATGCGTGTGAGGTCACCGTTCGGGGAGGGAGAGTCGCCAGCGGTGAACACGCCGATGTCGATCGCATCCCCGCGCCGAAACGCAACCGCGGCGTTGCCGGTGGCGGCGGACGGATCCGCGGCGGCCCGCAGCGCCTGCACGTCCCCGTCTCCGTCGAGCGACCAGAGCTTGCCCGCGGGCGCCGCGTTTCGTTTGGCCCACGCGAGCCCGTCCGGCGTGGTGCCGATCTGGATGGGCGGATC
>DATHQY010000478.1:0-11078 GCA_035482215.1 Polyangiaceae bacterium | reverse complement strand
TGGCAAGCAAATAGGCCTGGCAGCGGCATCCCCCGAAGTCGATCGCCTTGCGGCTGCAGCTCTTGCACGGCTCGCTCATCCAGGCGTCGCCGCGGAAGGCCAGCATCGCGGGAGAGCGCTCCCAGATGTCGGCCAGGCTCTTCTCGCGAACGCTGTCGAACACGAGGCCAGGGATGGACTGCGCCGCGTGGCAGGGCAGCACCTTGCCCGTCGGCGTCACGTGGAGGAATCGCCGCGCCCAGCCGTCCATGCACGCGCGCGGGCGGTCCGAGTAGTAATCCGGCATCACGAAGAGCACGTCCATCGTGCCGGCGAGCCTTTCGCGCGCCGCATTCGCAATCGATCGCGCACGGTCGAGCGCCGCACGCGACGGCAAGAGCGCTTCGCGATTGGCGTGCGCGAAGGCGAGGTACTGCGTATTCGCGAGTTCGATCCGATGGGCGCCGAGCGACTCGGCGAGTGCGATCGCCTCTTCGACGCGATCGACGTTGTCGCGGTGGAGCACGATGTTGAGGGTGAGCGGCAGCTCGAGCTCGCGCACCCAAGCCGCGGCTTTCATCTTCTCCGCGAACGACCGGATCCCCGCGATCGCATCCGACGCCTCGGCCGTCACGTCTTGCACGCTGATCTGCACCGCGTCGAGCCCGCACTCTTTCAGGTGGGCCAGGCGCTCGCGCGTCAGCGGGATCGCGCTCGTGATGAGGTTCGTGAAAAGGTCGAGCTTTCGCGCGCCTTCGACGAGCGCCGGCAGGTCGCTCCGCGCGAGCGGCTCGCCGCCGGTGAGGTGCAGCTGCACGACGCCGCGCGCCTCCGCTTCCGCGAAGACGCGCAGCCACTCGCTCGTCGACAGCTCGCTCATGTCGCGGGCGTAGTCGACGGGGTTCGAGCAATACGGGCAGTGCAGCGGGCAGCGGTACGTGAGCTCCGCGATGAGCGTGTACGGCCGCGGCGCTGGATCGGTCGACAGCGCCGGATCGAGGCTTGCGGACAGCGCCGGATCGAGGCTTGCGGACGGCGCGGTCATGCGGTTCGCCACCGCATCCACGGTAGCGCATCGGTCGCGGCGGCGCCGCCGGCCTCTACTTCTTGTCGCTGTTGTCGCCTTTGCCGCTCCGCTCGATCGCGATGAAGCGCGACTGGTCGCCACGCTTGACCCGGAGGAGGACCGGCTCGCTCGCCGAGCCCGCGCGGACCTTCGACGATATGTCGGCCGCGCCGAGCACGGGTTGATGGTTCACCTCTTCGATGACGTCCCCCGGCTGCAGCTTGCCGTCGGCCGGACCGCCCGGCTGCACGCGGACGACGACCGCGTGCCCGTTCTGGTCGTCGACCGCGATGCCCAGCGCGCCGCGATCGCTCGAGGTGGCGGCCGGGCCGCCCTGCGCGGGGCCGCCGTTGGCATCGCCTTCGTCCTTCAGCGCGGCCAGCGCCAAGTCCACGTCCCGCTCGTGCTTGTCGTGCAGGACGCGCACCGAAACGTGCGTGCCGGGCGCGTGCCTCGCCACGAGGCGCGGCAGGTCCTCCGATCGCGGCACGCTCTGCCCGTCGAGCGCGAGGATCACGTCGCCGGTCTTGATGCCCGCCTTGTCGGCCGGCCCGCCGCCCTCGACGTCCTCGACGAGGGCGCCGTGCGGATGGTCGAGGCCCACGGCCTTTGCGAGATCGTCGTCCATGCCCTGGATGACGACGCCCAGGCGACCGCGCGCCACGCGGCCCGTCGAGATGAGCTGCGGCAGGACGTCACGCACGGCGTCGATCGGAATGGCGAACCCGATGCCTTTGCCCTGCGGGTTGATCGCCGTGTCGATCCCCACGACTTGCCCGCGCAGGTTGAACAGCGGGCCGCCGCTGTTGCCCGGATTGATGCTCGCGTCGGTCTGGATGAAATCGTCGTATGGACCCGCGCCGATCGAGCGGCCCTTGGCGCTGACGATGCCCATCGTCACGGTGTTGCCGAGCCCGAACGGATTTCCGATGGCGACGACGTACTCGCCGACGCGCGTCGTCTCGCTCACGCCGAGGGCGGCGACCGGCAGATCGTTCGGCGGGTTCTGCAGCTGCAAGACGGCCACGTCGAGCCGATCGTCCTTGCCGACGACCTTCGCGCGGTACTCGCGATCGTCGGCGAGCTTGACCTTCACTTCGTCCGCGTCGTCGATGACGTGCGCATTCGTGACCACGTGGCCGACGCTGTCGACGATGAAGCCCGAGCCGAGGGCCTGCTGCTTCGTCACCGGGTCTCCGCCTTCGTTGGGCATCCCCGGGACGCCGTGGTGGCGGCCGCCCTGATTGAAGAATGGGAAAAGCCCACCGAAGTCGAAATCGCCGCGGGGGACTTTGACCTGCTGGACGGTCGTGATGTTTACGACGGAGGGCCTCACTTTGGCGACCAAGGTCGCGACGTCCGGCGTTCCAGCCAGAACGGGCGGAGTGGCAAAGGGAGCGGGACTGACGGCGGGGGCCTCGGCGCCTGACGCGGCCTGCGCGGAGCGCTGGCAGCCGGTGCCGAGGGCAAGCGCGAGTGGGGCGAGCGCCGCGAGGGCGACGGGCGCGGTTTGAGAGATGAGTTTCACGTGGTTCATGACTTGTCTTTGTAACCACCGAACGCGCGGTGGATTCCCGAGGTCGGCCGCCCGGGATCGACGAAGCTCAGCCGGACTGCTCCCGGGGGTCAGTGGCGGTCGGTCGCGAAGATCACTTCGCCCACGCGCGCTTCTTCTTCCGCCGCCGCCTCGCGCTCGGCTTCGACGGCCGAAGCTTCGGTCTCCAGATCCGCAAAGCGCCACCGCGTCTGGCCTTCTGGCTCGATGGCCACGTCCCCGCCGAGCGCCACGAGCTCGCGGTCGATTCGCTTCGGCGGAGGCGGGTTTCCCGCGGCCTTCTGCCACGCGTCTGCGACGACGCGGTCCGTCACGGGCTGCTTTGCGTGGATCCGCTCGAGCACCGTGCGAAGGACCGCGAGGCGCCCGCGCTCTTCCGCGTCCTTTTTCACGCGGCGCGGCCGCCGCAAGACCCGGATGACCGGCACCGCGAAGAGCAGAAGCGAGAAGACGACCGGGATGACCCCGAAGACGATCGGCACGCCCGTGTCGTGCACGTAGTACGGGACGCGATCGAACAAGTGCGACACGCGCTCGATCGTCAGCCCGTTCTCGATGGCCCATCCGCCCATGAGCAGATTGAACGCGTTGAGGGCGACGATACCAAAGTTGGTTGCACCCGAATTGCCCGTGAGCGGCTCGAGCGGTTTCTGGCGCGACCATGCGGGAGGCGGCTCTGCGGTTCGTTCTTCGGATACGGTCTTTCGAATCTCGGGAAACCTGTAGACGATGCCTCCGTCTTCGCTGACGGCGACGTCGCCGTCGTAATCGAGCATCAGCTTCGCCATGAGCGGATCGGCCTGCTCGCGCGGATACCCCGTGACCCGCATCACGTCGCCGAGCCCGATGCGGCCCTTGCCGGCACGAATCGCCGCGATGAGGCGCTGCTCCTCGAGGCGCGGATCCTCGGGGTCCGCGTGCGGACCGAAGAAGAAACGGTTCACCCGTTCGTAGAAAGGCACCTGCGGCTCCCTGCGGCGGGGCTGCGCGTAGCCCCATCCGGGCTGCGCGCCGTACGCGTCGCCATAGCCGTAGGTCGGATACGCCGAGTAGACCGAGAACGGCGACCAGGGGTGGAACGTCCAGAACAGCGCGTCGCTCACGACCCGCATGAGCCCATAGGCGAGCGCGCCGCCCGGAAACCCGTTGTCGTTCCTGCGCGAGTCGTTGCCCTGGCGCGCGAAGGCCATCGCGAGGACGAGCGCGACGAAGATCGCGACGTACGAGACGAGCACGATCGCCACCCAGGCGCGGACGACGAAGCGCACGACCGACATGCCCGCGTGGGCCACCGCGGACCACGCGCGCTGCCAGGCCTCGCGCGTCTCCCATGGCTTCGTGAAGCCGGTGGGAAATACGTGCACGAGCTGCCCTTCGCTCGTCACGCGGAGCTGTCCGCGGTATTCGTGCGAGAGCCAGGTGAGGCCGCTCTCGGCGTCGCGCAGGGGCAGGCCCGCCTTGGCCGCCGCATCCGCCACGGTCAGCGGCGTACGGGGATGCGAGCCGAGATCGACCCGCGTGCGGATCGCCTCGCCCGCCTTCGCGGGGTCCATGAAGGTGGGCGGCTTCGGACCGGACACGGTTTCCAACCTAAGCACTCCCGGGGCGCTTGCGCGAGTAGCGCGAGCCGTGCCGTCACGGCTGGCCTATGCTCGGGCTTTCTCCTTCGAAGCCCCGGTGTGAAACCGACGCCCCAGAAGCCTTGAACCCCGTCCAGCCCGCGAACGTCGCCGTCTTCGGAGGAAGCTTCAACCCGCCGCATCTCGGGCACGTTCTCGCCTGCGCTCTGCTCTCCGCCGCGTACGACGTCGACTGCGTGTTGGTGGTGCCCACGTATTTGCACCCGTTCGCCAAATCGCTCGCGCCGTTCGCCGACCGGCTGCGGATGTGCGAGCTCGGAATGGCCGGGCTCGCGCGCGTGACCGTCTCGCGCATCGAAGAAGAAATCGGCGGCGAGAGCCGCACCCTGCGGACGCTCGAGCACCTGTCGGCCGCGCATCCGGAATGGTCGCTCCGCCTCGTCATCGGAGCCGACATTCTCGCGGAAGCGCCGCGATGGTTCGGCTTCGACGCGATCGTGAAGATCGCGCCGCCGATCGTCCTCGCGCGCGCCGGTGTGGAGACGCCGGACGCGGGGCCGCCGCTCTTGCCGCACGTCTCGAGCACGCAGGTGCGCGACGCGATCGCACGCGGCGCTTACGAGGAAGTGAAGCACCTCGTCCCGCGCGACGTGCTCGCGTACATCCGCGAACGCGGGCTGTACGGCGCGCCGAAGTAGCGGGCCTTTGCGTCGGCGTTTGCGCAGACGTTTGCTTTCCTTTGTTTGCGTTCCTTTGCGTGATCCGGGCCGCGGGGCGACACTGCGGCGTGGAAGACTTACGCCCGAAGACGATTCTTTTCTGCGCGGTGCTCGCGCTGGCCATCGCGCTGAGCGTGCTTTTGCGCGGGCGCCGCTCGGTGCACTGGCTCTTTGCGGCGTTCGCGACCGACATCGCGCTCTGGTACGGGAGCCAATCGCTCGCCGGCTTCTTCCGCGCGGACCTCTGGGAGCGCGTGACCGGCGTCCTCACCGTGCTCTTGCCGCAATTCGCGGTGCGTCTCTTCCAGAACGTGATGCCGCTCGAGGCGGGGAGCGCGCCGCCCAAGCTGCCGCGGACGGCGGCGCTCATCGGGATCCCCGTCCTCGCGCTCTCCGTGTCGCCGTACCACTCGCAGCCCTTCGTCCTCGGGACGGTTTACACCTACTTCTTCGGGCTCCTCACCGCGGCGCTCATCACGCTCGCGCGGCGGGGGCAGCGGAGCCCGTCGCGCGCCGTCCGCGACCGCGTGCGCTTCCTCGTCGCGGTCGGCGCGACGGCGACCACGTTCTCGCTCGCCGACTTCCTCTCGTACCTCGGCGTGCACCTGCCGCCGATCGGCGCGGTGCTCGCGATCGTCTTTCTCTTCGTGCTCGCCGAGTCGCTGACGCGCCCTCGCCTCGCGGACATCTACGAGCTCGCCGGCCGCCTCATGGTGCTGACGGCCCTCGCCTTCGGCCTCGCGGCCATCTTCTATTTCTTCGTGATGGTGCTCGGCGGGTTCGACACCATGTATTTGAACGCGGTCCTCGCGTCGATCGTCTTTCTCGTGCTCTTCGAGCCGCTGCAAATCGAGGTCGAGAAGCGCATCCACCAGTTCTTCTTCCGCGAGCGGTTCGGCCTCGAGAGGAGCGTGGCGGAGCTGCGCAAGCGCCTCGCACACGTCCTCGAGCTCGAAGAGATGGTGACGACGCTGATGCAGGGATTCGACCGCTCGCACCGCGTGACGACGGCTGCGCTGTACATGCGGGATCAGGACGGCGACGGGTTCGACCTCGCGGGGTCGTTCGGCGCGGCGGTTCCGCGGCGCGTCGAGGCGTTCGGCGCGAGGCCGCTGCTCGACCGGCTCGAGCGCGAAGGGTCGCTCTCGCTCGAAGAGATCGCGCGCGAGGCGAACACGTCGGACGCGGCGGTGCAGGCCGCGGCCGACACGCTGGGCGCGCTGAAGAGCAGCGTGGCGCTGGCCGTCCGCGGCGAAGACGACGGCAACGTAGCGCTGCTTTTCGTCGCCGACGATCGCGTGCGCGACGCGTTCACCCCGGAGGAGATCTCGCTGCTCGAGACGATCGCGGCGCAGATCGGCGTCGTCGTCGCGAACAGCCGCCTCTATTCGCGCATGAAGGAGCGCGACCGCCTGGCGGCGCTCGGGTCGATGGCGGCCGGCCTCGCGCACGAAGTGAAGAATCCGCTCGGCGCCATCAAGGGCGCGGCGCAGCTGCTCGAAGAAGTCGGTGCCTCTTCGCCGGACGATCCGGCGGCGCGTGAATTCGTCGGAATCATCATCGAAGAAGTGAATCGGCTCGATCGCGTCGTCGGGAGTTTTCTCGACTACGCGAGACCCCACGCGGGCAATCCCATCCCGCTCGACTTGAACGCGGCGGTGCGGCGCACCGTGCAGATTCTTTCGAGCCAGCTGACCGACGGCTCCGTCGACGTGCGGCAGGAGCTCGTGGAGCCGTTGCCCCGGCCGCGCATGGATCCGGAGAAGTTCCGCCAGGTCCTCATGAACCTGATGCAGAACGCGATTCAGGCGATGGACGGGCAGGGCAAGATCACCGTGTCGACGTCCGTGCGCCGCACCGCGCGGGGCCGCGTGCCGCCGCTCGACGGCTCGGCGCCCGCCTCGCGCCGATCGCTCACCGACGAAGTGGATCTCGTCGAAGTGAGCGTGCGCGACACCGGGCCCGGCATTTCGCCCAAAGTGCTGCGAAATCTGTTCATCCCGTTCTTCACGACGAAGACGAAGGGCACCGGCCTCGGGCTCGCGATCAGCCAGAGCATCATCCAGAACGCGGGCGGCACCATCGAGGTGCACTCGCAGCCGGGCGACGGCACGACGTTCACCATCGTGCTGCCGCCCGCCGACGACGCGATCGCCACGCCGATGCCGACGAGCGTGTCGCCGGCCGCGGCGGGAGCGTAGAGCGCCTCTCGGGGTTCAGTCTCCGGCGCCGGAGTCGACCGGCGGCGGGGGCGTCGTCGTACCGGCGTCGAGCGGTGTGCGGCATCCCAATGCCCCGTTGGCCCCGCCCGCCGATCGGCAAACGAGCCCGCCGGTGCAGTCGCTGTCCACGAGGCAAACCGGGGCCGCTCCGCCTGCGCAGCCGCCCGCCATGGTGGGCGTCGCGCAACGCGCGGTGCCGCCGCCGAAGCCAGCGCAGCACACCATTCCCGTCGCGCACGGCATCGCATTCGTCGCGCTCGCGGCCGTGCACGCCGGAGCTTGGCAGGTCATGGGCCCTGCCGGTGCCGCCGCGTCCGCCATCCCTCCGAAGCCACCGGCGGCCGCCGTCGGCTGGCAGGTGTCGGGCGCCGTGCAGTCCGAGTCACCCGTGCAAACCGTGGCGCCGCCGTTCGGGCAACCTCCGGCCGTCGCGGGCGCGGCGCAGGTCGCGCCGGCGAATCCGTTGCAGCACAAGTCCGGCGACGTGCAGTCCGTCTTCGACGTGCACGTCTTGGCCACGCAGGTCATCGCTCCCGTGCCCATCGCCGGGGCACTGCAGCTTTGATCCGTGGAGCAATCGGAGGCCGAGGAGCAAACGAGGGCGCCCCCGTTCGGGCAGCCACCCGCCATGGCGGGTGTGCTGCACGTCGCGTTGCCGCCGAAGGCGGAGCAGCAAATCTGGGGCGAGGTGCAGCTCGTGCTCGTGCACGGAGGCGGCTGGCATCTCCCGTTCGCGCACGTGCCGCCGTTCGCGCACTCACCGGTTCCGGTGCCGCTGCAGAGTTGCGTCGCCCCGGTCGGACACGCGCTCTCGCACACGTCGTTCGTCGTGGGCGCGCCGAATCCGCCGCCGCCGCCTTCGGCGACAGCCACCGGCTCGCTGCAACAGACTTGCGATCCGCACTGCGCGGCGCTCGTGCACTGGGTGACGGTCCCGGTACAGGCGGAGGCGCTCAGCACGCACGCGTACGACGGCGCAGCCATGGCGCCAGCGGTTCGGCAGCAGAATGGCAGCGCCGCTGAGCACGACAGGGTCGTCGACGTCGGCGGGCACGCGACGTTGTTGTTGACCACCATCCCGGCGTCGGTCACCGATCCGGTTCCGCTCGAACCTGTGCCCGTGGCGCCCGTGGCGCCCGTGCTTCCGGTGGAGGCGCCGGTGCTGGTCCCGCTAGTGCCGGTGGACGTGCCCGAGGCGCCGGTGCTGGTCCCGCTCGTGCCGGACGACCCGTTGTTGGTCGAACCGCCACATGCCACGCCAACGGCCACAGCCACGAGTGAACTCACGAGGATTGCGCGTACGGGTTTCAAGACAAGGCACCTCCGCCACCCATAGTGTGGTCCCGTGGGGGAAGAGTTTCACGGGATCGTCTCGGGCCCAACGTTTGAATTGCCAGCGGACATTACCGAGGCAGACGGAACGGCGAGGTCGAAGAGTCCGCCTAACCGGTGCGGTATGCGCGCGGCGAGCAGCCCACGACGCGCCGGAACGTATTCGCGAAATTCGAGAGATCCCGAAACCCGACGTCATACGCAATCTCGGTTACCGAGCGCTGCGTATCGAGGAGAAGACTCACGGCGAGCCGGAGCCGCGCGCCGATCAGGTACTGGTGCGGCGTGGTCCCCGTCCTTGCGCGAAAGACTCGCAGAAAGTGATACGGACTGAGCCCCACGGAGCTCGCCAGATCCGCCAGCGGCAGCGGCTCGCGGCAGGAAGCTTCGATCCGCGCCATCGCGTGTTGCACGCGGTCCGCGTGGCCGGCATGGCGATTCCCATTCGACACCACTCGGTCGGCCGCGTGGCCCGCCAAACGCTCGGCCACGAGATAGCCAATCTCGTCGAGATCGCCGACGTCGCGGTGGATCGCGCGTTCGAGAAGCGCGCTGACCTCGGGCAGCGGTGGAAGAACCGGCGACGTCGCGCGTAGCTTCTTCTCCGGCAGGCGAGCGACGCCGGCCACGTCGCGCATGACGCAGACCGGAACGGACAGCGATGCGCATTCGTCCCCGCCGTCGTGATCGTGCGCGCACTCGAACTCGGCGCCCGGGGGACCGAAGAGCAGCCAGCCCTCACGCACCGCGTGGCGGTGGTTACTGGCGCTGCCGCGGTAGCAAAACCGGCCGCGCCGCACGAGCGCGATGGTCCACGCGTCCCGCTCGTGAATCTCTGGATACGGTCGGTCCGCGCGGCCGAGCGTGCAGGTCACTTGCGAGAGGCGCGTGACGAGTCCTTCTCGCGCCACCGCGACCGCAATGCGACCCATCGCGCGAGCATGGCACCGCGGAGGAAATCGAGGTCACCATGTTCGATCACGTTTCTCTCAAGGTCCGCGACTTTCGTCGGAGCCTCGCGCTCCATCGCGCCGCGCTCGCGCCTCTCGGCTTCGAAGCGGCATCGCACGGCGAGGGCGAGCAATGAGTGCCGTCGAACGAGCGGTCTACTACATGGGGAGCTACGACATCGTCGATCCCGAGGTCTTCCAGCAGTATCCCGCTCGCGTGATGGCGCTCCTCCCGAAGTACGGAGGACAGGTGCTCGCTTCGGACACGTCGGCCCATGGTCTGGAGGGCGAGCCCAGGCGCATGAACGCGATCATTCGGTTCCCGTCGAAGGAGGCCGCTCTGGGGATGTACACGGACCCGGACTACCAGGAGGCCAAACGGATCCGCCAGGCCTCGACGCGGAACGCGACGCTCCTTCTGGTGCAGGAGTACTCCCGCTAGCGGAGGGAAGCGGGTCCTTCGACGAGCGGATCATGTCTTTTCGCATGAGGCCCGCGCATCGACGCGCAGGGGGTCATGCCGTCCTGCCGCACCCTTGACCCGCGCGGCCGTCATGAAAGGCTTGTGCCCATGATTCGAGGCGCACACATCATCGTTTACAGCAAGGACGCGGACGCGGACCGGAACTTCATTCGGGACGTCCTCAAGTTCCCGTTCGTCGACGTCGGCCACGGATGGCTCATTTTCGCGTTGCCCCCCGCGGAGATCGCGGTGCACCCCGCCGGCGAGGGCGAGTCCCACGAGCTCTATCTCATGTGCGACGACGTGAACGCCTTCATCGCGGAGATGAACGGCGCCGGCGTCGCGTGCAGCGCCGTGAGCGAGCAGCGTTGGGGCTCCCTCACGCACGTCACGCTGCCCGGCGGCGGCACGCTCGGCGTCTACCAGCCGAAGCACGCGTCTCCCAAGCGGTAGCTACCCGTACCGCCGCTCGAACAACGCGCGCACCGCCGGAAACTCGCGAAGCATCGCCAACGTGTGCTCAGCATGGCCGTGAGCGAACCCGTTGCCGATGAACAGATTCACGTCCTTGCCGACGCCCTCGGCGCCCAGAGCCGCCTTGGTGAAGCTCGTCGTCATCGCAAAGAAGTAGGCCGTGCCGCGATCGCGCGTGCACAGGATCGCGGCCATCTCGGCATCGGCCACGTTGACGCACGAGAACGATACGTCGGCCTCGCGCCCGCCCGTCGCGTCCAGCACTGCGCGCCGCGTCGCCACGGGATCGCGCGCGTCCGCCGCGACGATCGCGTCGCAGAGCGCGAGCTCGCGGAGATCTTCGCCGGCCGGCGCGGAAGCCTCGACGCCCACGATGAACGCCGCCGCCCCGCCGCGCCGGCGCGCTTCGGCCACGCAAAGGATGCCGCTCTTTCCTCCCGCGCCGAGCACGGCCACCACGTGGCCGGGCCTTACGAGACGCGCCACCTGCGGCGCCGCGCCCGCCACGTCGAGGACCGCCAGCGCAAGACGCGCCGGGATGTCCCCCGCGAGCACGGCGCGCGGCGCGCTCGCGAAGAGCACCGCTTCGCCCTCCACATCGATCTGTCCGCTGCCTGCGTGGACTGCGACAACGCGGTCGATCCGCAGCGGCGTCAGCGTGAGAGACGCAAGCGTCGCGATCCGGTCTCCGGCGGCGCCCGCCCCCGCCCCCGGCGTGCACTGAAGCGCTCGTCCGAC
>DATHQY010000477.1:0-18084 GCA_035482215.1 Polyangiaceae bacterium | reverse complement strand
GGCGGCGATGGCGCACGCGTCGCAGAAGGCGGTGAAGGACGTTCGTTTGCGTCTCTGGACGCCGCAGGGAGCCGAGATCGTGTTCGTCAAACAGGTCAATCCGACGATCGAAGATCTCTCCTCCAAGGCGAAGGTCGTCTCCCCGCTCGTCCATGAGTACTTCACGGGCGCTTGGTCCTCCCACGAGGCGAGGGACTTCCACGTGTCGATCCGCGTCAAGCCGGGCAACGCGGGCGACGAGATGCTGGCCGCGCGGCCGAGCATCGTTTATCTCGAGCCGGCGGCAGGCTCCTGGCAGGAGCAGGAAGTGAAGTCGCCCAAGGCGCGCATCTTCGCGAGCTGGACGCAGGACGAGACGCTCTCGTCGCGGATCGACCATCACATCGCGCACTACACGGGCCAGGGTGATCTGGCGCAAGCCATCGAGCAAGGGCTCGAGGCGCGGGCCCGGGGCGACGACGGTGGAGCGACCGCGCTTCTCGGCAAAGCGGTGCGCATTGCGTACGTGTCCGCGAATGCCGAGATGACGCAACGTCTCGCCAAAGTGGTCGACGTGATCGATCCTGTGCAAGGGACGATTCGTCTGAAGAAGGGCGTGGAGAAGGCGGCCACCATGGACCTGCAGCTCGAATCGCGGACGACAAAGCGCGTCGCGCGCGGCGGATCGAGCGCGTGATGCTCTGCTCGAACGGCCACGACTCGAGCGAGCTCGATTACTGCTCGATATGCGGAAGCGCGATGAGCCCGCGCGCGTCGGCGGCGTCCGCGGCGGGCGCGCCGGCCGCGGGGCCCGCCGGGACGTGCCCCTCGTGCGGCGAGCCGCGGACCGACGCGAGCGCCCGCTTCTGCGAGGTATGCCGCTTCGACTTCCGGAACAACCGGCCCGGTCCCGCCCCGATGGGCCGTTCGAGCGAGGCACCGGCTGCGCCGAGCCCCCCACCGGCTCCGAGCCCCGTCGCGCCGCCGGTCACGAATGCGAGTGCGGCGCCGACGGACGTACGTCCTTCCGCGTGGGAGCTCGTCGTCGCGATCGATCCGGCGCTCGACGTGGAGCCCGATCCGAGCGCCCCTTGCCCCGCGAAGGCACCGAAGCGCGTCGTCGCGGTCGACCGCGATTTGCTCGTCGGCCGCGAGGACGATCGCCGCGACATCCATCCGGACCTGGCGCTGGCGGACCCCGGCACGTCCCGCCGGCACGCCAAGATCGTGCGATCGGCGGATGGCACGCTGGCGCTGCAGGATCTCGCCTCGACGAACGGCACGAAGCTCAACGGCGTCGACGTCGCCGCCGGCTCGCGGCGGCCGATCCGGGACGGCGATCAGATCACGCTCGGCCGCTGGACTCGCATCATCGTGCGCGGCCGTCCGTGAGCCGATCCATGACCCTCGATGAGATCGATCAGCGCCTCCTGGCATGGGACGAATGCCTTCGGCGGATCGACGAAAACTTGATCGCTCTCGAGGGCGACCCGACCTACCAGGTGCTGACGAGCCCCGCGCGGACGACCCTCGAAGGACGCACCGCGGAGCGCGTGACGGCGGCGCTCGACGCCGTTCAGCAGCTCTTCGAGGCGCGCGAGAAACTCACGAACGTCCTCGGCGAGGCGCGCGCGATTCGTGAATCTCTCTCCACGCTGAGTTTCTGGGGGACCGACGAGAAGGTCGCGCAGATCGTGACGTTGCTCACGACCCCGTCGATCCACGTCGGCGCCCAGGTCGTCCCCCTCGCTCGGCGCAACCTCCTCGACAAGACCTCGCGCGACGTCGCCGTGGATCCGGAAGCGCTCGTGCGCACGATGACCGAGGCCTTCGAGCGTGCGCGCGACGCGATCGTCGACGTGGGGACCGCGTGGAACCAGCTGGATCCGGTGATCGGCGGGCTCGAAGCGGAGATGGTCCGCCTCTCGGCCGCCGCGCGTGAGCTCGGGGAGGGCGCCGCGCGAGCGGAGCTCGCGCCGATGCAACGAGAGCTGGCCTACGCGCGCGAACGGGTCGCCAAGGACCCCCTCGGCGCTCTGGGGGACATCGAGTCCTTGCAACCTCGCCTCTTTGCGCTCCGCGATCGCATCGGCGCACAGGCGTCGCTGCGCCAGCGCGCCGCCGGCGTCTTGGCGCGAGCCGGAGAGCTGCGGGCGGAGCTCGCCGACGCGCATCGTGCCGCGCGCCTGGCAGAGACCGTGGCGCCTCACGAGTTCGAGCCTGCGCCTCTCCTGGGCTCGCCGTTGGCCGAGGAAGCGATCGGGGGGCTCGACGAATGGCGCGCTACGCTCGAGCAAACGATGCACGCCGGGCATTTCGGACCCGCCGAGATCGGGGGCGGCCGGCTCGTCGCGGCGATCGAAGGGGCTCTCGCGCACGACCGCGCCGTCGCCGCGGGATACGAGGCGCTGGTCAGACGGCGCAACGAGCTCGAAGGGCGGCTCTCGGCGCGGCGCGCGCAGGCTACGGTGCTGATCGCGCGAGGAGGCCGCATCCCGCCGCACGCGATGGCGGCGGCGCAAGAAGTGAGCGACCTTTTGGCGCGACGCCCGACGCCCGTCGATCGCGCGGCACACCGGCTCGAGGCGTTCGAGCAGGCGATTGCCGCTGCGGGCCGTACGTCCTGAGGTATCGTCTCTTCCGGTGTTCGCCAACCGCGATACTCCCGTCCTCCTGCGCGGCGCGCTCAGCGCCGTCTGGGTGCTCGCGCTTGCCTTGTGCACGGTGGTCCTCCAGGGCTGGCAGGTGCACCGGCAAGTCGTACAGACGATCGGCCTCGACTCCGCGCCGTCCGTCGAG
This sequence comes from Polyangiaceae bacterium, assembly GCA_035482215.1. GTDB lineage: Bacteria > Myxococcota_A > Polyangia > Polyangiales > Polyangiaceae > Palsa-1150. The sequence goes on along the minus strand of DATHQY010000477.1, from coordinate 15,306 downwards.
GCCGCGCATTCGATCCAGGTGCTCGTCGAAACGCTCGACGCGAGCCTGGTCAACGAGCTTCTGCTGCCGCCAGGCCGCGCAGCGGATCACGTCCAGGCCTTCGAGAAAGCGCGCATCGAGCTTGGAGGGCATCTCGTCGCCGCCGCCAAGAACATCACGTACGGTGATGCCGAGAGGTTGCCGCTCGAGCGCATTCAGGACGCGACCGGGCGCTATCTCATGGCCGCACAGGCCGCACGGAGCGCCGCGCAGCAGCAGCCAGGAAGTGCCCTCGGGACGCTCGACCACTACCGGCAGGCGTACGGTGTGCTCAAAGGAGACCTTTTGCCCGCGACCGTGGCGCTCAATGACGCCAACGAGAGCGTCTTGAGGGCGGCGTACGAGGCTCAGGAGGCGAAAGCCCGCGGGGTAGTCATCCTCGACACGATATTCGGCGGAATGCTGCTCGCCGTGTTGGGTTTCTCGCAGTGGTTTTTCTTGCGGCGGTTTCGCCGAATCCTCAATCCGGGATTCGCGGCAGCCACGCTCGTGGTCATTTGGCTCTTGGTCTTTTCGGTGCGCGCCTTCGTCGCGAATGCGAGCGACGTCAAAGCCATGAAAGAGGACGCGTACGACTCGGTCGCGGCATTGCTCGACAGCCGCGCCCAGGCATACGAGGCGAACGCCGCGGAGAGTCGGTGGCTGCTCGATCCGCAGATGCGGGTCGAGCACGACCGCATGTTTACGGGGTACGTGGCTCGCCTTGCGCAGATCGGCGTCGGACAGACCTTCGAAGGGGTCGCCGCTCTCGGGGACCGTAGGAATGCGATGTACGCCCAGCTCGTGAACAAAGGCGATACCGGCGTCGAAGCCGGCGCCATCGTCCGCTCCGCCGTGCCCATCCCCGGGTTCTCCGGGTCGCTTGCGAAGGGCCTGGACAACGTCACCTTTCCGGACACGGATCCGATGAGAGACGAGCCCACGCAGTCCTTGGCGACGCTGCGGGGTTTCGGCACCTACGTGGAGCTCGACGCGAAGATTCGGAGCCTGGAGAACGCGGGCCGCCACGCCGACGCCGTGCGCCTTTGCATGGGCATGGCGCCCGGAGAGAGCAATCGGGCGTTCTTCGATTTCGATGAGTCGCTGGGGCGCTGGCTGGCGATCAACCAAACGTGGATGGATCGGTACCGCGATCGCGCCTTCGCGGACGTCGAGTCGCTGCTCCTCGCGGGCCCTCTCGCGATGCTTGCGGTACTGATTCTGACGTTCATTGGGCTCCGCCCTCGGCTGCGCGAGTACGGGGAGTGATCGCGGCCAGAGCTCGCGCGTCATCCAGATCTGGATGTCGGGCGAAATGCGAAAGTGGCTCGCGTCGCCCATGGCGAGGCCGACCGTGCCGCAGGTTCTCCCTGCGGCACCGGTGTCGCGTCGCCCATGGCGAGGCCGACCGTGCCGCAGGTTCTCCCTGCGGCACCGGCGTTTTCGTCGTCTCGTCGATCGCTCGTCAGCAGGTCTCGGCCGACGCGGCCTGAAGATCGGCGGCGGCCTTGGCCTTCGCGTCGTTCGCGCGCGCGATGTCCTGCGCCCGAGCGACGAGATCGGCCAAGGCGTGCTGGAGATCGGCCTGCGCCTTGTTCTTGTCCTGATGCGCCGTCACGAGCGCCGCCACCGACGCGAGTGTGCGCGACGCCGCCGCTTTCGTCGCCGCGGCCGCCGCAGCCGTGTCAGCCGAAGCCTTCGCCTGCGCCTGCGCCGCCTGCTGGTCCGCGGCGTTCGCCGCCGCGTCCCATGCGTTCGCCGCGCCGTCCTCCGCGTTGGCCAGGGTGAGCGCCGCGGCGGCCGCCGCCTTGTCGGCCGCGGCTGCGCGCGCATCCTTGTCTGCCGCAGCGACCGCTGCGAGCGCCTGTTGCCAATCGTGGAGCGCCCGCGCGAGGTCGCGGTGGGCCTTCGCGCGGTTGTGGACGGCCGCCGCTTCGTCACGCGTCGCTTGTGTGATGTCCGCGCTCGCGCGGTTGATCGCCGCCTGCGCCGCCGCCGCGTTGTTCCCAGCCGAGAGATCGTCCTCCGCCTTCGTGAGCTGCGCCTCTGCGGCGGCCTTCTTGTTGGCCGCAGCCGTCTGATCCGCGATCGCTCGCGCGATCGCCTGCCGCGCCGCCGAGACGGCGGCAGCCGCGGCGGCGACGTTCGCGGAGGCTTTCTTGTCGGCCACGACGCGGGCGGTGTCGCGCGCGCTGGCCGCCGCCTGATCGGCCGCCGCCTTGCTCTTCTCCTGGTTCGCGACGGCGATGTCGGCCGCCGCCGCGCCATCCTCCGCTGCAGCGCGCGCCTTGTCGGCGTTGGCGGCGTTCTGTTCGGCTGTCGCCTGTGCCCCCATGGCCGTCGCGTACGCCTGATCCTTCTGCGCCGCCCGCCCGTCGGCGAGGGCTTTCGCGATCTCGGCGTTCGCCGCCTGGTCGGCCGTGTTTGCCCGCTTCACGTTCGTGACGGCCGCATCGTAGGCCGAATGCGCAGCAGCTTCGTCGGCTTGGGCCTTCGAGAGCGCGGCGCTCGCCGCTTTCGCGTCAGCCAGTGCCTTGTTCAAGTCGCACGCAAAGGCTGCCCCCGTCCCTCCCAAGATCAGGGCAACCGCCGAAACTCCCAGAACGACTTTGATTGCTCGCATTGTTGTCTCCCCAGCCGAAGGACAAAGCTCACTCGCTCTCCTCCGGCGCTTCATCGGAACGTTGCGCGTTCCTTCTTGTCGCGCGACCGAAGTGCTCACGCCCAATCGCGGCCCCTCGGCGCACTCGCCCCTCGTGCGAGGCGGCATCGAGCCCATAGACGAGCGGCTTGAGGGCGGGATTCAACCCCAGGATCGATCGCTCACTCAAGTCGAATCGCCCGATGCGTGCGCCGCGCGTCAATCCGGTGGGAGCCGCTCGCCTGGCGTGCGCGCGCCACCGCTGTGTGCCCGACGTCGGCCGACGAAGCACCCGCATTTCGGCGCTCTCCGACATGGGCCTCTCGTCCCCGTATCCAGGTTCAACGCGGCTCGATACGCCAGCTCGTCGCCCACCCGAGGCGATCGTCGTGGATCCGGAAGGTCGACTTGCAGACTTGCCCGTAGGCGACGGAAATCCGATTCATGAAGTGAACGCAGTTCGCCCAGCTGTCTCCGACCTGGCGGTACCGCGTTCCGAGGACGACGCCGTCCGCGAGCTTGAACTCCGCCCACGTGAGGAGCCCGTCGCAAACGTTGTTCGTGGTCGCGATCATCTCGAGCGCGCTCTCGCTCGGCGACAGCGCGTCGAGGTCGTGAACCGCGGTCTCGCAGATCGACGAGACTTCGCGCCACTCTTCGATCGGATTGAGCCAATGAAATTTGTTGGAGTCGAGTTCTTCGTTGAGCGCACTCATGTCGAAGCCGAAAATCGGCTGCAGAATCTCGATTCGATCCCGGATGCCGCTCATGTTGACGAGGCATTGCTTGAATTGAATCGTCTCCGGAATGCGCTTCGCGTGAGGCGAGAGGAGCGGCCTCACGTGGTCGAAGATCGGGGCAATCCCCTCATCGAGGCCCGCGGAGCCGATGGTCTCCGTCACGAACACGTCGATCGGTTCGCGTACCGCGCCGGACTTCACCAGGTCATCCGAGGCCACGTTCAAGAGAGTGACCCGGTCGGAGACGCCGTTGGCCGCGAAGACCTTGCGGGCGACGTTGCAGAGAAGCGGGGAGCGCTCCACCGTGTACACGTGTTTGGCCCCGAGGCTGACGGCGATGCAGCTGAGAAGACCGGCTCCAGTTCCCACTTCGAGCACGACGTCGCCGGGGCGAATTTTCTTGCTCATCGCCTCGACGTATTTTTCGCCGCGGCCAATGTCGTTGACCATGAGGAGGTGCTCGCGGATAGGCAGCTCGCCGCGTCCGGGGCTACCGCTCCGGGTAGGCGGTTCCGGCCTTTTGTCGCCCGTTTCCATGCGCCTCTTCCTTGTAAGGGTTTTGGGTATACCCCGGCTCTCGGTGACGCGATACCGGCTGGCCGCGTCCGCCGCGAGGCCTTTTGCCCGAATCGGTGCGCCCGCATATCGTGGTGCTCGTGATCTCATCGCGTGCCGTCGTCGCCGTTCTCGTGGGGATGTCCCTGACGGCATGCGCGCTCGTGACGTCGTTGAGCGGACTCGAAGCCACGCCCGGCGCGGACGCGGGCCCCGCCGCTCCTGCGCCGACCGAGGCCGGCAGCCCAGGCGACGCGCCATCGACGGACGACCGGCGTGCGCCTCCGGCGCGGGAGGGCGGGCCCATCGATGCGTCGGCGCCTCCGGACAGCACGGCGCCCGGCGACGCGTCGGCCCCCATCGACGGACCTGCCGTCCGCACGGCGGACGTGTACGGCGATCCGAGCAACTGCGGCGCGTGCGGACACGATTGCCAGGGGGGCGCCTGCAGCGCCGGCGCCTGCGGTCCGGTCACGCTGGCGGTGACGCATGGCTCGATCGGCATCGCCATCGATTCGACGTACGTGTACTGGGCCGACAACGAAGCCGGCGCGATTGAAAAGATCAGCAAGTCGCTCACGCGCGAAGGAACGCCTTCGACCGTGGCGTCTGGCGCGCCCGCCCAGAACATCCAGGCCGTCGCTTCGGACGGCACTTACCTCTACTGGACCAACAAGACCACGTCCGGCCAGGTCCGGCGTGCTCTCCCGACCGGCGCCGCCCTGACGACCCTCGCGAGCAACCAGTCGCAGCCCGATTGGATCGCATCCAATGGCACGACGGTCTCGTGGACGAACCAGGGAAGCAATCAGGTGATGGCCGTCGCCGTGACGAGCGACGGCGGCGTCGCGCCGACGCAGCTGAACGCGACCGGTGAAAACGGCACGGTGCCTGCGGGCATCGCGATCGATGCGGTCAACGTCTACTACGCCACCAAGACGACCGGCGGCGGCCTCGCCGAGAGCGTACCCCTCGCCGGCGGCGCCATCAGCCAGCTCGGGTCCGCCACGTATGTCGGCATCGCGGTCGACAACCAGAACGTCTACTGGACCGGTGGAGCGAGCAACCCGAGCGTGTACCAGAACGCCAAGACGGGCAGCCCTGCGACGGAGCAGACGATTGCGGCGGGGGCCCTCGTCTGTCCGCTCGCGGTCACGTCGGACGGAACCAACGTCTACTTCGTGGACCAGGGCACGAGCGCGTGCGGCCCCCCTGGCAGCGACGCGGGCGCGCTCTACCGAGTGCCCATCGGCGGCGGCGCCACGCTCCCGCCGCCCCTCGTCACCGGCTTGAACGACCCGCAGGGGATTGCCGTCGACGGAACGGCGATTTATTGGGTCACCGGCGGGCCCGTAGGCGCCGTGCTGAAGCTCGCGAAGTAACCGGCGGCGACGGGTCGCCCGCGAGTCAGAATCGACCGCCGATCGAGGCGACGGCGCCGCCGGCCACGGGCGCGGCGGAGACACCCAGCGCCGTCGACGGAGCGCTCGCATCCGCTGAAGTCGGGTGCGGGCGGCGAATCCAAAGAAGCACCGCGCCGGTCGCGATGCCTGCCGCGGCGATCCCCAGGAAGACGTCGCCCGCAATCAGCTTCGTGCGGTCCGAATCGACGCGATCGGCCGGGCAGCCCGGGCCGCCCGCGGACGGAGCGCACGTGCTCCGCATGTCGTGCACGTCGCTCGTCGCGGTCGCCCAGAGGATCGCCATCGGCACCGCAGCCGCAACGCCGATGGATCCGGCGACGAGGCCCGGTACGAACCAACCGCCCGGCGGCGCGCTTTCGGCTGCGGCGCCCTGGCCTGTGGCCTCCGGCGCGACTGGCTCGCTCGGGCCGTTGGGACTGGCGTCGATGACCACGAGGCGATCCTTCTCGCCTTCTCCCACGACGATCTTGCGCTCGACGGGGGCCTCGCCCGGGAGCTCGATACGGAGCACGTGCTGGCCCGGGTCGATCGCGATCGCTTTTCCGTCGAGCACCGTGGCGAGGGGAGCGCCGTCGCACAGTACGCGCCCTTCCGTCACGTCTTCGCCGTGCGCGTTCTTGGCGCGGAGGACGACCGACGGCATCGCGGCGTCGACCTTCGCCCGGAGGTCGATGCAATCTTGGCGGATCGGGCCGGGACAAGCGTCGCGCGTGCAGAGCACGAGCTTCTCGCGCGCCTGCAGCAGCGAGTGCGCGTCACGAAGCGACTGCGCTGCCTCGGACGCCGCGATGCACGCGCTCGTGTCGTCCGCGCGCGCGGGCCGGGCCCCCATGGCCGCCGCCAGAAGCACCGTCGCCGCGGATGCCGTCGCTATTTTCGAAAGCATGCCTCTTTCCAGATCTTGTGGCCTTGGGCATCGAGCGAATAGGGCGGATCGCAGTCGACCGCACGGGGGGGCGGGGGAGCGCGGCGCGGGTTTGGCGCCGGAGGCCCCGCATTCGAGGACGGGGCGCGAGCGGAGGACGGCGCGGCGGGTGGTTGCACCGGGACTTCGGCGGCGGCGTTCGACGGGCCGGAAGGCGCGGGGGCGGCAGTCGCCGCAGGAGCCGGCTCCGCACGCACAGGTTCGGTGGACGCGGGGGCCGCCGGCGGATTGGCCGTGTTCGACGCCGGTGAGGACGGCGCGGCCACCGGCGCCGCTACGGGGGGCGTTGCAAGGCCGGTTCGAAAGAGCAGGAGAGCCGCGATCCCGAGGAGGACCAAGAGGACCGCCCCCGACGCGAACCAGAGCTTGCGGCTCCGGCCCGGCGCCGGTTCGACCAGCACGGGAATGGAGTCCAGCGCGGGAAGCGGACCCGATTCGACCGAGGCGCGCGCCATCACGCCGCTCGTGTACGACGCATACGACGCCGCCGACGCGAGCGACGGCATCACGGCACGATCGAGCGCGCGCGATGAAGAACTCTCGATCTCCGCGAGGGTCGCAGCGCGCTGGGCCAGAGCCACATGGGCGAGGGACTCGACCCAAGCGCCGACTTGCACCGGCGAGGCCAAGCCGAGGCACGCCTCGACCTCGAGCGCCATCTCGCGCGCCGTGGCGAACCGCTTGTGGGGATCCCGCTCGAGGCCTCGCAAGACCACGGCATCGATGCCCGGCGGCAGGTGAGGCGCGAGCGACGTGGGAGGAACGATCTCCTCGCTCAGGATGCGCGACAGCACGCGGCGCAGATCGTCTCCGGCAAAGAGCCGCTTGCCGGTGAGCGTTTCCCAGAGGACGACCGAAGCCGCAAACACGTCGGTCTGTCGGGTGGCCATGCCGTTGATCTGCTCGGGCGCCATGTAGCCGATCTTGCCTTTGACCCGGCCTTGCCCGGTCGTCTGCACGCGGCCGGCCGCCTTCGCGACACCGAAATCGAGCACGCGCGCGATCCCGTCGGCGCCGATGAGGATGTTCTGCGGCGTCACGTCGCGATGGACCAATCCGAGCGGCGCGCCCTGCTCGTCGGTCGCCTCGTGCGCTGCGTGGAGGCCGTGCAAAGCCCCGCACATGATTGCGGCTGCCACCCGCACGGGGATGCCGCTGCCTGCACGCGAGGCGCGCACCAGGCGAGAGAGCGACTCGCCCTGGACGTAATCCATGACGAGTAGGAGCTCGCCGTCGGCCGCCACCACGTCGACCGTCTGCACGACGTTGGGGTGGCGGATGCGCGCGGCCAAGCGCGCCTCGTCGATGAACATCGCGACGAACTCGGGGTCTCGCGCGAAGTGCGCGTGCAAGCGCTTGAGCGCCACCGTACGCGAGAAGCCCACGGGACCGAGCAGACGGCCGTAATGCACCGTCGCCATGCCGCCCGATGCGATCGCATCGTACATGGCGTAGCGGCCGAGGACTCGGACGCGTTCTTCCTTCTGTGGCTCCACGGGCAACGTCTACGAATGTAGCAGTGCTGCGGGCCCGTGAAGCCAGGGGCGCGCCCCGACTCCGTCTCTTCTTCGGGACGTTCTCGAGCCTTCTTGGGCGACAGTTGCGGGTAAGTCGGGGCCCGTCGAGGCGTGAAAGAGCGCTCCCCGACCCGCTCCCCCACCCGCTTCCCTCCTAGGCCCCGCACTGGACCCTCCGTAGGACATGGGCGGGCCATGGCGGAGCAACTTTCGCCGCGGGCGCGCTGGGGACGTGCGGGCGCCCGCGCTTCCGTGCTGGGATGAATGTGATGTGGACCCGTCGTCTCGCGCGAGGCGCGACGGCTATCACGCTGAGCGCCCTCTGTGTGTCCGGGCCCCTGCTTGGATGCGAAGCCGCACCGACAGCGGAGGCGCCCGAGCCGTCCGGGCAGGGCCCCGTGGCGGAGAGCGGTGTCTTCGCCGCTCCGGCCGCGGACGCCACGACGGCCGACCCGAGCCCGGCCTCAGGGGATGCGATCGACGCCGCGCCGGGAAGCGGCCTGACGCCAGGCGCGCCTCCGCTCGGGGTACCCGACGCCCAGGCCTCGAACGATGCAGCGGCGAATGACGCCGGGGGCGGGGCGTGCGGAGCTGCGCCCGGACCGCTCGCGTCGTCTTCGGTCGCCGTGCAATTCGCGGAGGGCATCCTCGCGCGATGGCCCGATCCGAGGAACATCGGCGGTTCCATGCACGGGTGGGATTACACGGTCGGCATCGTGCTGCAGGGGCTCGCCCGCGTCTATGCGCGAACGGGAGACGACCGGTACCTTGCGTACATTCGCCAGTACGCCGATGACTTCATCGACGATGCAGGGGCCAATTCCGGACTTCCTGCGATTCCCCCCATGACGAATTACGATCTCGACAACTTCGAGCCGGGCAACCTGATGCTCTGGCTCTACGCGAAGACCGGCGTCACGCGGTATCAAGCCGCGGCTCAATCGCTCCTCTCGCTCTTCGACGATTATCCGAGAAACGACGCCGGCGGTTTCTGGCACAAAGGCACGTATCCCGATCAGATGTGGCTCGACGGAATCTACATGGCCGAGCCCTTCATCGCAGGGTACGGCGCGCAGTTTCCCTCCTGCGGAGCCTTTTGCACCACGACGCCCGGCGCCCAGATCGAGCTCATTGCCCAGCACACGATCGACGCCGACTCAGGCCTCTTTTTCCATGGCTGGGACCAGAGCCTCGCGGCCTCGTGGGCCGATCCCCGTACGGGTCGCTCGCCCGTCGTGTGGAGCCGCGGGCTCGGCTGGTTTGCGATGGCGCTCATCGACGTCCTCGCGGTGACACCGTCTTCGAACACGGTGCGGCCGCGCCTCGTCGCGCTTCTCCAGGGCCTCGCCTCAGGGCTCGCCGCCCATCAGGACGCGAAGACCGGCCTCTGGTACGAGGTCGTCGAAAGCGGATGTCCCGGTAATTTCCTCGAGACCTCCGGGAGCGGCATGTTCATCTATGCCCTCAAGGCGGCGGTGGATGCTTGCTACATCGATGCGAGCTATCTGGCCGTCGCCCAGCGCGCGTGGTCGGGCCTCCAGGGAGAGATCACGAGCGATTCGGTTGGCCCGGTGATTACGAACGCGGTCGCTCCCATGAGCGTCGAAGGTTCGTGCAACGCGTACGTGTCCGCGAGCACGCAGTCGAACTCGGGTCAGGGGCTGTGCGGGGTGTTGATGGCCGCTTCCGCGATGGAGTGAGGCGGCTGGGCGCGCCGGGGCCGCTCACCTTGGAGCCACGACGGAAACGAAGCGGCCGCGCGAAAGGCGTGACGGGTCGCGATCGCGGCGCCAATTCATGGGAGGAGGGGAGCCCGTGAATCGAAAGATCGTAGGACAACGTGCCTTGTCCGTCGGAGCGGTTGCACGCGCCGTAGGGCCCTGGGTCTTCGCTGCACTCTTTTTTCCCGCTTGTAACGGCGAAGCGGGCGGCGGTGGCGGGGGCTCCGGCGATAACAGTGGACCCGGTGAGAGCGGCGACGGGGCGGCAGCCGGAGATGGCACGGTCGCCGTGACCACCGGTTGCCTTGGCCCCGACGCCAGCCCGCTGCCCGCGACCTGCGTCATCGACGACATGACCGCGGTCACCACCGAGACACAGGGCTACTGGTATACCTTTTCGGATCGGACGATTCCCTTTTCGACGTCGCTCATCCCGTCTGCGCAAGGGACAGTGGATCCTGCCGAAGGAGCGCAGTTTCCTCCGGACAACGTACCGGACGCCGGCCCACTCCCGGACGGAGGGGCCTATCCGACGCCCGGGCCCGGGCCGAGCATTCCGGGCCTCGCCGCGCCGGCGGCGCAACGCACCTTTTCGGGGGGCGGGCTCACGCTCTGGGGCGCCGGGTGTGGCTTCGACTTTTCCGACGAGATACCTGACGACGCGAGTCCGGCTGCCGACGCCGGAGCGCTCGGCATCCCCGTTCCCTACGACGGGAGTGCACACAAGGGCATCGCGTTCTGGGGCAAGTCGAACTTGGGCGACCAGCCCATAGGCGTGCACCTCGCCGACAACCGGGAAGCGGCAGGCGGAGGCGTCCGCGACGCCAGCGTCCCGTACACGACCTTCGACGACGCCGGCGGAGGCGCGGACATCGTCAAGAACCCCGTCGAGTGCGGGGTCGACTTCGTCGATTCGAATGTGACCCTCACGTCGAGCTGGAAATACTACTCCGTCACGTGGGCCGCCTTCGGAAAGAGCCAGACCTATAGCGGCGGCGCGGTCTACAGCATGCCGGACACGAAGAATCTCTTTTACCTGCATTTTCAGGCCAACAACAAAGGCTACCATGGCAGCGGGGCGGTCGCGCCGGAGCCGCCGTTCAGCGTCTCCATTGCGTACGTCACCTGGTACGACGGCAATTGAACGCACGCATACCGCCTTCTCGTCGCTGCCTTGGCGGCGTCCCCTGCCTTGGGGCCGCACTCTGTGGCAAGCTCGGAAGCCGCGATGAATTCACCGAACGCATCCGCCGATTCGACCGCCGTCCGCGTCGCGCTATGGCGCGCGCTCCACGTCGAGGCAGACGCCCCACCGCATGTGTTCGAAGACGAAGTCGGACTGCGGCTCGCCGCGCCGGACGAAGGCTGGCGCAACCGGCCCGACATGAACCCGGCGTACATCCGGCCCTTCATCGCGTCGATCGTGGCCCGCGCTCGCTTCGTGGAAGATCGCGTCGCCGAGGAAATCGCGCGCGGCGTCCATCAATACGTCATCCTCGGCGCGGGGCTCGATACGTTCGCCCAGCGGCGGCCGGAGCTCGCCTCGCATCTCCATATCTACGAGATCGACAAGCCCGGCGCGCAGGCGTGGAAGCGGCAGCGGCTCGTCGATCTCGGCCTCGGCGTGCCCGATCGGCTGCACCTCGTTCCGGTCGACTTCGAGTCGGGCGCGTCGTGGTGGGAAAGCCTGAACGCAGCGGGGTTCGCTCCGCGCGAGCGGGCGGTCGTCGTGTCCACCGGCGTCAGCATGTACCTCACGCAGGATGCGATTGAAGCGACGTTGCGCCAGATAGCGGGGCTCGCCCCGGGGTCCACGTTCGCCATGACGTTCCTCTTGCCCATCGAAATGGCCGATCCGGAAATGCGCCCAGGCCTCGAGATGGCCGTGAAAGGCGCCCGCGCGTCCGGCACCCCCTTCATCAGCTTCTTCACGCCCGACGCGATGCTGAATCTCGCGCGCAAAGCGGGCTTTCGCGATGTGCGCCACGTCTCGGCGGCGAACCTCGGGGACCGTTACTTCGCGGACCGGGCGGACGGCCTTCGTCCGCCGAACAACTCCGAGGAGATCCTCGTCGCGACCACCTAGGCGGGCGCGATTCGGGTCGCTCACAACGCCCGCGACGCGTTGATGTGCCCCCCGCAACGCCGATAACATGACGTGCATCATACCATCCGTGAAACGCGAGGCCGCATCACGAACCGCGCCCTTCCGAAGTCCGGGCTTCCTTGACAGCGGCGGAGGCCGCATCAAATGATGCACGTCATTCCATGCGATACCCCGAGGGCCACAACGAGGAAGTCCGGGCGCGCATCGTCGACGCGGCGTCGCGCGCGATGCGCCGCGAAGGGCTCGACGCCGTGAGCATCCCGAAAATCATGAAAGCCGCCGGCCTCACGCACGGCGCCTTCTACGGCCACTTCAAGGATCGCGACGACCTCGTCGCGGCCGCGATTCTCCACGCCGCGAGTGAGAGCGCTTTTTCCGAGGAGGCCACCGCCGAAGGGGCCTTCGCGAAATACCTCTCGACGGACCACCTTCATCACCCCGAATTCGGCTGCGTCATCGCCGCGCTCGCCTTCGACGGCGCCCGCCAGCAGGGCCGGGTGCGGCGCACGTTCGCGGAGGTCGCGCGCCGCTTTCTGCGCCGTGTGAACGCAAAGATTCACCCCAAGATCAAGTCCGATCGGGTGAGCGACGACGCGCTCGCCCGGGCCTCCCAGGTCGTGGGCGCCGTCGTCCTGGCCCGCCTCGTCGAGGACGAGGAACTCGCCGAACGCATTCTGGCAGTGGCGCGCGGTCGCGCCGATCGCTGATTCGGCGCACGAAGTCGTGCGCTGTTCGTTTGCTCAATTGCATGATGACCATCATATCACAAGGAGAAGCCTCATGACGCCCCAAGGCAGCGAGGACGCTGTCGTGTCCTTCCATGAAGTCGGCAAGGTTTACGACGACGAAGGTCTGCGCGTGACCGCAGTGAAGAACGTCAGTTTCGACATTCCCCGCAAGCGCTTCGCGATGATCGTCGGCCCCTCGGGGAGCGGCAAGACGACGCTCCTCAATCTGGTCGGATGTATCGACATACCGACGTCGGGACGGCTCGAAGTCTGCGGGCAGGACATGGGAGCGCTTGACGATCGCGCGCTCACGGATTTCCGCTCGAAGAACGTCGCGTTCGTTTTCCAGAGCTTCAACCTGTTTCCGGTGCTGACGGCCTACGAGAACGTGGAGTATCCCCTGCTCCTCCTCGGGATAGGCGGGGCCGAGCGGCGAACGCGGACCTTGTCGATGTTGGATTCCGTCGGGCTCGCCGACAAGGGCGGGCACCGGCCGAATCAACTGAGCGGCGGGCAGAAGCAGCGCGTCGCGATCGCGCGGGCCCTCGTGAAGAACCCGGCGCTCGTCCTCGCGGACGAGCCGACGGCGAACCTCGACACGCACACGGGCGCGGAGATCATCGCTCTCATGCGCAAAGCGCAGCGAGAGCACGCCGCGAGCTTCGTCTTCTCGACGCATGATCCCCAGCTCATCTCCCACGCCGACGAGACGTTCGTCCTCCGCGACGGCGAGCTTTTCGACCACCGCGCGCGAGAGGCGAGCTGAATGTTCCTCAAGATCGCCTTCCGCAACATTCTCCGGAACGGTCGCCGCTCCCTCATGACGCTGCTCGCAATCGCCGTCGGCGGCATTGCGATCGTCCTCTTCGGCGAGTTCGTCGGCTTCGTCCAAGCGTCGCTCGAGACGAACGCGGTGCAGAACGTCGGTCACCTGACGGTGTTTCGCAGGGGATTCTTCGATTACGGCGCCGGCGACCCCGCGGGGTTCGGCATCGCGAACTACGAAGAAGTGACGGGACTCGTCGAAAACGATCCCGAGATTCGTCCGTTCCTGGACGTCATCACCCCGACCGTGTCGCTCTCCGGCGTCATCGGCAACTTCGAAATCGATACGTCGAAGACGTTTCTGGGCACGGGATACGTCCCCGAAGACCGCGAGAAAATGCAGCGCTGGGACGAGCACGGCGTCGCGCAACGGCGCGTCCTCCAAGACTCGGGCCTGCGCGCGGACGACGAGTCGCGCGGCGTCGTCGGAGTCGGTCTCGCGCGCGTGCTCGGATTGTGCGCACCGCTTCACATCGCCGACTGCCCTGCCCGGCCTGCCCCCACCACATGGGTCGCGCCGAACGCGGGGTCCGCGCCGGACGTGCCTCGCGAGGGCGTCGACAACGACGCCGCGGCCGGGGCGAAGGCCGATGTTCCGCGCCTCGACATGCTCGCGGCCACCGCAAATGGTGCGCCCAACGTGATGAGCCTGTACGTCACGCGCGCCGAGCCGCAAGGCGCGCGTGAGCTCGACGACAACGTCGTCGTGATGAGCTTCACGCTCGCGCAGAAGCTTCTATACGGCCGCGGCGAGCACCAGGCGACGGGACTCGTTCTCCAACTGCATCGCACCGAAGATCTCGCGCGCGTCCGCGGCCGGCTCGAAGCGCTCTTCCGGGCGCACGGCCTGGATCTCGAAGTGCGCGACTTCGCGGAACGCCAGCCGTTCTACCGGCAGGCGGTCGGGATGTTCAGCGCGATCTTCCTCTTCATCGCGCTCATCATGGGCGTGATCGTGCTCTTCACCGTCGTGAACACGATGGGCACGAGCGTCGTCGAGCGAACCAGCGAGATTGGCACCGCGCGCGCCATGGGCTTGCGCCGCACGGGCGTGAGGCGCCTCTTCGTTCTCGAGGGCAGCATCCTCGGCGCTTTCGGCGCGACCGCCGGAGTCGCGACCGGCCAGATCGTTGCCATGGCATTCAACCGCGCAGGGGCCACTTGGACGCCGCCGGGATCCGCGGCGCCGGTGCCGCTCGAAGTGCTGACGGCGCACGCGGGCGGATTGCTCGCGGGCGTCTGGGTCGGGCTCGTCGTCATGGCGACGATCGCGGCCGTCGTCCCCGCGAATCGCGCCGCGCGCCTCCAGGTCGTGGACGCCCTTCGCCACGTGTAGCCGCGCCGCTGCGCTCCCAGCGAGATCACGACGATTCACGCCGGTCACGGCGATCACAAGGAAACTCCAATGATCCGTACTCCCAAGATTCCCAGACGGGCCTTCTCGATGGGCCTCGTCGCCGCAGGCCTTTCTCTCCCGTGCCGCACGCGCGCGGACAATACGGTATCCGCCAAGGATATCGTGACGGCGGCGGACGGCGTCCGCAATCCGCTCGCGCCATTTCGCATGTCGCTCCTCCTCGTCGAATACAGGAGCGGCCAGGTTCACGACACCGTCGGCCTCGCAGTCCACTCCAAGCTGAATGCGAGCACCGGGCAATACCGCAACCTGGTGCGATACACGGCCCCGGCGCGCGACGTGGGCAAGCTCGTGCTCCTCGACGGCGGGAGCATGTGGTTTTACGACCCGGCGTCGAAAGCCAGCATCCGCATTTCGGCGCAGCAGCGCCTCATCGGGCAGGCCTCGAACGGCGACGTCCTCACGGTCAACCTCGCGCACGACTACAGCGCGAAGATTCTCGGTGAAGAGGCCATCGCAGACGCCGATCACCAGACGCGGAGCACCTGGCATCTGGATCTCGCGGCGGCGACGGGCGACGCCGCCTACGCACGGCTCGAAACGTGGATTGAGAAGGACACCTACCATCCCATCAAGAGCAAGTTCTATTCGGACGGCGGACGGGTGCTGAAGCTCGCCTATTACCGTCGCTACGAGACGGCTCTCGGAGGGGCGCGGCCGATGGAGACGATCATCGTCGATGCCGTCG
>DATHQY010000476.1:0-14765 GCA_035482215.1 Polyangiaceae bacterium | reverse complement strand
GCTCGCAAGGTTCAGAAGGGGAGAGCCGCTAGATGGCGCAGATGCATTCGGCTCCAGCTCGCACCTGGACGTGGGCGGACAGCGCCCCAGACGCGAATCGAGCCGGCGATACGCTCACCCTGGGAATCGACGGATTCAGCTACCGCGATCTCTACGAGCCCGACCGGCTCGACGCGCTCCTGCGGGCGTTCGATCGCTGGTTCGAGGCCGATTCCCCCGTACGCTACGCGCAGTTCGTCGCTTATCGGCAATGTCGAGGGGAGGGCATGTCGCCCGTCGACCAGAGCAACGCGCTCCTCGCGGCGGCGCCCGCGGTGGGCCGTTTCGTCGGCACGCTGTTTGGCATCGAGAGCGATCTCGACGCGTTTCGCGAGAGCGCGCGTTCGAACGACCCGGTCTGGCGGTTTCGCAAGGACTTCGTGAAGAAGCGCGTTCTCCGCGCAGACGCGGGCAAGGCCTGGAAGTCCGATCGCGTCGCCGCCGAGCGCCTCGCAAGAGCGGCGCTCCAGGCGATGAGCGTGGCGCCCATCGGGGGCACCACCGACGAAGAGCTGACGATCGCGACGGCCGCGGTTCCGCTCCTCGAGATCGACGACGTCGCGCGAAAGGCCGCCAAAGGCGGAGGCGCGCAGTGGACCGACGAGCTTCGAATCCGCGCGCGCAAGGTGCAGGCGGCGATGCGGGCGTCCGGCGAAGGCGTGGCGGTGCCCGACGGCGACGACGACGCAGCGCTCGGCAACGCCGCGGCGTTCGCCCTCGACGCGCTCGAAGGTTGGCTCGCCGCGCGCCGTAACGACGCGCACGACGGAGCGCGTTCATGGGCCTCATTGCGCGCCGCGAAGCCGCTCGACTACGCGAATCTCGTCGCGATCGAGAGGCCGGATGCGGCGATGCCCGAGCTCTTCGTGGGCCCCCACCACGACCGGCGCCAGCGTCTCGGGTTCTCGCTGACCGATCGCCGCATGTCGGCGCGCGAGGTGGAGCAAGAAATCGACTACTGCATGCTCTGCCACGACCGTGACAAGGACTCGTGCAGCAAGGGGTTCGTCGATCCGAAGACAGGCGGTTACAAGAAAAACCCCCTCGGCGTTCCCCTCGCGGGTTGTCCGCTCGAAGAGAAGATCAGCGAGATGCACGCCATGCGGCAAGCGGGCGAGCTCCTCGCCGCGATGGCGCTCATCGTCGTCGACAACCCGATGTGCCCGGGCACGGGCCACCGCATCTGCAACGACTGCATGAAGGCGTGCATCTTCCAGAAGCAGGAGCCGGTCAACATCCCGCAGGTCGAGACGCGCGTCCTCACCGAGACGCTCGCGCTGCCGTGGGGGCTCGAGGTCTATCAATTTCTCACCCGCTGGAACCCGCTCAACGTGGCGCGGCCGGCGATGCGCCCGTACCGCGGCAAGAACGTGCTCGTCGTGGGGCTCGGACCCGCGGGATACACTCTCGCCCATCACCTGGCGTGCGAGGGCTTCGGCGTCGTCGCCGTCGACGGGCTGAAGCTCGAGCCGATGCAGCCGTCGCTCGTCGGCGAAGCCGAGCGGCCCCCGTCGCCGATTCGCGATTCGTCGGCGCTCTTTTCGGAGCTTGCAGAGCGTAAGCAGCACGGGTTCGGCGGCGTCAGCGAGTACGGGATCACCGTTCGCTGGGACAAAAACTTCCTCACGATCCTGCAGCTCACCCTCGCGCGCCACAAGCACGTGCGGATGTACGGGGGCGTTCGCTTCGGCGGAACGATCACCCTCGACGACGCGTGGGCGCTCGGGTTCGATCACGTGGCGATATCGGCCGGCGCGGGACGCCCCACGATCATCGAGATGACGAACAATCTCGCGCGCGGCATCCGCAAGGCGAGCGACTTCTTGATGGCCCTGCAGCTCTCGGGGGCCTACACGCACACGAGCCTCGCGAACCTGCAAGTGAGCTTGCCGGCGATCGTGATCGGCGGGGGCCTCACGGCGATCGACACGGCGACGGAGCTCCTGGCCTACTACCAGGTGCAGATCGAGAAGGAGCTCGAGCGCTACGAGGTCCTTCTGCGAAGCGGGCACTCGGAGGGCGACTTGCGGCAACGCTTCGACGACGAGGAGTGGGAGGCGCTGACGCGTCACCTCGATCATGCGCGCGCTCTCCGCGCGGAGAAGGATCTCGCCGCGAAAGAAGGGCGCGAGCCGCGCGTGCAACCGCTCCTCGATGCATGGGGCGGCGTGAGCCTCGTGTATCGCAAAGGCCTGGGAGACTCGCCTGCCTACCGCCTGAACCACGAAGAAGTCGCGAAGAGCCTCGAAGAGGGCGTCCGCTACATCGAACACATGACGCCGCTCGACGCGCTGCTCGACGACCGGCAGCACGTGAGAGGCGTGCGTTTCAAGCGCGACGATGGGACCACGGTCGATCTTCCCGCGCGCACGGTGTGCGTCGCCGCCGGTACCAGCCCCAACGTCATTTACGAGAAGGAATACCCGGGCACGTTCGAGCTCGACGACCGCAAGCAATACTTCCGTCCGCACACAGCGCGTCTCGACGCGGAGGGGCACGTCGTCGTCGAACGCGCGCAGGGCACTCACGGCGCGTTTTTCACGAGCTATGCGAAGGACGGCCATACCGTGTCCTTCTACGGCGACAACCACCCTCACTACGCGGGCAGCGTCGTCAAAGCGATGGCCAGCGCGAAGGACGGCTACCCGTTCGTCGCGGCGCTCTTTCCGGAGACGCCGGCCGACGCCGCGACCCTCGCGGTGCGCGAGGGCAGCTTGCGCGCGCTCTTCGCGAAGCTCGACGAAGAGCTCGTGCCCACGGTGCGCGCGGTGAACCGCCTCACGGCGAACATCGTGGAAATCGTGGTCCACGCGCCCATGGCCGCGCGCAAGTTCCAGCCTGGACAGTTCTACCGGCTCCAGAACTTCGAGACGTTCGCGTCGCTCGTCGCGATCGATCGCAACGGCGGCGGCGCGCCGGCGGTGCACTCCGAGGCGCGGCTGGCCATGGAGGGCCTCGCGCTGACGGGTGCGTGGGTCGAACCCGAGCGAGGGCTTCTGGGGACGATCGTGCTGGAGATGGGCGGCAGCTCGCGTCTCTGCGCGTCGCTGCAACCGGGCGAGCCGATCGTGCTCATGGGCCCGACGGGGCAGGCGACCGAGATTGCCAAGCAGGAAACCGTGCTTTTGTGCGGAGGCGGGCTCGGGAACGCGGTGCTCTTTTCGATCGCGCGAGCATTCAAAGCGTTGGGGGGACGGGTCCTCTACTTCGCGGGTTACAAGCGCGGCGAGGACCTGTTCAAGCGCGAAGACATCGAGCGGTGGACCGATCAGGTGATCTGGTGCACCGACATGGGCGCGGCGATCGAGCCGACGCGACCGCAGGACAAGCACGTTCGCGGCAATATCGTCCAGGCGATGCGCGCCTACGGAACGGGCGCGCTCGGCGAGCCGCCCGCCATTCCGCTCCGCGACGTGTCGCGCATCATCGCCATCGGCAGCGACGGCATGATGAACGCCGTGCGCGAAGCGCGGCACGGGATCCTCGAGCCGCTCCTCAATCCGCTGCACCTCGCGATCGGCAGCATCAACTCGCCGATGCAATGCATGATGAAGGAAGTCTGCGCGCAGTGCCTGCAGAAGGTGCGCGACCCGCGCACCGGCGTGGAGCGCGCGATCTTCACGTGCTTCAACCAGGACCAGGAGCTCGACGCGGTGGACTTTCGCAACCTGCGCGAGCGCCTTCGCGCCAACTCGATGCAGGAGAAACTGAGCAGCGCGTGGCTCGACGAGATCCTCAAGGCCACGCGGGACGTCATTCGCGTGTGACACGGCCCCTCGCGGATCTCTTCGGAATTCGGCTTCCGGCGCTGGATGGCTCGTTCTGGCGCCGGATGGCGCGCTTCGGGGCGCGCGGGCCGGCTTGGTTTTCCCGGTTCTCGCCGCCGCTCATCGGCATGACGATTTGCGCGTTCTCGCCGCGGCAGAGGCGCGTGATTCGCGAGAATTTGCGGCGCGTGCGCGGTCCGCGGACCCGTTTGCGCGACACGGCCGAGGTCGCGCAGATCTTCGCGACGTATGCGTGCTGCCTGTCCGAGGCGCTGGGCGGCGCGACGGCCGGGGGCCGGCTCCCCGAAGCGGCGATCGATGGGGACGAGCACGTGCGTTCGGCTCTCGCCGATCGGCGGGGCGTTATTTTCGCCACCGCGCACACCGCCGGGTGGGAAGTCGTGGGGCCCGTGCTCCGCGAGCGCCGCGGCCTTCCGGTGATGATTGCGGCGGCACCGGAGCGTGATGCGGCCGCGCGTTCGATACAGGACGACGCCCGGCGCGAGCAGGGGCTGGTCGTCGCTCATGTGGGCGACGACCCGTTCGCGGGGCTCCCCCTCATGCGCCACCTTCGTGAAGGGGGCATCGTGGCGATGCAGATCGACCGGGTGCCGCCCGGCCAGCGCGCGCGCGCGGTCCGCCTCTTCGGCGAGCGCGAGCGCGTCCCGGAGGGGCCGCTGCGCCTCGCGGCGCTGACAGGCGCCCCCGTCCTCCCCGTCTTCACGGCGCGGGAGGGGTACCGCCGGTATCGAGTCGTGGCCAGCGCGCCAATCCGGCTCGATCGCTCGGCGGGGGAGGCGGAGCTGGACGCCGGTGCCCAGCGCATCGCCGATGCGCTGGGCGCGTTCGTCCGCGCTCATCCCACCCAGTGGTTTCACTTTCGGTAGCGGCTTGCGAGAGGCCGCCGCTGGCGGTTTGACGGCAACCGTGCAACATGGGGCCCCTTCACGATGAGCAACCGCTGGCACATCGGCGCCAAACAGTTGCGGGGATCCCTCGCCGCTTATGCCAAACGCTTCGACTTGCTGGAGGTGCGCGTCGCCCTCGAGGGCGGCGCCGAAGAAGGCACTGTAGAGGTGGCCGCGCCCTCGCTGGCGACGCTGCGCCGGTGGCGCAAGTCGGTGCCGCCGCATTTCCACTTCTCGGTCGTCGCCGGACCCCACCTGTCGCGCGTGCGATCGACCGCCGAGGCGAACAAGGAGCTCGATGCCGCACGCGCCGCGATCGACGCGCTGCAGGCGAGATGCTTCGTCCTGCGGACCCCGCCGGAGGTGACGCCCACGTCGCTCTGGCGCGACCGCATTGCGAAGGTGATCGAGCGCCTGCCCCGCGACGTGACGCACTTCGTGTGGGAGCCGAGCGGCGTCTGGGAAACGCAGGACGCCGCCGCTCGCGCCCGTGCCTGGAGCATCGTGCTCGCCGTCGATCCGACCCGCGAGGCCGTGCCCCCCGGATCCGTCGCGTATCTACGCTTTCGCGCGCTCGGCGAGACGCACGCCTTCGGTACTCCGGTGCTCGAGAAGGTCGTCGCGGCCGTCGGAGCGAGGCGTGAGATCTTCTCGATTCTCGAGACCGACTCGGCTATGCGCGAAGCCAAGACGCTTCGCCAGCTGGTCCGGGCCCCGCGCGCCGCGGCGGGGGGTGGGGGGCGTCTCGTGCGCCCGCGCGGCGCCATCGTGGTCAGCGACGACGAGCAGGAATGAGCGCAGCCAAAAGCGGAGCCGGGGGCCTGCTCGGACGGCGCGCGGCGGCCGCTTCCGAGCCCCACGCGGCGCAAGCTGCCCGCGACGTCATCGAACGTGGCTCTGCGGTCGACGCGGTCGTCGCCGGCGTTCTCGCCGCCGCCGCCGAATCGCCGACGGTGTTCTTCGGTCCGGTGCAGATCCTCGTCGCGGGCGGCGGCGCGGGGCTCGTCGCGATCGACGGGCGAATTCGTCAGCCCGGCCGAGGGGTACAGAGACCGCGCGGGTTTCTCGCCGGCGAGGCCGTGCCCGGGGCGGCGCGGGTCGGCGTCTCGGCGCTGCCGGCGGCGCTGACGGCGGTCATCGCCTCGTTCGGGTCGATGGCCATGCTGCGCGTCGCCGGCCCCGCGCTCGCGATCGCGAGCGCGCGCTCGCCCGAGCGTGCGGCGCTCCTCGAGACGTTTGCGCGCCGTGGAGCCCAGGCCGTTTTGGAAGGAGACATCGCGACGGAGCTACTTGCCGCCGCGGGACGCGCGGCACGCGGCCTGTTGACGACGGACGATCTCGCGACGATTCGGCCCGATGTCGTTCGCTTCGAAGAGCGGCGGCTGGGAACGTCCGGCATCCTCACGGCACCCTGGGCTGCGAGCGCCGGCGTCGACGCCTCGTCCACGCATGTCGTCGCCGCGGGGGATGCGCGAGGGATGCTCGCCATCGCTTGCTACGAGGTGCCGGCCGATGGTGTCGCCGTTGCGGCGCTGGGCATGGCGCTCCCCGCGTTCGCGCACCCCGTCATGCGAGGGCAAACGCGCGTGACGCCGGGTGCCGTGCTCGCCGCGCCGGCCCCCATCGCGCTCCGCGCACGCCGCGGGGTCGTCGATCTGGCAATCGGAGTCGCTTCGGCGCGGGACGCGGAAGACATCGTGCGCGCGACCGTCGCCAGCCTGGACGAGACGACCGCTCTCGCCCAGGCGCTTGCGGCATTGCCTGCCGGGCGTCCCATCGCGATCGCAAAAGGCGACGATGTGGCACGCGTCCTCGCGTCGGCATGAGCGCGCTGCGCATCTCGGCGTAGTTTGCACGGCGCGCGTCCCTGGTCGCGGGCATGGCGCTACGTGCGCCGGATGTCCGCGGGCGCGGCGCTACGTGCGCCGGATTTCGCCGGCGCACGCCTTTTTCGTTCGCGAGCTACAGGCGCCCGAGGTGGACGCCGTATCGGCGCGCGTATTCTGTCACGCCGATCTTGTCGATCGTGCGGATGTCGCGTGTCGTGAGGTTCAGCGAAACAAAGCGCTTCAGCTCGGGAACCCAAACGCGCCGGCGCTGCACGTTGACGTGCTGCCAGCGGTTCGTCTTGATGTTCGAGTGCGAAACGTTGTGCGCCTTGAGCCTGCGCTTGCCGGTGATATCGCTCTTGGCCATGGGAAGGGGCGGGGAATGTAGGCGCTACCTAGCCATCTGTCAAGCCATCCCGCGAACCGGGGAGCCTCCGTGGTCTCAGTGGTCTACTGAGCCGCGATCGGCAACGCGTTCGAGCCCATTCGCCCAACGAGAGTTCGGCACCACGCCCGCACCGCGCCAAACCCCGCTACGGGACGGAGCGTCTCCTCGTCGAGATAGAGCCGTCGCGCAAGCTCGATCTGGACGACGTGCACGCGGTCGGCCGGACGTCCGTAGTGCTGCGTCGTGTACCCCCCGGCGTACGGGTCGTCGTGCCGTACGGTCCACCCTTGGGCGAGCGCATGGCTCTCGACCGCGTCGATGTAGTGGGCCGCGGCGCTCTTCCGTCCGCGTGTGCCCGGGACGACGTCGGCCCTGGCGCCAGCCTGTGCTCCCGTCGATACCCCCGTTCGATCGCGCGCGAAAATCGCGGGCGCTGCCGGCGCGTGCACCGGCCGGCGCCCGCGCTCGAAGCTCGGCATCGAATGGGCCGCTAGAACGATGGCGACGCCGAACAGAGACAACTTCCGCTCGATGATCGATGCGAGCTCGCGATGATACGGCCGCCACACGAGGTCGAGCCGCTCGCGGAGCTCGGCCGCGGTCAGCCGTCGCGCGAGGGCCGGTTCGCCGTCGCTGGTCGCGCGCCAGATGAGACCATGCTGCAGCCGGACGTCCGACCGACCGCCCTCGGCGACCTCGGCGTCGATGTCGTTCTCCGCGCGGTTGACGTCGATGACGTAACGCGAGATGCGCGACACGAGCACCGTTGCGCCTTCCGCGGGCGCGTCCTCGTAGAGTGCGTCGACGTGGAGGTCGGCGTCGCGCGCCACCGCGCGCGCCGGCGCGACGAGCGGCGCAAGAAACGGTGGCGCAATTTCGAGCCCCGCATGGGGGATTTCCACGACGACCGGAAGCTCGGGTCCCGTCGGGTCGTAGCGCTGGAACGGAGCACCCATGACGCCCCTTCGACCCTAGCACGAGCGCCGGAACGGGGCGGCCGCGGCTCACGCCCGCGGGTGCGACTTGGCGTGCACCGCACGAACGTGGTCGGCGGCCACGTGCGTGTAGATCTCGGTCGTTCCGAGGTCGGCGTGGCCGAGCATCGCCTGCACGGCGCGAAGATCTGCCCCCCCCCGCAAGAGGTGCGTTGCGAACGAGTGGCGGAGCTTGTGCGGCGAAGGCAGCGGCGAGATCCCGACGCCGAGGGCGTAGCGGCGGATCATCCGCCAGAAGCCGTCGCGGCTGAAGCCGCCGCCTCGCGGCGACAGAAAGAGAAACGTCTCCTTCGCTTTGCGCGCCGCGGCCGTTCGGGGCCGAACGTCGCGCACGTACGCCGACACCCGGTTCATCGCCGCCTCGCCGACCGGGACAAGCCGGCGCTTTCCCCCTTTGCCGAGCGGCGAGACGATCCCGCGCGTCAGGTCGATGTCGCCGATTCGCAACGAACAGAGCTCGCTGACGCGGAGGCCCGACGCGTACATCAGATGAAGCATCGCCGCGTGGGTGAGGCCGCGGTCGGTCGATTCGTCGGGTGCGTCGAGGAGGCGCATGACTTCGTCGAACGAGAGGACACGCGGCAATCTGCGCGCGAGACGTGGCCGGTCGAGGCCCGTCGTCGGGTCTTCCGGCACGGCCCGCTCGCGCACGAGAAACCGGAAGAATCCTCGCAGCGCGGAGAGCTGGCGGGCGCTCGATCGCGCTCCGAATCCACGCTCCGTGTTGGCCGCGATCATCGACGCCAGCGTTTCGGACGTGACGTCGCGCGGGTCGATCCCGCCGCTGGCGAACGCCGCGAGGGCATTCACGTCGCGCGCGTAGGCATCGAGGGTGTTACGCGCGAGGCCTCGCTCGACGCGGAGGTAATCGAGGTACGCGTCGATCCAGCCGTGCAGATCCACGGCGTGCGATTCGAGCCTAGAGATGGGCGGCGGGGCGAGTTTTCGGCGACGCCGCGTCGACGAGAGCGCGAAGCTTCGGACGCGGGTCGTCCTGGCGCATCAGCGTCTCTCCGATGAGCGCGCCGTCCGCACGGGTAGCGGCGACGCGGGCCGCGTCCGCCGGCTCGCGGATCCCGGAGAGGTGGAGCGCCACGCGGTCCGGCGGGATCGCCCCCAGGATGCGCGCGGCCCGCACCGCGTCCATGGCGAGCGTGTCGAGATCGCGGGCATTGACGCCGATGACCCGGGCGGGCGTCGCGAGCGCAAAGACGAGCTCGTCGTCCCCCGCCACCTCCACCAACGGCTCGATGCCCGAGGCAAAGGCATGGGCGACGAGCGCGGTCAGCCGCTCGGGCGAAACGATGCGCACGATGAGGAGAACGGCGTCCGCGCCCCGGTCTTTCGCTTCGTCGATCTGCCGTTCATCCAGAACGAACTCTTTGGCCAGCACCGGCACGGCGTGGCGCGCTGCATCGAGCGATGCGCGAACTTGCTCCACGTGCTCCCATCCGCCGTCGAAGTAGGGCCGATCGCAGAGCACGCTGATCATCGCCGCGGACGCCTCGGCATACACGAGAGCGCGCTCGGCGGGCGAGAGCGCGCGCGACAGTGGGCCGGCGCTCGGGCTGCGCAGCTTGATCTCGGTAATCAACCGCAGCGGCGCGCCCGCGGGCCGGCGCAACCGCGAGGGGACATCGAGCGCGACGCGCGTCGCCGACGGGTTTCGCGGACCCATTGCCGCGAGTTCCCGGCGCTTGTTTTCGACGATGTCGGCAAGGCGGCTCATGCGCCACGAGCCTCGAGCGCGACGCTCTTCCACCGATCGAACGTGCGCCGCGCCATCCCTCCATCGAGCACCGTCCGCACGCGCTCGGCGCAGGTGCGAGGGAGCTCGCCGGTCACCACGGCCAGGGCCGCCGCCGCATTGACGATCGCCGCATCGCGGGCGGGATGCGCCTGGCCGTCCAGAATGGCGCCGAGCGCGCGGGCATTGTCGGCCGCGTCACCGCCGGCGAGCGCGGACATCGGCAGACGCGCGATCCCGAAATCCTCGGGCGTGACGACGAACTCGCGCACCTCGCCCGCCGGCGAAAGGCAGCTCACGCGCGTCGGGCCGCATGGGCTGACTTCGTCGAGCCCGTCTTCCCCGTGCACCACCCACGCCTGCCGCACGCCGAGGCGTCCGAGCGCCCGCGCCACGACCGGCCGCAGCGCGTCGTCATAGACCCCGACGAGCGAATGATTCGCGCGGGCAGGGTTGAGGAGAGGCCCGAGCACGTTGAAAATCGTGCGCGTCTTGAGCTCCCCGCGGGCCTGGCCGGCGTGGCGGAGCGCGGGGTGGTGCGCCGGCGCAAAGAGAAACGCGATCCCCGCTTCGCGAAGAATGCCGCCCTGCTTCGTAGTCGGCACGTCGAGCGGAATGCCCATGGCTTCGAACACGTCGGCGCTGCCGCACCGGCTCGAAGCCGAACGATTGCCGTGCTTCGCGACGGGTAGCCCGCAGGCCGCCACCAGCACCGCCGCTGCGCTCGAGATGTTGAGCGTGTGCGCGCCGTCGCCGCCCGTTCCGCACGTGTCGACGACGACCGGCAAGTCGTGCTCGACGACGGCCATCGCGCGCCGCGCGACCGTCGCGGCTTCGGCGATCGTATCCGGCGAATCGCCGATCATGCGCAGCGCGACGGCGAACGCCCCCACCTGGACCGGGGTCCACCGGCCCCCGAGGATCAACTCGAATGCCTCGGACACGTCGCCCGGATACGGCGGCTGGCGAGCCGCGGATCGTTCGATGAGACGCGCGAGGATCTTTGGAAAATCGGTGCTCAAAGCCGCGCCTCGCTCTTTTTCGGGCCACCCTCGCTCGATGCGTCGCTCGGGCGAGCCCGGATCTCGGACGCTCGCGCCGCGACGGTCGCCAGCCAGTTGAAGATGACTTGCTTGCCCTGGACGGTGAGCACGCTCTCCGGATGAAACTGCACGCCTTCGACCGGATGGGTCACGTGGCGAAGGCCCATGATTTCTCCCTCCGCGGTCCAGGCGCTCACCACGAGGCATGCCGGAAGCGACACTCGTTCGACGAGGAGCGAGTGGTATCGCGTGGCGTCGAACGGAAGCGGCAGTCCCGCGAACACCCCTTTGCCGTCGTGGAGAATGGGCGACGTCTTGCCGTGCATCAGCCTCGCCGCGCGGACGACGAGGCCGCCGTACGCCTGGCCGATCGCTTGATGCCCGAGGCACACCCCGAAGACCGGTAGGGTTGCGCCGAGCTCGCGCACGACGTCGAGGGAGATGCCGGCGTCGTCCGGCGTGCAGGGCCCCGGCGAGATGAGCACCGCGTCCGGCCCGAGCGCCTTCACGCCGGCGACATCGATCGCGTCGTTCTTCCTCACCTCCACCCGAGCCCCGAGCTCACCCAGGTACTGCACGAGGTTGAATGTGAAGGAGTCGTAATTGTCGATAACGAGAACGCGAAGCGGCATTCGGCTTCTTGCGAGCATGGTGGGGGTTTGCGAGCCGGTCAACAGCACGGTGTTATTCCTGCGTGAGTGGTCCGTATTATCCGACACAGGATCACGCCCAAGCACTGCCCAAAAGCACGCCCCAAAAAAGCGCGAAACCCGTACGGATCGGCACGCGTTACGTTGACACACAAGCATCCGGACACGTAAGGTCTCGCCGCTCCGATGGCGGAAGACAGAAAGCCGAAGATCGATCTCAAATCCCGTCTGCAGAAGATGGGAGGTCCCGCGGCGGCGACGCCGCCCCCGCCTGGGATGGGCAGTGTGCCGGCTCCGTCGATGGCGCCCGTGCGGCCCCCTTCGATGGCGCCCGTGCCGCCTGCGATCCAGGCTCCCTCGATGGCGCCGGGCGTCGGCCGGCCTGCGTCGGCACGGCCCGCCGCCGGGTTCGACCCGCTGGCAGCCGCAGCGCAGCCCTTCAAGGCGGCGCCTGCGATGGCCGCCCCCCAACGCATCGAGCTCGATGATGGCGTCGTGCGTCAAGCGCGTCGCGGCGGCTTTCGCTCGGGTCTTACGGCGGGCATCGTCGTGGGCGGCGTGTTTCTCGTCCTCGGTTGGGTGGGCGGCAACGCTGCCTCGCAGGGCGCGGACCGATCCAAGGGCGTTCACGATGCGCACGATCTCGGCGCCGATCTCCTGAAAGCGAAGGACTCGCTCGATCAGGTGAAGGCGAAGCTGCAGGACGGCGCGAAGTCGCTCGTCGCAGACCGCAAGTTTCCCTCCTCACTCGGGCAGGATCTTTCGGGTATGAACGTCGACTTTGCCGGCGACAAGCTCTTCGGGCGTCGCTTCGCCGGCGTCCCGGCCGACACAACGAGGCAGTTGTTCGACTTCATCACGCGCGTCCAGGCGCTCAACGACAAGAAGGACCTCGTCGTGAGTCTCTTGGCGAAGCTACAGAAGCCGATCACCGACGAGCTGAGCCGCCCTGCGGGCCAGTTGCCCATCTCGTATGTCGTCGTGCTCGACAAGGACACGTCCAACATGGGCGCGTTCATGGCGCCGCTCGCGACGCCCATCTCGCCGGACGACAAGGCCGGCGTTCCGAACGAGCTCACATTCCTCAATCCGCGAGGATCGGGCAACGTGAAGTTGCCGCGGCTCACGAGCGACAAGATTCCGGCGACCGGTGCGGCGACCACAATCGTCCCGAACACCTTCGAGAAGGTGTGCCCGAGCGCAACACGAGGGCAGATCGCGCAACTTGTGAGTACGATCAACTCCGTCATCAACGAAATCGAGGGCCAGAAGAGCCCCGAGGGCGGAGACGTGATTACCGAAACGAAGGCCGGTCTCGACGAAGTGGCCGCGAAGCTCGCGGATTCGCTTAGCAAAGTCAACTGAGCGGCGGCACGTAAGCCCAGACCGCGTCGCCCTCGACGTCAGTCTGCG
This sequence comes from Polyangiaceae bacterium, assembly GCA_035482215.1. GTDB lineage: Bacteria > Myxococcota_A > Polyangia > Polyangiales > Polyangiaceae > Palsa-1150. The sequence continues at coordinate 1,986 of DATHQY010000476.1, read as the reverse complement.
CCCGGATATCGACATAGCCGAGCGCGAGGAGAGCGGCGCAGCGCGACGCTCGCTCGAGCTTTGCTCGACGTGGTGAGAGGAAGCGGCGCCACCGCGAAAGGTCAGGTGCCGGCGTTCCCAGCACGACGACGAGCGTCGACGGGGCGAGCGACGCGGCGGGTGGGATCTGGGCGGCGACCGATTCGGCCTGCGCAAGCTCCGCGGGGGAGCCCTCGAGCCACACCGCGACGGCGTCGGCGTCCTGCGACCACGCGCCGATCCCGAGAGGGGGGCGCTCCAGCGGAAGCGCGCGCGTCGTGCCCCACGCGGCTCCCCACAAGCGGATCGCGTGGGGCAACGGCGGCGTCATCCGGTTGCGGTCGGCGCGCCGGAAGCCGGCCGATCGTCCACAATCTCGACCTTCACCACGTGCGTCGAGTCCGCCTCGCGAACGATGAAGTTCATGCCGCTGATCTGCAGCGTCGTGCCGACGTTGGGCACGCGGCCCGCGCGGCTCACGATGAGCCCACCTAGCGACTCGAACTCGCCGTCCTCGGGAAGCGCCTTGCCCAGTGCGCGCGCGAGGTCCGCCAGCGGAACCGAAGCATCTGCGACGACCCGCCCGTCTCCAGTCGTCTGAATGGCCGTCTGGGCGCGCTTGTCATGCATGTCGCCGACAATCTCGGCGACGACGTCTTCGAGCGTCACGAGCCCCGCCGTTCCGCCGAATTCGTCGCTGACGATCGCGACGTGCAGGCGACGGGCACGCATCTCTTCGAGGATCTTCGCGGCGGGCTGGCTCTCGCTCACGAAAAGCACCGGCGTGCGCATGACGTCGCGAAGGCTGGCCGAGTCGAGGCGTTCGTCCCGCACCAAGGCGAAGAGATCCTTCGCGTAGAGCACGCCCACCACGTGGTCGATGTGCTCGCGGTACACGGGATAGCGGGAGTGCTTTTCGCTCGCCAGGAACGCTGCGACCTGGGCCAGCGGGGTGGACGCTTCGACGCCTCGGACGAGCAGGCGCGGCACCATCACGTCGCGAGCCGTCAGATCCTTGAAGTCGAGCACCTTGCGGATCATCTCGGCCGGTTCGTTGGCGATCGCGCCGGCCTTCTCGCCTTCCGCGACGACCCATTCGACCTCGTTCTCGGCGATCTGGGGGTCGACGCGCTGCGTCTTTGGAACGCGCCGACCCACGGCGCGACCGAGAAACGCCAGTGGATCGGCGAGCGGTGCGGTCACCCATTCCACCGGCCGCAAAAACCAGAGCGCCAGCTCACCGATTCGCTCCGGAATGCGCCGCGCCAGGGTCAGCGCCACTTCGGTAAATGTGCCGTAGGTCGCCACGGCGCCCAAGACGGCGACCGGAAGCGCCCCTCGGACGAGCCCCGCGCTGCGCGCCGCGTCGTTCAGAAGAACGCTCGCGACGCTGAGCGCGACGACGCGTCCGACGAGCCACCGCGACAGAATGCGAGGCGGATCGCGAACGTAACGCCGGAAGGAACCGCGACTAGGCGCCTGCGCGAGCGCTTGCAGGCGCGCCTCGGGGATCTCGCGCAGGGCCGCATCCGCAGCGGCGAAGAGGGAGCCGAGCACCGTGACGGCCACCGCCCCCAGCGCATCGAGAACGAGACCTCCTGGACCTGTGTACACCTCCGCACGAACTCCCGCGTCCAACGCCAGGTAACTGAACCTATCCCAGACGCCAGGTCGGTCAAGGACGGCTCATGGGCGGCGCTCTTGCGGATCCGACACGCGGCGGCACGTCACCAAGCACTCGCAGGACGTTGCCACAGAGGATCTTCGCGAGCGTCCGCTCCGATACCCCGGCGCGCAAGAGCCCGTCCGTCAGCAGAGGAAGGCCCCTTGGGTCGGCAAGCTCACGCGTCGGAATGATGAATCCGTCCCAGTCGCTACCGAGGGCAGGAGCGTCCTCACCTACGACATTGATAATGTGCAATAAGTGTTTGACAATAGGGCCTATTCCGTCTCCTCCTAGATAGCGCG